>CAZCIZ010000004.1:1796-62879 GCA_964498995.1 uncultured Clostridia bacterium | reverse complement strand
TCAGTTATTTTCATTACTGGTTGTGGTCTGAAAGTCAAAACATGGGAAGTTAGTACGAAAATAAGAGGTACATGAAGTTTAATCGTAAATACTTGTGTTTTATTATTGATAGATTGCTTGCTAAATACCAACGCTCACAAGGATTTGCAAAATCGTCCAAATCAAAAGGACACCTTCCAAAATTATTCTGCATAGAATATATTAATGACAAGGGAGGTGTGCTTTTTGTTTTTGAACTCAAAAACCATAGGGATAATTACACCCTTAAAAAAGCTTCAAGATAAAAAAATATTGGAACAAATTGAAATATTGTCAGATCAGAAGGCAAAAACAATAATATTTCCAGAAAAAACAATTGAGTTAACAAAGGAGAATAAAAAAGACAAATTGTTTGAAGATCAAGCCCTGGATTTGTCGGTAGTATTTGCTCCATCTAAGGAACTTCTTAATAGATTAGCTTCTTTACTTTCTTCAAATTCATCTTCTAATTCGTTTTTCAACCAGATAATTATAGCATTAGAAACTGAAACAATAGTGGACAGCACATATTTAAAACTTATTTTTGATTTATTTGACAAGAAAGGGATTTTCTTTGTCCCCTTTGGATTTAAAGACAAGTTCAACTCTGATAATTTTAAAGAAAGTACCATGTTGATCAGCCGAATAGACCTACTCTCTGACACCTGTCGAGGAGCATTAAAAAATATACAGCTTAAACCCCTTTTTATAGAAGGGCATTTTTAAGAAAACTAATTTTGATTAATTTTATCCACTAACTCTTGGTAAATTGATTCGACTTTATATCCTTCTATCAGCTCTTTTGAGGACACATCCCGGGGAAATATAATCCTCTTAAAGCTTATTTGAGAAGAATCATTTAGCTGGCCTACTATTTTATCCTTTACTATTTCACTTCCCTGTTCATCGGTAACGGGCAGGATTAAAAAGAGTTCGTTCTTAATATAGTGAGTCGTATCTATACGTCTTAGTTTTTCCCTAGAAATCTCATAAAGTGTTTCTAAAAATTCTATTTCACCAATAACCCTCAAGATAGTAAGGGAGGAATTAGATCTTATAGCCCTGTCTATCTCTTCTAGCATAACCCTTTCCAAATCAGCATCGGTTTTTTCGCCCTCCTCTTTCCTAGAAGTAATAATAGACTTTTCTTCAGAAAGGTGTTTTTGTATCCTTGAAATTAAAATTAAAGTATCAACAGGTTTAACAAGATAATCCCTGGCTCCCATATCTATGAGCTCTATTATCTTGTTTTTTTGTTTTTCGGCGCTGATCATCATCACAGGTATATTAGGGTGATTACTAGTAATAAACTTTAAAACTTTAGTACCATCTATGTCCGGTAGATATAAGTCCAATAAAACCAGATCAATATCTGCTAACCTTGTACTTCTGTCAAAGTTCTGGTTGGTCACTTGACGTCCCTCAGCCGCTTCATATACCTCATATCCCTCTGACTCTAACAGGTTTCTAAACTGAAACCTGATAAAGTTAGAATCATCTACAAGCAAAATTTTAGAACCCAAACAAAAAACCTCCAAGTAAATATTTCATTATGCAATCAAATTAAAGCTTGTTTTTTTATCATTATAACATTTTTTAAAGTCCATGTTGATTTTATGGAAAAAAAGAAGGATTTGTCGATTATACATAAGAAATTACTAAGTAATACATTTGTAAATACCTAGATTTCAGTTATCAATAAATTAGATTGGAGGCAAGATATGTTTTTTAAAAAATGGGGACTAAAAACAAAGTTAATGGTTTTATTTTTGGTAGTTGGGTTAATACCTTTAGTAATTGTAGGTTTTTTGTCATACCGTAGTGCTGAGAGGGAAATACGAGAAGAAGTTTTTGGAGCCTTGGATATGTATGCCGGGTTAGCCGATGCTGAACTTGAAAGCTTTTTTCTTGAAAGAGAAGGAGATGTTAGAGTTTACGCAAACACATCGGATATATATCAAAGCATGAATGTTTTACAAGAACTAGACTGGGATACTGACTCAGAAGAGTGGGAAGAAAATCTTGAAAACATGGAAAATATCAGTGAAACTGTGGTAGAAGAATACGGTTATGATTTTGTGTTCATCACTGACCTAGAGGGTGAGGCCGTATATAGCACTAGAGATGAAGTAATAGGGTCAAATCTTTATGATAGAGACTATATCCAGGGAGCTCTTGATGGAGAAACTACCTGGTCGGAATTATTTTATTCTGATGTAGTACAAGAGAACACCTTGGTAATATCAACCCCAATATACAGTGAAGGCCAAACCGGTGAAATAATCGGGACAGCTAATATGACTTTTCAGCAGCGTAACATTGACGAAATCGTCCATGAAGGACTTGGTGAACTGGGGGCTACTGCTGATGCTTATCTTGTAGATTCTGATGGACTTTTGTTAACCAACACTATGATTGGTGAGTTTACCGAGGGAGCAGCATTAGAAGAAAGAATAGACACTTATGCCATAGAGCTTCTTTCCGAACCAATCAGAGAGGGCAACCTGGACTTTTTCGCAGCTGATGAATACGAAGAGTACCGGGGTGAAATGGTCCTTGGACAAGTAGAAGTAACCATGCTTGGAGATGAGCCAGTAGGCTTGATCGTTGAGCTCGATGTTGATGAAGCATTCCAGGGAGTGGCCGCTATGAGAAACATGCTCATACCTATTATTGCAGTTTCAGCAATCGCTATTGCTGTGGCAGCATACCTAGTAGCCACAACAATTGTAAAACCAGTGCAGAAAATTAGTGACCTCACTGAAGATCTAGCTGAAGGAGATTTTACAGTCAAGTCGGATATTGATTCCAAGGATGAAATCGGACAAATGGCGGATAATTTAAACAATGCTATAGAAAGCCTCGGCAAAACCATTAAGCAGGTCCAGGATTCAGCAGAAAATGTTTCCCATTCCACTACAGAGATTTCATCAGGAAACCAGGACTTATCTCAAAGAACCGAAGAACAAGCTTCATCCCTTGAAGAAGTATCCTCAACAATTCAGGAAATGACTTCAAACCTGCAAAGCACGTCTAGCAACACTACTGAAGCTGACAAGCTTGTTCAAGATACAGTGAGTTCAGTGCAAAATAGCGAAAAAATCGTTGGAGAAATGGATGAAGCTATGCAGGAAATCACTTCAAGCAGCCAAGAGATCTCTGAAATCATCGAAAAAGTAAATGACATAGCATTTCAAACGAATCTTTTGGCTTTAAATGCAGCCGTTGAAGCTGCAAGGGCAGGAGAACAAGGAAGAGGGTTTGCAGTGGTTGCAGCAGAAGTAAGAAACCTTGCCAGAAGAGCTGCTGACTCAGCTCAAGAAATTGAAAAATTAATCGGAGGTAGTATAGAACGAGTAGAAAAAGGAAATAAGCTAATGGATGAAACCAGAAATGTCTTAACCGAGGTAGTTAATAACGCCCAAAAGGTAAATGATATCATAAGTGAAATAGCTTCTTCCATGAGTGAACAATCCACTTCTGCAAAAGATATCCAGAATGCAATCGAAGAACTTAACCAGGTCACTCAGCAGAACTCTTCCCTTGTGGAAGAAATAGCTAGCTCAAGTGAGTCCATGAATTCAGAAGCTGAAGAATTAAAGGAACTGGTTGAACACTTTAAAATTGGAGATACAGGCAGGATAAAAGCTGGTGATAATAAGACAAGTCAAAAAAAGGCTGTTCAAAAGGATAAAAATCAAAATGATTTTGATGAAGATGATTTTGATAACTTTTAGGTGTTTAAAATGTTTCACAAGCATTGTTGACAGATAAGATCTTGTCATAGTATTATTGATGAAAGCCAAGCTTAACTTACAAGCTTATAGGGGAGGTTGGTAACAATATATATTTTGTTCTTAGCCATACCAATTTTGATAATACTTGCATTTTTCTTATTTAGAATGAAGTTTCATTTCAATACCTGCAAAAATGTATCAGAAAAAAATCCTGGGGAAAAGCTACCGGGTTGTCCAAGCTGGACTCTAACAGAGGATGAAGATGTTGAAGAAGATGGTGAAGATGGTGATGGAAGTCAAGAAAATAGCAATAAAAAAAATTAATAAAACTCACCGGAGACTTAAATCCGGTGAGTTTTATATTAGATTATGTTTGAGCCATATTAAGACCTGCTTTTACTTCTGTACAAATTCCTCTATGACTTTATTAAATCTCTCCGGATCTTCCAAAACCAACATGTGGCCGCAGTTCTCAAATTCAACTTTTTTAGATTCAGGAATAGCATTGAAAATATATTCCGCTGTTTCAGGAGTGTACAGTGTGCTCTCTTTTCCATAGAGGATAAGGCTTGGAACGGTAATTTTATTCAATTCCTCTCTATAGTCAGCAGCAGCCATTGCTATCCAAAAAGCGTACATAATATGTGGGATGTTTTTTCTGCTTTCTTTAAAAGCCAGTCGGAATTCTTCTGCAGTCAACTTCGGGGCAGCCTTTTTTATGAACATCTCGGCATAATCTTCCCAGTCATGGCACATTGTACTCAGTGCATGTAGGTTGTCTTCATGGTCAAAATCACCATGATATAGTCCCAGATTCCAGTTCTCATCATTTATCAGTTTTGGGGTCATATCAATTATCACTGTCTTATCCAATCTGCCACAGCCAAAATTTTTAACATACTCAAATAATACCTGAGCACCCATGGACCATCCTACAATCACCACATCTCTAAGGTCAAGATGTGCTAATAGCTCTTCCAAATCCATGGCAAGCCTTTTCATTGTTAGTCCATGCTCTGGCTTTTCAGATGCCCCATGTCCCCTGTGATCATATGTTATGACCCTAAATTTTGAGCTTAATACAGGTGTAGAAAAAGCATACTGAATTCTACTTCCAGACCACCCGTGAATTAAAACAACTGGCTTACCCTCTCCCTTGTCTTCATAATAGATTGCGACCCTATCCATCGTAGCCATATAAGGCATACTTTACACCCCTTTGCAATTATAATGTGAAATATAAATTAACTTGAAAAACTGGTCCGATTTAAACATAGACCAGTTTTTCAAATTTGATTTTTAGTTTGCTGTTAAATTTCCATTATAATCGGAAGTATCATTGGACGTCTTCTGGTTTTTTCGAATAAAAAGTTACCCAAAACATCTTTAACGGTACCTTTAATTGCCTGCCATTCACTCATTTTATTTTTAGACATCTTGTTCAAAGCATCAACTACATTTTCCCTGGCTGTATCTAAAAGTTCTTCTGATTCCCTGACGTATACAAATCCTCTGGAGATGATATCAGGTCCTGCTACAAGTTCTAGGTTTTGTTTGTCAATGGTCAAAACAACAATCAATATACCGTCCTGACTTAATAACCTTCTATCCCTCAGCACGATATTACCAACATCTCCCACACCAAGTCCGTCTACAAGGACTTTACCAGCTGAAACCTTGCCATTTACTTTTCCTTTGTTGTCCTTAAACTCAATTATAGCTCCGTTATCAACTAAAAACACATTGTTCGAAGGTATTCCAAGTTTTTCAGCCAACCGTTTATGATGTACCATCATCCTGTATTCGCCGTGAAAAGGAATCAAATGTCTTGGTTTCACCAGGTTTAACATTAGCTTAAGTTCTTCCTGACTCCCATGCCCAGACACATGTACTCCAGAGGTCGCCTTATAAATGACATTAGCACCCCTTTTGTACAAATTGTCTATACTCCGAGATACCAGCTTCTCATTCCCGGGTATAGGTGATGCAGCTATTACCACGGTATCCTGAGGTTTTATCTGTATCTTGGCATGATCATCCGAGGCAATTCTGGTAAGAGCACTCATAGGTTCTCCTTGACTTCCTGTAGTAATCAGAACTGTTTTCTCTAGAGGTAAGTTATTAAACTCCTCTATGCTATCTACAACAACCTCTGTATTTTTTAGATACTTGAGATCGCTTGCCACATCCATGACATTTTTCATGCTTCTACCTACAACACCAACCCGGCGACCGTACTTTTTAGCAGAGTTAAGTATCTGCTGAACCCTGTGAATATTTGAAGCAAAAGTAGCCACTATAACCCTTTTAGGCGCCTCCCTAAAAACACTATCAAAGGTTTCGCCAACTTCACGCTCACTTGGAGTAAAACCTTCATTTTCGGCGTTGGTACTATCGGAAATAAGACATAGGACATTTTCTTCCCCCAACTTGGCAAGTTTGCTGAAATCGGCCTTTGCACCGTTTACAGGAGTGTGATCGAATTTAAAATCTCCACTGTGCACAATCTTGCCTTCTGGGGTTCCAATGATCATTCCGATGGAATCAGGGATACTGTGATTCGTCCTGAAAAACTCCATTTCAAAAGGGCTAAATGGCAATTTATTATTTGGATTCAGTTGTTTCAACTTTGCTTTTTTCGAAAGACCATGTTCTTTTAACTTTCTCTCAACAAGCCCAAGTGTTAATTTAGTCCCATATATAGGTACATCTACGTTTTCTAATAAGTAGGGAAGGGCACCTATATGGTCTTCGTGACCATGGGTCAAAAAAATACCTTTTAAGTTTTTTTTGTTATCCAGTACGTAACTAAAATCAGGGATAACAAAATCCACTCCTAACATTTCCTCTTCAGGAAATTTAAGGCCCGCATCAATAATAATAAAATCTTTACCATACTTAACGACAAACATGTTCTTCCCGATTTCTCCTAAGCCGCCCAAAGGAATTATCTGCAATTTATCGGGATTTTGCAAATGATATTAGCACCTCCTATTACATTTTTACCCGTCTCTTACCATTAAGCTAAATTATAACGCAGCAAAAGAAATATAGCAAGGATAACACGAAAAAAAGGTCGATCTCTCGACCTTTTTCTAAACCTCTAGTTTTTAGCTCCTAAATATGATTTATCACCATCTGGCGCATGTATTTATCCTTAACCGATGAACCGCCAAATTTTTGCACTATTATTTCCATTTTCTATTTAATCCTCTCCGGGAGATAATAGAAGGGGCTGCAATTGTTTCCCATCCAATGCATGAAGAATTGCAGGAGTGATTAGCTCCATATTTGACATAATAGAGTTTGGCTTTCTAAGGGGTTTATCCTGATAAAAAGGGACAAAGAAAACATTTTTTGCATTAACCAACATACCGAGATTTTTTCCATTCAAACCTAGTCCGTCATTTGTAGCTAAAGCTATTATCACCGGTTTTTCATTCCTTAGCTGAGCCTTAGCGGCCATGGTAACAGGGGTATCGGTTACTCCATTAGCTAATTTAGCCATGGTATTTCCTGTACATGGGGCAATGATCAGCACATCTGCAAGCTCTCTTGGACCTATTGGTTCTGCTGAAACTATTGAATTAATTAATTTTCTACCTGTTATTTTTACAAGTTTGTGCTTTAATTCCACTGCTTCACCAAAGCGTGTATCCATATTATCTACTGCTTCTGAAATCACAGGCTGTACTATAGCACCTTCATAAATCATTTTTTCAATTTCAGGAATTATATCGTCAAAAGTACAATGTGATCCGGTTAAACAGAAAGCGACCTTTACATTTTGTAGTTCCACCTGGTATCACCTCCCGAGAAAAGATTTTATTAACTTTGGATAAACCCTAGATAAGATATTTCCAGAGGTTTCAGGAGCATACTTGCCTGGCAAACCTTTAGCCAAAATAGCATTTAACTTTCTCTTATTAGCTGCTTCAAAATCTGTACCTCCTTCGCCTGAGGCAATGTCGATTATTACCGAGGTCAAGGATAATTTGCCAATTATTTCTTTATCCAACACCTTTTGTGGCACTGTATTGAAGACCACGCGATATTTTTGTAGGTTTTCTGTCCTTAACTCATCCATGCTCATGCTAAATCCACCCATCTCTCTAACTCTAGCCCTATCAGCTAGACTTCTGGTAACCACCGTTACTTCGGCATTCAATCCAGTTAATCTTCTGGTAAGAGTTTTACCACATCTTCCAAACCCCAATATCAGCACAGGGGTAGCATCTAATGTAAAAGGAGTATTCTCTATTGCAAGAGCTATTGCTCCTTCTGCAGTAGGGATAGAATTTAAAATTGCTACTTCATCCTTATCCCCCACTTCTATCAAAACTGCTTTTTTGTCTTGATAAAATTTTTTTAATTCTTCCTTGGCAAACCCAACCAAGGTTAATGGAGGCAAATTTAAGGAGTTTAACTCATCTTTAAAATTAATAACTCTATTTGTAAACTTTGATTTTAGATTCCAATTAGCATCTATCCCAGGAAAAGGCAGTATTAAAGCATCTACTGAATCTTCAAAATCAAAGCAATCCTTAAAAGTGTATATGGCTTTTGCTTTTATATTGTATCTAGTTTTTTCAAATCCAACGGTATAAACTCTTGCACCTGACGATACCAAGGAGTTAGCAAGATGTAGTTCCCTGTCATCACCTCCCAATATTACAACAGAGTATCCAGTTAAGTTTTCCATTTCCATCCTCCCAAAATTTTTGTCATTACATGTTATGTATTGACAAAAGTTTATGTTAAACAAAACTACCCCGAACCATCAAAACTGATAGTCCGGGGTAGCAAGTTTACCTTTAAAAATATGATTATTGATTTTAACCTTGAGAAAATGCTTCAACTTCAGCCGCATTTTCCATTTTTAACAATTCAGATGCCTCATCGGCCTTTTCTTCGCTGGTCTCGATCAGCAAGAGTACATCTCCTTCACTGACCCTTGATTCATAATATTGTCCTTTTTCTTCTGGAATGCCGTAATCGATCAAGCCACCAGCAAGACCTCCGGCCACTGCGCCTGTCAATACTCCTGCAATAGGTCCAGCTGCAATAATTGGACCTACACCCGGTATTACCAGGGCACCTACTCCTGCAAGGAGGCCAGCGAGGCCACCCAGGACACCACCGGTAGCAGTGCCATCACCCAGGTTCTGATCATTATAGGTGGCTTCTGTACCTTGTTCCCCACCTTGCTCTCCTTCCTGTTGCTGCCTATTGTCTCTTGCTATAAGTGAAATTTCATTGTCTCCAAAACCATTTTCGCGTAAATCGTTTACAGCTGATTTAGCTTTTTCATTGGATTCAAAAATTCCAACCACAGTTTTGCTCATGGCAATACCTCCTTTTAATGTTCTAAAAAGTATTTTTCCCAAATAGGATTTCTTTATTCTGTACCAACTCCCCATGTTTTGGGTTTTTACACCACAACCAGTAATGAGGTTTAGGTTTCCACATCTACTATAATCAAATCGATACCAATTTTTTTAACCGATTCCCAGGGTATTTCAGTGACGGATTTTTTGTTTAAACTTAATCTTCTCTCCGGCATTTTAAAAGCTTTTATTTTACCTGTATTATGATCTATCAACAATTCAACCTCACTAAAATGTCCTAATTTTAACCCATCATGATAGTTTATTATTTCTTTTTTACTTAGATGTTGAAGTTTAATCTTCATCACACTCCTTAAGCTTGTAATTTAAGATCAATAAAAAATATGCAAAACAAGCAAAAAAAATAAGGGTTATTCGAAACAACCCTTGTTTTTACAAATTTATCCTTTTTATAGTTTTCGCCTGCAAGTGCTAATCAAAATGTTCCAGTATGTCCAAAGCCATCTATGCCCCTATCACTTTCCTGAAGTTCTTCAGGAGTTTTTACCTGTCTTATCTCCGGTTTTATCACCTTACTGACAACCAGTTGAGCTATTCTCATACCCCTTTCTATATTAAAATCGCTTTCCCCGTGGTTGATCATGATTATCTTTATTTCACCTCGGTAATCAGAATCTATAGTACCGGGACTATTAAGTAATGTAACACCATGATTAACGGCAAGGCCACTTCTAGGCCTTATTTGAGCTTCTAAGTCCGATTTTAACTGTATCTTTATCCCGGTGGGGATGAGTGCTCTTTCACCTTGTTTTAATATAACCGAGTTCTCAACAGCGGCGCATAAATCCATACCTGCTGCTCCCTCGGTTTTATATTGAGGTAACGGCAAATCTTTTGCATATTCCTCCTGGTATATTAGCATCTTTGACATTTTTTTCACCTCTTCAACATTAATATAATTAATATCACTTTAAATCTCAGACTCAAGCAGGCCCCACCATGGAGCTTGATAGCTTTTCCGGTAAAAAAAGCTCATTTGCCACCATCTCTAAATCATTCAGTTTTATATTATCGATTTTATCTATAACTTCTTCCGGAGTCAAAACTTTTCCTTTTAACAGCATGGAATGCCCCAGTCTGATCATTCTGCTGTTGGTACTTTCCAATCCAAAAATAATACTGCCCTTAACCTGAGCTTTGGCCCTTTCAAGTTCTTTGGCTGTAATCTTAAAGCTTTCATCTTCTCCTTTCAGGTGCTCGATGTTTTCCCAGATCAACTCCCCGGTTTGTCTCAGGTTTTCCTTACTAATCCCAGCATAAATAATCATAACCCCACAATCATGAAAAGCCAGGGGAAAAGAATAGACAGTATATGCAAGTCCGTTAATCTCCCTTATATTTTGAAACAGCCTAGAGCTCATACTACCTCCAAGGATATTATTCAATAGACTTAATTGATATATTCTGTCATCCTGATAAGATAGCCCCGGCAATGACAAACAATAGTGCACCTGCTCTATATCTTTATAGAAGGATTTATGGTTAACCCGGTATTCTGGGGTTTTTTTGCCTGTTTTCTCTAAAGTGCTGGTTTTTCCTTTTTTGTGAAAATATTCTTCTATCTTAGAACAAGCTTTTGAGGGGTCAATATTACCTGCTACTGCAATTACCGTCTCCCTCGATAAAAACTCCTCCTTGTAATAGTCTCTAAGAATATCTCTATCAATTTCTTTAATTGATTCTTGATCACCTAAAACATTATATGATAGAGGTTGTCCATCATAACAAGCTTCTAGGATCAAGTCATGGACTATATCTTCAGGAGTATCATTATACATTTTAATCTCCTCAAGAATAACCTGTCTTTCCTTTTCAACTTCTTCTTCGGGAAATATCGAGTTTAAGAAAACATCAACTATTATTTCAAGTCCCCTTTCGAAATATTCATCCATGACCTTCAAATACAAACAGGTATATTCTCTTGTGGTAAAAGCATTTAAATCTGCCGCAATATCATCTGCCTCATTAGCTATGTCTCTTGGAGACCTGTGTTCAGTCCCTTTGAACAGCATGTGTTCAGCAAAATGAGAAAGCCCATGATAATTGTGATTTTCGAATCTACTGCCACTTTTCACCCATATACCTACAGATACGGACTTAATGTTTTCCATTTTTTCCGCAATTATTTTAATTCCATTATCTAGTTCAGTAGTATAATACATTTTTAACCTCCCATTGGTCATTTTTAACTCCTACTTATACTTTTGCAATTATCTTTTAACTATTATCTTTTAGTTAGCAGCTGACAACTCCTCATCATCTGCTAGCATAGTAAAAGAAACCATACCACCGCTTACATTCCCTTTAATAAGCAAAAAATTCTCAGTATCGTTTCTAAATTTCAAGTCCAGGTAATCCCCCGCTACAGTGGCGTCTCGTCCCGGGGCTACATAGTCTACAGGTTGACCGTGAGGATATCTTTCGACTATTTCAAGCCCCATGTTAAGGGCAACATTGTAGAGTGTAGATGAAACCTGACATACTCCTCCTCCTATCCCATTTACAACTGAATCGCCAACAATAATGGGAGCAAATCGGTATCCCCTTTCCCAAGTTCTTGGAAGGGTTTCTCCATTGAAAGAAAATACCTCTCCAGGCCAAATAACCGTATTATTTATCTCTTCAGTTGCCACTTCTATATTTGTTATTCGACCTCTTCCTCCACCAGGACCAAGACCCGTTGAAAAACCTGCAATTTCATGTTCTATGGATTTTAAGACCCGGGCAGGTAACTTTGGATACAATGGAATGGTTTCAAGCTTTACTTCGCTATGTTTTGAGGCTTCCATTATGTTATCTACAGTTTTATCAACCAGTACTTTTTCACCTACTACCTCGTCGACTACTTCACCGGTTTCTTCATCAATATATGCATCCCTATAGGGTTTGTCAATTTCCTTTGCCAGATCCTCGACAATCTCTTCAACTTCTTCTTGGAATAATCCTTCCATTTCTATTTCATCAAGGTAAACTCCTCTTTCTACACCATAAATGATTCTTTGAGCCCTTTCTACACCATCAAATTTTATCACCAGGCTACCGACAATTATAAGTGAAATTAAAGCCACCATAGAATTTTTTGTGAAAATAAACGAAAAAAATCTGATTTTCAAACTCACACCTCCAGCTGCTTGGAGATTGGAACTATATTAAAAGAATCATCTTTTAGTTGATGGATGATATTGTCAATGGCTTTAACTGTATCTTCAGTAGGGTGCATAAGGATAAATCCACCAGGATGAGCTTTTTCAAGGACCTTATTTACCATATTCTCTACCCCGGGTTCCATCCAATCTACAGTATCAATGCTCCACAAAATCGTATACATCCCCAGTTCATCCACTTCTTCAATCACTCTTTGATCAAAATCCCCTGCTGGAGGTCCGAACAATTCTACCTGGAGGTCCAAAATGTTTTTAATAGTATCATTGGCTTTTTCTATCTCTTCCTTAATCAAGTCCCTATCGATTGTACTCATATTATAATGACTATAAGCATGGTTACCAATCTCGTGTCCATTCTGATATATTTTCCTTACTTTTTCAGGGTTATTCCTAGCCCAACGTCCTTCCAGGAAAAAAGAAATTTTAACCTGGTGATCATCCAAAACATCGAGGAGATCAACGATGTATTCACTCCCCCAGGCTACATTACAGATAAAAGAAATTTTATTCTCTTTAGGGTTACCGTTATAAATCGGGCCTGGAGTTAGATCATCGATGGATTTATCCGGTTTTATTTCTTTTAACACCGGTTTTACTAGCTCATCTTCTCCTGCATTATATATTGCTTCCATGGTCTTTTCTAGGTCGACTTTTTCACCTAATCGCCCAGGTATTATCCCATCTGTAACCGGGTCTATGCTGGCATTTTCTGGTTGCATTTCATAGTTTAAAGCACGAGCTTTTACCCATTCTTTCAATTCATTCTCCTGGGGTTTCTTCCCTAATTCCTCTTCAATGGAATATTCATCAAACTTCACTCCGGGAGAAATTTTTTTCTCCTTTTGAACATCTGCATCATCAGGGCTTCCATCAAAGCCGGGAAATAAAAAAAAGTATGATAGGAAAAAAACTGTCACCAGAAAGACAAAACCATACAATATTCTTTTCAATAAAATTCACCACTTTGAATCAAATTAAAATTCTTTATTTCAATATATTTTTATCTGCAAATAAATATGAATAATGGATTATAAACTAGTAAAGTAAATATTATGAATTAATCCAATGGTCAATTTAGAATAAAGGTCATAAAAAAACATAAACCCTGTTGGTTTATGTTTTTTTGCTTTTATTTTTAAATTTATCCTTATCTTTATCTTTGTTTTTCTCTTTATCCTTATCCTTATCCTTATCTTCAATGGCGTCTTTTCTCGAAAGATTAATCCTGCCTTTATCATCTATGCTTAGCACCTTCACTAAAACTTCATCTCCTACTTTGACCACATCTTCAGTTTTATTCACTCTTTCTTCAGCTAGTTTGGAGATGTGGATCAGCCCATCTTTTCCAGGCAAGATCTCAGCAAAGGCACCATAATTTTCTGTCCGAGTAACCTTCCCTAGGAAAATATCTCCCGGTTTAGCTTCCTTGGTCAACTGATCAATTATCTTAAGAGCCTGATCTGCACTTTCTGCATCACTCGATGCAATATAGATTTTGCCGTCGGATTCTATATCTATTTTCACCCCTGTCTCATCAATGATCTTGTTGATCATTTTCCCTCCTGGACCTATTACATCTCTTATCTTGTCAGGAGATATGCTTTTAGTAATAACCCTGGGAGCTTGGGGTGAAAGTTCAGGTCTTGGCTTATCTATAACCTCTTTCATCTTATCTAGAATATATAGATATCCCTGCTGACCTTGGGTAATTGCTTTCTCCAAGATCTCCCTTGTTATCCCTTGGATCTTTATATCCATTTGAAGGGCAGTAATACCTTCTTCAGTTCCAGCCACCTTAAAGTCCATATCTCCAAGAAAATCTTCAATTCCTTGAATATCACTCAATATGGCAATATCATCGGATTCTTTTATCAGCCCCATGGCTATTCCAGATACAGGCCGCTTAATCGGTACTCCTGCATCCATCAAGGATAAAGAGCTAGCACAGACACTTCCCATTGAGGTTGATCCGTTAGATTCAAGGACTTCGCTCACTAACCTGATAGTGTAAGGAAATTCTTCTTGTGGTGGAATCATAGGGGATAAAGCTCTTTCAGCTAAAACTCCATGTCCGATTTCTCTTCTGCTTGGGCCTCTCATAAATCCAGCTTCACCTACGCTGAATGGAGGAAAGTTATAGTGATGCATATACCTTTTGGATTCTTCTAGATCCAATCCGTCAAGCCTCTGCATATCGCCAAGGGCACCAAGGGTACACACATCGAGGACTTGGGTCTGTCCCCGGGTAAATAGACCTGTACCATGGGTGTTTGGAAGTAAATCAATTTCACAAGAAATCTCTCGGATTTCATCCTGGGTTCTACCATCTACCCGGAGATTGTTTTCAATTATCATCCTTCTCATTTCTTCTTTCACGATCTTCTCAAAGGATTGCTTCACCTTGTTCTGTTTATCTGGAGGAGAATCCTCTTCGATAAAGTTCTCAAGGACATCATCTTTTAGATCATCAACAGCTTTTTCCCTTTCTGCCTTATCTACTATATTCAAAGATTCTTTAACCTTATCATGACAAAATTCTTTAATACTATTTACCAGCTCTTCCTCTGGTTGTTCCAAGTGAACATCCATTTTCTCAACTGCATTTTCCTGGGCCATTTTTTCTATCAAGTCGACTATTTCTTTAATCTTTTCGTGACCTTTTAAGATAGCCTCTACCATCTCATCCTTTGGGAGTTCGTTAGCTCCAGCTTCTACCATCATTATGGCATCTTTTGTCCCTGCTACTACAAGGTCCAAGTCGCTTTCATCTTCCTCACTACAAGGTGGGTTGATTACTAGCTCGCCATTGTCTTTACCAACCAAAACCGCACCTATAGGACCATTAAAAGGTATGTCTGAGATGGTCAAAGCTGCAGAGGCGCCAATAATTCCAGCTATATCGGGAGAACAGTTCTGATCTACACTCAATACAGTAATTACTATATGAACTGCATTCCTAAACCCATCAGGAAATAATGGCCTCAAAGGCCTGTCTGTCAATCTAGCTGCAAGGGTGGCTTTATCCGTAGGCCTTCCTTCCCGTTTGATAAATCCACCAGGAATTTTCCCTACAGCATAAAGCCTTTCTTCATAATCCACCGTTAATGGAAAAAAGTCGATACCCTCTTTAGGTTCATCAGAGGCTGTTGCCGTTACAAGAACAACGGTATTCCCATGCCTTACCGTTACAGCCCCATTTGCCTGCTTGGCATACTTGCCAGTTTCAATGGTCAACTTCTCCCCACATAAATCCATTTCATATTCGGGCATATATCTGATTACCTCCCTTTTTTTAAAAAGCTCTATTACTAGTATTAATAATTAAACTATTCAAATAGAAGCGGGAAGTCCCCGCTTCTATTCGCAGTCTTTCATAGACTATTGATTATTTACGTAGTCCGAGCTTTTTAGTTATTTCCACATACCTGTCGATAGATTCATTTTTAAGATAATCCAATAACTTCCTTCTCTTACCGACCATTTTCAAAAGTCCTCTTCTAGAATGATGGTCTTTCTTGTGGACTTTTAAATGCTCGTTTAAAGTGTTGATATTTTCAGTCAAAACTGCGATCTGGACTTCCGGTGAGCCGGTATCCGAATCATGTAACTTGTACTTATCGATTATCTCTTGTTTCTTATCTTTGGATAAACTCAAAAAATTCACCTCCTAAGTTTAATAAGCGCCAGAAGCCAAGACAAACGCCGGAGGAACGCCCATCCTAGCTCCAGGTTGACGTTTCAAGTTTATCATAAATAAATTTCAATGTAAAGTTTTCAAGATCTTGTTTCTGGCAAAATTTAGATCTTGTTCCATTTGGTGCACTAGCTCAGCAGATGAAGTAAAGCTTATTTCCGGTCTAATGTAAGAAATAAAATATAACCTAAGATGTTGATCATAAATGGAACCATTAAAATCCAGTAAGTGGATCTCGATGTTATCCATTCTCTTATCAAAGGTGGGCCTTTTCCCAATATTACATATCCCCCAATACATCTGATCATCCTTTTTAACTTTTACTAAATATACTCCCCTCTTTGGAAGCAATTTATAAAGTGGAGGCGAAATATTTGCAGTAGGAAAGCCCAGCTTTCTTCCCCTACCATCCCCTTTGATCACTTTTCCAGTTATGCTATATGGCTCACTTAAGTATTCCATTGCTTTTTCAGGTTTGCCTTTTTTCAATAATTCCCGACACAAACTACTGCTTACGGGGATCCCATCAGGGGTTTTCACCGGTGGAACAGTAGAAGTAAAAAAACCCAGGGCCCTTCCAAAAGCTATCATATCATCTGCCCTTCCCAACTTCTTTTTCCCAAAGGTGAAATCATAACCAATTGATACTCCCACAGCATTCAGTTTTTGTATAGTCCACTTCACAAATTCATAGGGGGGCTTTGAAGCAAATTCTGATCCGAAAGATTTCGTGATGGCTAATTTTATTCCACATTTTCTTATCTTTTCAATTTTTTCATCAAAGCTAGTTAGTAAAAAATCTTTTTTTCCGTTAAAATAAACTTCCGGATGGGGATCAAATAAAAGAACTCCGGGGGTGAAGTTATATTTTTCACTCCATTTAACTGCATCCCTTAATATTTTTTCATGGGCCTTATGAACACCATCGAAGTTTCCCAGGGCTAACCAATTTTTCTTTCTAGTTTGTTTGTTGATATAATTGTCATAGGATACAATTTTCATATAATCTCACCTTTTCTCACAACTACTTTGTTTAAACCAAAACTTTTTCAGGCTTTATTTTTTGTTGATCCATGATCTTACCTAGGCCCAAGAAGTAATTCTCGAGATCATATACCCTGTAAAATAGAGCACCAGAACAATAATTTTCATCTTTTCTGCCATATATTTGATCATTCTCGTATTTCACCAGGTTACCATTTACAAACATCTTACTCTGACGTGAGTCCAAAATTATATAGGGGAAATCCATTAGAGCCTTGTCCATGGGTAATATATATTTTTTTAGTTTATCCCCATAGGGTTGATTAACAAAGTCTTCAAGCCTAACAGAATTTTCAATTCTGAAATCACCTGTCCCCGTTCGCAACAGAAAAGACATGTAACCTGCTGTACCAGCTTTCCTTGCCAAGTCTTCAGCTAAAACCCTTATGTAAGTACCTTTAGAACATTCAACTTTAAACAAAAACCTTTCCATATCCTTGAGAGTATACCTATCCAAAATTTTCAGGTCAAAAATTTTCACTTCTCTTTTTTCCCTGGCAACGGTTTCCCCGGCCCTAGCATATTCATACAGCTTTTTTCCTTTCTTTTTTATCGCAGAATACATGGGAGGAGACTGATAGCATGTACCGATAAAATCCTGATAAGTTCTGATTAATTCTGATATATTCTCTTTTGTTACTGGTCTTTTCTCTACCACAGCACCTTCGTCATCTAAAGTATCAGTGGAAATTCCCGGGGTTAACTCAAAAATATATTCCTTGTTTGTATTTATGATGAAATCGCTGACTTTTGTAGCTTTACCTATAGTTATAGGGAGAACTCCACATGCCCCGGGATCCAACGTGCCTGTGTGACCCACCTTTTTTAGCTTCAATTTTTTTCTCACTTTATCTACTACATCATGAGATGTCATTCTAGGGGGTTTGAGAAGATTAATTATCCCTTTCAATTAATTTCCCCTCACTATGGATTTCTTTTTTTAACCGGGTTATAATCCTCTCCCTTGATTTATCTAAGGATTCCTTCAAAAAGCATCCTGCAGCCCTTTTATGACCCCCGCCTTCAAATTCCAGGGCTATTTTGCTTACATCCATGGTTTTTGACCTCATCCCTATTTTTGTATACCCTTCTTCAGTTTCCTTAAAAAAAACTGCAAACTCTACAGGTTCCAGACTTTTGGGATAATTTATCACACCTTCTAGTTCTTCAGGGCCCACTTCGTACTTATCCAGTAAGCTTTTAGAACATGAAATCCAGGCAATTTTTTTATCTTCACTTAGTGTTAAAGTATTAATTAATTCCCTGACAAGGTTGAATGTTTTAACGGGCATTGATTCATATATTTGTCCGCTTACATGATGGGGCAAAACTCCGTAACTTACCAGTTTGGAAGCGGCTTCAAAAGTATTGGAGTTAGTATTTTCAAATTTGAAAGAACCAGTGTCGGTCATTATTCCAGCATATAAATTCATCGCAATATCATGGTCAATCTCAATACCCGGATTCTCCTTGAAATAATCAAACAAATCAAACAACACCTGGCAAGTTGCTGATTTTTCGGGTTCTACCAGGTTCAAATCACCAAAAAATGAGTTTGTAGGATGATGATCGATATTGATTAAAGACTCATACTTTATCTTTTTTAGAATAGCTTCAACTCTACCACTATCACTTGAATCAAGCACAATAAGACCTTCAGTCCTTATTTCATTTTCGTAAGCATATTCATCAAAAGTGATAGCATTGTTTGGTTTGGGCAAAAATGTGTACTTACTTGGGACTTCTTCAGGGTAGATAACTTTACAATTCTTCCCATATTTTTGTAAAAAAAGTCCTAGAGCATTGGATGATCCTATAGCATCTCCATCTGCATTTTGATGGCATGTAATTATAAATTCATCCAGATCGTTAAATGCGTCTATTATTTTTTCTTCATTCATGGTCATCAGCCTTTTCCTCACTATCTTCTTTTCCCAGGTCCAATTCTCTTAAGATCTTGTTTATGTTATCACCATGCTCTATAGAACCGTCAAATTTGAATACAACTTCCGGTACATGCTTAAACCTCATTCTATTTCCAAGTTCGCTCCTGACAAATCCTGTGGCTCTTTCCAAGGCATCCAAGGTTTTTTGTCGCTGGGTTTCATCACCATAGATACTCACATAGATTTTTGCATGACGCAAATCACCTGATAATTCAACATTCGTTACTGTTACAAAACCAATATCAGGATCTTTAGCTTCTTTTTGAACGATCTCACTCACAGTTTTCTTGACTTCTTCTTGCATTCTATTTTTCCTGGATGTACTCAAGTGATACTCACCATCCTCTTTACAATAAAATTAAAAATTCTACTTTAGAAACCTTAAGTCCTAGACACTTCTTTATACTTGTAAGCTTCTAATATATCTCCTTCTTTAACATCCCTAAAGCTCTTTAAGAGTATCCCACATTCAAATCCTTTTTTGACTTCTTTGGCATCTTCTTTAAAGCGCTTTAAGGATTCTATTTCATCTTCTTGAATCACAATACCATCTCTAACAACCCTGATATTGGAATCGTTGGTAACAATTCCTTCGAGAACATAAGAGCCTGCTATATTCCCTATTCCAGAAGCTTTGAACACTTTTCTTACCTCAATTCTTCCTAGGGATTCTTCTTTATATTCAGGGTCTAATAGACCAGTCATAGCAGATTTTACATCCTCAATAGCCTCATAAATGATCGTGTACAACCTGATATCAATGTTTTCTTTTTCAGCCAATTTTCTACTATTTGGTTCCGGTCTAACATTAAAGCCGATTACTATTGCATCAGAAGCATTTGCAAGCATGATATCACTTTCTGTGATAGCCCCAACTCCTCCATGGATAACTTTCAAGTTAACTTCTTCCATATCTTCATTGAGGTTTAACAAACTTTTTCTTAAAGCTTCCACAGAACCTCTCACATCGCCTTTAATAATTATATTCAGTTCTTTAATCTCACCCATCTTAATTTGGGAATAAATATCATCCAGAGAAATCTTTTGCTTCTTAGCAAGCTCTTTTTCTCTCTGCTTTTCTTTTCTCTTTTCAGATATACTTCTAGCAATTTTTTCATTGTCAACAACCTTAAAGGGTTCTCCTGCTTGAGGCACATCTGCTAGACCTTGAATTTCTACAGGGGTGGAAGGCCCAGCTTCTTTGATCTTTTTGCCGATATCATCGATCATACCCCTTATCCTGCCATAGGTATTACCACAAACCAGGGAATTGCCGACTTTTAAAGTCCCATCCCTAACCAGAACTGTTCCTACAGGCCCTCTGCCTTTGTCAAGCTCAGCTTCAATCACCGTTCCTTCAGCTTTCTTTTCAGGATACGCTTCTAGTTCATTCATTTCTGCTACCAGCACAATCATTTCTAGAAGCTCATCAAGACCTTCACCTTGGAGAGCGCTAATGGAAACACAAATAGTTTCCCCACCCCATTCTTCAGGTACCAATCCATACTCCATCAAATCCTGTTTTACTTTATCAGGGTTGGCATTGTATTTGTCTATTTTATTTATCGCCACGATCATAGATACCCCTGCAGCTTTTACGTGATTAATAGCCTCAACAGTCTGGGGCATAACTCCATCATCTGCTGCTACAACCAAGATTGCTATATCTGTAACTTGAGCTCCCCTTGCCCTCATGGCGGTGAAAGCTTCATGCCCGGGTGTATCCAAAAATGTTATGCTTTTGTTATTATACAGAACCCTATAAGCTCCGATGTGCTGTGTTATACCACCAGCTTCTGTTTCAGTTACATTTGTTTTTCTGATATTATCAAGGACTTTTGTCTTACCATGATCGACATGACCCATAACGGTAATAACAGGAGGGCGTTCAACCGCTTCTCCTACAGGTTCACCCTCATTTATAAGTAACAACTCATCTTCATCTTCCTGTTCTTGTGTTTCATCTATCTCAAAATCATAATACTTTTGCAACAACTTTAGCGTATCTTCATCAAGGTTTTGGTTTATTGTTACCATGACACCCTTATTTATCAAGCTAGTAATCAAATTAGAAGAGTTTGTGCCAACACTTTCTGCCAACTCGCCAACTGTTACCGGAAGGCTTACTTTAACAGAAGAACCTTCTCCCGGTTCCTTAGTTTTAGTTTCTGACTTAACCTTTTCTTTACCTTTTTCTTTACCTTTACCCTTTTTCTCTTTTCCTTTTTGGGTTTGCTTTTTACCTGCTGTTTTATCTTTATCGGGCTTTTTTTGTCCTTCATCTTGTGCCTCTTCTACTTTTTCAGCTTCTTCTTTTTCCTCCTCACCTATGCCATACAATTCTTTCACCGTAGATGCTTCTTCTTCATCTATAGTACTCATATGATTCTTTATGGAAATATCTAATTCTTGCAAGGTATTCACTAATTCTTTACTATTAATTCCTAATTCTTTAGCAAGCTGGTATACCCTTACCTTTCCCATCTATTACACCTCCATTTTATTGCCCTCCTCGATATTAAATCTTGATAGAGTCTTTACTCTTCATCTTTATCCAAAATTTCAGCATACTCTGTTTCAATTTCAGCTTTTTCAGTATTCTTTAATTCCCTCTTAAGGGATTTCTGAAATCTCTTTTTTTTGAATGCTTCATTTAAACAATTTACTTCCGTACATAGATATACTCCCCGTCCGTTCACTTTTCCACTTCTATCAAGCTTTATCTCGTTTTCCGGTGTCCTTACTACTCTTACAAGCTCTCTTTTAGGTTTCTTATTCTGACATCCAATACAAAGTCTGGTAGGTATTTTTTTCTTTTTCTTAGCCATACCTATGTTCCCCCTCCTCTTGACTATTCCTCCGTCCTTGTATCCGATGTGTCGAGGGCAGGATCGGAATCTTCCATGCCTTCGATATCCTTATCATCATCATCATCTTTTCCTGGAGAATCATCTAATTCAAAATCGCTCTCTGAGGAATATTCAGGCATAGCATCATAAGGGACTTCATTTAAATCACCAGTTTCCGTTTGCTCAAAGGCCTTAGATTCACTCAAAATGTCTATCTTCCAGTTAGTAAGCTTGGCAGCAAGCCTGGCATTTTGACCTTCCTTCCCAATAGCGAGGGAAAGTTGATCATCAGGTACTACTACCCTGGCATAATTAGTTTTTTCTTCAATATCCACTTTAATCACCCTGGTAGGGCTAAGGGAGTTAGAAATCAATTCCCTGGGGTCCTCAGACCACTTAACGATATCAATTTTTTCTCCGTTAAGTTCTTTTACAATGGTTTGTACCCTGCTTCCTTTTGGGCCAACACAACTGCCTACGGGGTCAACTTCGTCCTGTCGAGAATTTACTGCTATTTTTGACCTGTGGCCAGCTTCTCTTGCCACCGATTTAACTTCTACAACACCCTGAAATATTTCGGGTACTTCCAACTCAAAAAGCCTTTTAATAAGGCCTGGATGGGTCCTAGATAGCATTACATGAGGTTCCTTAGTGGTCTTTTTTACTTCAACAACATAAGCTTTTATCCGCTCTCCCTGCTCATATTTATCGCTTTCCATCTGTTCGGAAGGAGGTATAACCGCCTCAACCTTTCCAAGATCCACTATTACATTGTTTTGTTCTTTCCTCTGTATTATGCCTGTAATTATATCATCCTGTTTATGAACATACTCTTCAAAGACTATCTCCCTCTCGGCCTCTCTTATCCTTTGAATCACTACCTGTTTAGCCGTCTGAGCTGCAATCCTGCCAAAATTTTGAGGCGTAACTTCATATTCTATTATATCGCCCACTTCATAATCGGGCCGAATCTTCTTAGCATCTTCAAGGCTGACTTCTTCTTGTTCATTGTTTACTTCTTCTACAACCTTCTTTTGGTTCAAAACCTGTATATTTCCTGTTTCCCTTTCCATCACGATTTTGACATTTTGAGCTGAATCAAAGTTTCTTTTATAAGCAGAGATAAGTGCAGCTTCTATAGCTTGAAACAGCACTTCTTTATCTATGCCTCTTTCCCTTTCAAGTTCTTCAATAGCTCCTATGAAATCGGGATTCACTACTAATTACCTCCTTTTTAAATCTCCATAACCAGATTTGCCTTTGCAATATTATCCATAGGTATGGAAACTTCGCCAATATTTTCTGCCTGAATGACAATCTCCTTGCCTTCGTTCATACCCAAAAGTTCCCCAATGAACTTTCTTTGATTATCAATGGGTTTATAAGTACTGATCTTAATTTTTCTCCCCGTAAACCTGATAAAATCTTCTTCTTTTTTCAAAGGTCGCTCAGCTCCAGGCGAGGAAACTTCTAAAAAGTAACTATGTGGAATGGGATCTTTCTCATCCAAAATCCAATCCAGTTCCTGGCTGACCTTTTGACAATCATTTAAGGAAATTCCATCGGGGTTATCAATATATATTTTCAAAAACCACTGGCCATTTTCTTTAATCAATTCGACTTCAACCAATTCATAACCGAGCCTATTTATGTTGGGTTCTAGGGTTTCTTTAAGGGCATCCGTATTTTTTTTGTTTCCCATCTCCTTCACTACCTCCCATAAAATCGGATTAACTCTATATATACGATTAAAGAGTGGGAAAATCCCACTCTTCTGTGACAGGGCGATATGGCGACCACATCTTGTATCTTACCATAGTAATTCTAACACAAGAGACCTAACGGTGCAATAAGGTTAATTAAAACAGACTCAATTGATTATTTTCAGGTAGTTCATTTAAGCACCCGTGCTCTTTCATGACTTCGATAGCAGTTTTGGGTACTTTACATCTCTTTTTAAGATCTTCTATGGATAAAAACTCCTTCATTTCCTGTCTTTTTTCAACCAACTGCTCTGCTACAGACAATCCCAACCCTTTTAGGGTTACAAGAGGGGGAAGAAGTTTATTTTCATCTGTCAGCTTGAACTTGTTACTATGAGATCTGTAGAGATCCACAGGTTCAATCTCAATACCTCTGGTGTACATTTCTTTAACAACTTCTAGTACGACTACTTCACTTTTCTCCTTAGGAGTAGCATTATTACCTTTATTGATTATCTCTTCTAATTTAGAATTTACCGCTTCAGGCCCTTTTATTACCAGATCAGAATCAAAATCTTCGGCTTTTACGGTAAAAAAGGCAGCATAAAATGCAGCAGGATGATAAACTTTAAAATAGGCTATCCTGAAGGACATCATGGTATAAGCAACAGCATGGGCTTTGGGGAAAAGGTACTTTATTTTCAAACACGATTCTATGTACCAATCGGGTATCTCCAAATCCTTCATTTTTTGAATAAGATCATCAGGGAGCCCCTTAGACTTTCTGACCCGTTCCATAATAGTAAATGCAGTTTGAGGATCCATGCCTTTGTACATCAAGTATACCATAATATCATCCCTGGTTGATATGACCTGGTTCAAATCAACTTTATCTTGGGCAACTAAGTCCTGGGCATTATTTAACCATACATCCGTACCGTGACTCAGGCCTGATATCCTGATAAGTTCGCTAAAACTGGTTGGTCTAGTATCTTCAAGCATCTGACGCACAAAGCTAGTGCCAAATTCGGGAATACCCAGGGTTCCAACAGGGCAACCAATTTCATCCTGGGAAACTCCTAAAGGGTCAGTTTTTGAAAATATCTCAATTGTTTCTTGATCATCAAGAGGTATTTCCAGGGCATTTACCCTAGTCATAGTTTCTAACATGTGAATTATAGTAGGAACATCATGACCCAGGACATCTAGCTTCAATAACCTGCTGCTGATAGCTCCATAGTCAAAATGAGTAGTCTTTACCTGAGAATCTTTGTTGTCAGCGGGATGCTGGACCGGGCAAAAACTATGAATATCCATGTTCTGGGGGACAATCATAAGCCCGCCCGGGTGCTGACCTGTGGTTCTCTTGGTCCCTGTACAACCTTCCACCAATCTATCAATTTCAGCCTGCCTTGGAGCCTTCCCCAGCTCATTATAATAGCCCCTGACAAAACCATATGCAGTTTTTTTAGCAATAGTACCGATTGTTCCAGCTCGAAAAACCGACTCTTTGCCAAAGTACTCTTCAATGTATTCATGAGCCCTAGGTTGATACTCTCCCGAAAAATTCAGGTCAATATCTGGTACCTTTTCGCCATGAAAGCCCATAAATACCGCAAAAGGAATATCATAACCATCTTTGATAAGTTCCTCAGTGCAACTGGGACAATTTTTATCGGGTAGATCTACCCCACTTCCTACACTTCCGTCCTGAATAAACTCGGAAAACTTACAGCTAGGGCATCTGTAATGTGGCGGCATAGGATTCACTTCTGTTATTTCACACAATGTTGCCACCAGGGAAGAGCCTACTGATCCCCTAGATCCCACCAGGTAACCGTCTTCCATTGACTTTTTAGTCAGCTTATAACTTATGTAGTAGATAACAGCATAGCCCTGGTCGATAATACTTGATAGCTCCTCTTCAATTCGATTTGCTATTATATCCGGAAGGGGATCACCATACATCTCTTTTGCCTGATTATAGGTCATCTCCTTCACTTTACCGTTGGCACCGGGTATTTCAGGAGTGTATAGGTCATCAGGGATTGGTTTTATCTCTTCAATTTCAGCAGCTATTTTACCTGGATTTGCTATCACAGCTTCATAGGCATCCTGTTTTCCAAGATGTTCGAATTCTTCCAACATTTCCTCTGTTGTTTTGAAGTACAATGGTGGCTGACTTATATCAGAAAAGCCCTGGCCTGCCATAAGTATTTTTCTATATATCTCATCCCAGGGTTCAAGAAAATGGACATCACCACTGGCACAGAAAGGTTTATCTAGTTCCCTGGCAATTTTAACTATATTCTTGTTCAACTCGTACAGTTCTTCTACATCATTAAATATTTTTTCTCTCAGCATGAATTCGTTATTGGACGGCGGTTGGATTTCTAGAAAATCATAAAACCTGGCAACTTCTTTAATCTTTTCCTGGTTTTCATTTATATCGCCTTTCTTTTTACAATTAATCATGGTGCTGATAAGTTCACCAGCTTCGCAGGCAGATCCGATTATCAAGTTCTCTCTTACATCTTTCAATTTATTTTTTGGTATCCTGGGCTTTTTATAAAAAAACTTGATATGAGAATCCGAAACCAACTTGTACAGATCTTCAAGGCCTTTACCATTCTTCACTAATATAATACAATGATAAGACCTTGCCTTGTAATCGTCTTCATCTTCCACCAGGTAAGCCTCTATTCCATAGATAACCTTAACATCTTTTTTTGCTGCAGCTTCGAAGGCTTCAGGATAAGATTGTACAACACCATGGTCTGTAATCGCTATGGCTTCATGGCCCCACATTTCAGCCCTCTCGACTAATGCAGTTGCACTGCAGGTACAATCAAGGGCACTCATCTTAGTATGGGCATGAAGTTCAACCCTTTTTTCTATAGCTTCATCCAATCTCACATCTTTAGCTTTTACCCGGTTTATATCTTTAGCCTGCAAAGTTAGCTCCTGGGTGAATTGATCTGTAATCACATCCCCTCTGACCTTAACCCAGTTATCATCTGCCAATCCTCCCGGTGTAACATCATTTTCCCCCAAAAAAAATTTCACCGAGATAGAGTCTGTATAATCAGTCATATAAAAGATTACAAGTTGACGCTTGCTTTTTAACAGCCTTGTTTCCAAGTTGAACACCTTTCCTTCAACTACCATGGACCTGTCTTCCTCTACTATCTCATTCAACGGGACAGAGCCTTTATCATTTATTTTTTTACCCAAAAGAACCGGGCCAGATTCATGGCTTTCACTTTTAGAATCTTGTTCCCTTCTATTACTAGCTTTTTTTGGCTCTTCTTTTATGTAAATAGTTTCGTATAGTTTTTCGCCACCATTTGAAGAATCTGTATCATCATTTTCAAAAGATACTTGTCCATCCTTAAAGCTAATATCTAGCTTGTTTTCAAAAACAGGATAAAAGTACTCCTTTATTAACCCTTTGGCATCCTTTTTCCTAGCAAGTTCTTTATTGACGGGATTGCTAAATTCTACCACCAATTTCTTGCCATCCCAGAGCCACCCGGTATTTTTTAAAGAACCGTACAATGAAGGTAGCCTATCCTTTATACTTAACAAAAAGGCATCTTTATTCAGTTTTACAAGTTCATCTATATTATCGTCATTATTATCATTATCATTTTTGTAAAGATTGTCAGCATTACTATTCAATAAAATTTCAGTATCGAATTTATCCCCTGGAAAGAAAATAAAAAATATTTCATTCAATCCCGGGCTATTAGCTAACAAATCCTGCTTATACTCATACAACATTTCAGTAAACTGCTCCATTTTCTTTGTAGAATCATAGTCTTCTTTTGTAGTCTCTACTAAAAGATACCATGACCTAGAACTCTGACAAACAATACATTTTATAATTTTAGATTTAATTTCTATTACGGGCAAGCTTTCCTTTTGCAAACCGCATCCCCCTTATTTCTTAACTCCAGTTTTGGTGAAATATCTCATTATCTCCCAGTACATCTTCATCCTGGCAGCTAACCCTTTCAACACCCCTCTTTTTTCTTCTTTCATAACATGGCTCATGTTTTTTAGTAAAACTTCTTTTACTTTAATTTTATCATCCTCAATCATTTTATTGAGGGCTACCTCAACTCCAAACCTGACCATATCGATATCGGAAATATTCTCCAAAACCCACCTGTTAACAGCTCGTTGACCTGAAAGATTGGGGGCAAATTTTTGGGCAAGATCCGTTGCAAGCCTTCCTTTTTCAAATATCCCCATTGTCATATCAGCTTCTTTCTCTAATATTGGACTAAGCAAATTTTCTACATGTTCCCTGGTAAGTCCGATAAGGTCAGCATCCAAAAAAAGGATTACATCAGCATGATATTTTTCCAAACCTGCTTTCATAGCTCCGCCTTTACCCCGGTTCTCTAGCAATTCAACCACCCTGGCTCCGTGTTCAATTGCAACTTTTACAGTATCGTCAGTGGAACCATCACTGACCACAACTATATCATCTATTAAATCCACTTGGTTAAGTACATTTATAACTTCTCCAACGGTGCTTTCTTCATTATAAGCTGGAACAATAGCAATAACCTGCAAGTTATACACCACCCTATTTTGGGTCCCTAGATTATTTTATCTCATCAAAAAGAGCCTTTAAGGTTTCTTCTTTGGGTACCGTTCTAATAACCTTACCATGTTTAAATATCAATGCTTTGTTTTTCCCGCCTGCAATTCCCACATCAGCTTCCCTGGCTTCGCCGGGGCCGTTGACATTACATCCCATTACAGCTACCGTAATATTTTTATCTAGTCCACTCAGTTTCTTTTCAACCTCACTAGCCAATTCTTCCACATTTATCACAGTCCTCGAGCAGGTTGGACATGATATCACATTAACGCCCTTTCTTAATCCCAGAGACTGCAAAATCTGCTTACCTGTATAAATCTCATCTAAAGGCGAGCCTGTTAGAGACACCCTGATTGTATCTCCGATCCCATCAAATAGTAGTGATCCGATCCCGATAGCATTTTTAACACTACCCCTAAAAAAAGTACCTGCTTCGGTCACGCCAAGATGAAGAGGGTTGTTCAATCTTTTGGAAAATTCTCTATATGCCTCAATGGTAGTTTTTACATCAGAGGCTTTCAAAGAAACTACAATCTTATCAAAATCCATTTCCTCTATCAGTTTTACGTTGTTTATCGCACTTTCCACCAGGGCTTTTGAGGTAGGACCGCCATGTTTTTTTAGCAAAGGCCTTTCAAGAGAACCTGAGTTTATTCCTATTCTAACGGGAATATTATATTCTTTAGTTTTATCTATGACTTTTTCTAGCTTATCCTTGGAGCCAATATTTCCAGGATTGATTCTAATTTTATGAGCTCCTGCTAAAATCGCATCAATTGCCAAGGAATAATCAAAGTGAATGTCTGCAATCACCGGCATGGGTGATTTAGCAACTATCTTTTCAAAGGCAAAGACATCATCCTTTGTAGGTACGGCAACCCTCACAATATCACAGCCCGCACTTTCTAATTGATTAATTTGTTCAAGGGTTTTTGTCACGTCCATTGTATTAGTATTGGTCATGGATTGAAGGGTGACGGGATGCTCGCCACCCATTTTAATCGTACCTATTTGAATTGAAAAAGACTTTTGGTATTTGGACATTTAACGAAACCTCTCAAGATCAACCATGTTAGGTTAGGCCCAGTAACTCCTGATAATTCCTGATAGCAAAAAAGAACTAATTAAATATATCCAACCTTAAAAGATCCTGGTAAGTTATGATCAACATCAACATGATAAGGAGGGCAAAGCCGATAAAGTGAACAAAACCCTCTTTAACTGGATCTACAGGCCGACCCCTTACAAACTCGACCAGGATAAATAATAATCTACTGCCGTCCAAAGCAGGTATCGGCAATAAATTCAATAAACCCAGATTGATACTTAAAAAAGCCCCAAAAGTAGCAAGGTTTATCAAACCCATTCTGGCAACATCGCCGATCATATTGACTATACCCACAGGACCAGCGACATCGGGCTCCATCTGTCCAGTGACCATTTCGACGAGGCTTACCAGGATCATCCCTGTAAACCAGAAGGTCTGCCTGGTTCCCTCTACTAAGGCAGTAAAAATTCCCGCATCCACAAAGTTGGTGATACCTATCTGACCCGCACCAGTTTCTGGATCTTCCTGGGGGACCAATTCCATTTCCTCGATGGTCCCATCTCTTTCTACCACCATTTGAATCTCATTACCAGGATTTTCGTTAATTCTTTCAACTATCCCTTCCCAGGTTTCGACTTCTTCACCTTCTATTGCAACTATTTTGTCCCCGGGCTCAACTCCAGCTTCTTCAGCCTCACTGCCGGGGAGGACCTCTCCAATTTCATTCTGGACAGGATTAGGGATCCCGACTATGACATAGACGATGAAAAAAAGAAATATCGCAAGTAGAAAATTCATTATGGGACCAGCTGCAATAATGCCTAATCTGTTAAGGGGTGATGCATTTGTATAGCTCCCTTCCTGACCGGCTTCATCAGGATCTTCCCCCAGCATCCGACAAAATCCACCCAGGGGAATAATCCTGATAGAATAGTCCGTCTCCTCTTTTGTAAACCCTACAAGTTTAGGTCCAAATCCAAGAGCGAATTCAAGAACCTTTACCCCACTCAATTTTGCAACGATAAAATGCCCAAACTCATGGACAAAAATCAAAATCCCAAGCACTATAATGGAATACACTGCCGTAGTCATACTATTCAAAACCACCTTTTTAAACACTTTATTCAATCAGCATAAATATGCTGTTATCTACTAACTTATCATAGTCCATAAATTAATACTACAGCGAAAATTATTAATACTTATAAATATAATTTGTAAATTTTAAAGCTCGCTAATAGCTCATAAATTTTACAATTTTCGCTATCGTGTTAAAGTTTATTTTCGATTATAGAAAGAGCCTGTTTTCTGCTCCACTCATCCACCTCATACAATACTTCCAATTCCGGATTACTTATCTGTTTATGTTTTTCCATGGTTAATCTAATTATATCAGGAATATCTAAAAAGTTAATTTCATTTCTCAAAAAATATTCTACTGCTATTTCATTGGCAGCATTTAAAACACACGGAAAAGTGCCGCCAGCCCTCCCAGCATCATAAGCTAAATCAATACAGGGAAAATTATCATAGTCAGGAGGATAAAACTCTAATTTTTTATCAAAAATATTAAACTTAGAAAAACTATTCCTTTGTCTTTCCGGGTATGTGAGGGCAAATTGAATTGGACGTCTCATATCAGCCGTGCCTAGTTCAGCTTTGATGGTCCCATCTACTAGCTCCACCATGGAGTGTACGATGGATTCTGGATGAACGACTATATCTATCCTATCAAAAGGGATGTCAAATAACCAGTATGCTTCTATAACTTCCAAGCCTTTATTCATCATCGTTGCCGAATCTATCGTGATTTTACTACCCATATCCCAGTTAGGATGTTTTAAAGCATCTTTAGGTTCTACTTCAGATAGATCCTCCTTTTTATTACCAAAAAAAGGACCCCCTGAGGCAGTCAGATACAGTCTATCTATATTATTATTATTTTCCCCTAATAATGACTGAAATATTGCAGAATGTTCGCTGTCCACGGGGATAATCTTGGCATCACAGTTTTCGCTAATATCTTTCAAAATACTTCCGGCAACTACCAAAGCTTCTTTATTGGCTAAGGCAACGTCAATCTTATTGTTCATTGCATTGATGGTAGGATAAACACCGCTAAAACCAACCAGGGCAACCAACGCCATATCCAATCCTTGCCATTCAGAGGCTATCCTCAACCCGTCTCTTCCTTTTTCTACTTTAACATCTAAGTGGGAAACATATTTCTCTAACTCCGGGGCAAGTTTTTCTTCACCCACTACCAGCAAATCCGGTTCAAATTCATCTGCTTGACGGGCTAAAAGCTCTATGTTTTTATTTGTAGTCAATACTTTCACATCAAATCTTTCCCGTTCTTCTCTAACAACTTCTAAAGCTTGAACACCTATGGAACCTGTTGAGCCCAGGATTCCTAAATTTTTTTTCATTGTCCTCCCTCCCCTGGAGTTAATCAATAACCTAACAACAACATTATCACATAAAAAGTGGAAGGAGCCAACAAAAAACTATCAAATCTATCCATAATCCCTCCATGTCCTGGGATAAGATCACCTGAATCTTTAATTTTAGCAGTTCTTTTCAAAGCAGATTGAACTAGGTCCCCAAATTGGGATAATAAAGATGTCAAAACACCTATCATAACTGCCATCGAAACAGTCAATCCAAGACTTTTGCCGATTATCACGGCAACTAATACAGCTATCAAGGTTCCACCTATACTGCCTTCCACTGACTTATTTGGACTTACTTCAGGGGCTAGTCTTGTTTTACCAAAAGATATTCCTGAAAAATAAGCTCCTGTATCCGTAGCCCAAATTATAAATATCACCATAATTAGTAAGAAAAAACCATCGCTCAAGCCTCTTATTGCAATCAAGAAACCAAAAGTCCAGGATATGTAAAATATACAAAACAAAGTTACACCGATTCTATCCAAACTTGATTCCCTATAAAACATCAATTTCCAACCAGCCGAGAAAAATACAATCAAGGTAATTGAAATAATAAAAGAGTATAGTTGTCCGATATAGAGGGCCGTCAAAATCAAAAAAACGCCGGTATAACCGAGGGCTTTATACGGCCTTGATCTTTCTGGCATTTTTGAAACTAATTGACTCAGTTCATTGAACCCGGCCAAGGATAAGGCTAATAATAAAAGATATAAAGCTAAACCGCCCAAGTAAAAAATAAATACCAAAATCGGTATGGTCAGTATAGCAGAGATTATTCTTTTTTTCATAATTCAACTGCCTCCTAAAGACTATTTCCCTTGATTAACCAGATAGTCGCATTAGATTAATGTTTTATTTTTCCAAATCTTCTCTTTCTAGTTTGATATTCATAAACAGCTTCGAGCAAGTGTTCACCTCTAAAATCAGGCCAGTAAATGGGACAAAACCAGAATTCACTGTAAGCCATCTGCCAAAGCAAGAAATTGCTGACCCTTTTTTCTCCACTCGGCCTGATAATCAAAGCTGGATCTGGAAAATCTTTTGTATATAAATGATCATTAATCGTTTCCTCATCTATATTATCAGAGCTTAGCTCGTTATTTTCAATTTTGACAGCTATTTTTTTAACTGCATCAATTAATTCAGTCCTGCCTCCATAATTCAGAGCAAAATTAAGGACCAATTTATCATTATCTGAGGTTTCTTCCATACCTTTTTTCACAGTTGCTAAAGTTTTCTCGGGAATACCTTCCCATCTACCCATCATATTAATCCTTACCTGTTTTTCTTTTAATGTTTTTAGTTCTTTGTGGAGGTATTCCCTGGGTAAATCCATCAAAAAATTCACTTCTTTTCTTGGTCTTTTCCAGTTTTCAGTTGAAAAAGCAAATAATGTGATGATTTTTATACCCAATTCCAGCGAAGTCTTTATAACTTCCCTTATAGATTCTACTCCAGCTCTATGACCTGCAACCCTGGGAAGACCTTTACGTCTAGCCCAGCGACCGTTACCATCCATAATTATTGCCACATGTTCAGGAACTTTATTTAAATCTATTTTTGATAATACTTCTTCTTTACCGGTAGTCATCGCCCCACCTCTAATATTATAGTAACCCCCCAATAAGGGGGGCTGAGAATTATAATTACGTTTATTCTTCAATTATTGCCTCTGCAGGGCACTCATCTACACAAGTACCGCACTCAGTGCAATCCTCAGTAATCTCAAAAATTTCATCACCTTCCTTGATAGCATCATCAGGGCAGACATCTATACAAGCTCCACAGGCAAGGCAATCGTCAGTGATTTTGTAAGCCACCAAACTCCACCCCCTTTCTAACGGCATAGTTTTCTAGATATTTATAATTCATTTCTTAACTACAGTGAGTACATATCTGTCATCTCCGAAATCTACCTTTACCACCCGATAATTCTCCATTTCTCTTGTATCATTTAAGCTAATTTCTAACCCTATATTATGGTATTTATTGTTATCATTCCCTGTTTCTATCAATTCATATTCCAAGGATTTTTCATGTATTAACTTTATTGCCCTGTTTAAAGGTAAGCCCATAAGGTTCATCTAAATGGATGTTATCTCCTCGTTTTTTGCTTTTAGCACTTCCTCTACTTCATTAACCTTTTCATCGGTAAGTTTTTGGATATTATCCTGCTCTCTTTTTAAATCATCTTCTGAAAGTTCTTTTGCCTTTTCCTTTGATTTCAAGGCATCGTTGGCATCTCTTCTAATATTCCTAATAGCCACCTTGGATTCTTCACCTTTTTGTTTCACTAATTTTACAAGCTCTTCCCGTCTTTCTTCTGTTAGTTCTGGAATTGTCAAGCGCACAACAGAACCATCATTATTGGGATTCAAACCCAGATCACTTTGTAAGATTGCCTTTTCGATGTTCTCTATTGCACTTTTGTCGTAAGGCTGAATCAAAATCATCCTGGCCTCAGGGGCAGATATGTTTGCAAGCTGGTTTAGGGGTGTTTTTGTCCCATAATAATCCACTTTAACTCCATCGAGGATGGTAGGGTTAGCTCTTCCAGCCCTTAGTGAATTTAAATCTTGCCTCAAAGATTCAACGGCCTTTTCCATTTTAGACTTAGCGTCCTCATAAATTTCCTTCACCGAATCCCTCCTATTTTATCAGAGTTCCAATTTTTTCACCCATAACAGCTTTCTTAATATTACCCTCTGTTGAGAGGCCAAAGACTATGATAGGGATGGAGTTGTCCTTACATAAGCTGGCGGCGGTTGAGTCCATAACACCTAAATCCTGGTTTAAGATATCCATATATTTTAGTTCAGAATAACACACAGCATGCTGGTTTGTAAGGGGGTCACAATCATATACTGCATCCACTTTACCTTTAGCCAGCAAAATTACCGAAGCCTCAATTTCAGCAGCCCTAAGAGCTGCAGTGGTATCAGTAGAGAAGAACGGATTTCCTGTACCTCCTGCAAAAATAACAACCCTTCCTTTTTCTAGATGTCTTATTGCCCTTCTTCTAATATATGGTTCAGCTACCTGCCTCATTTCAACAGCAGTTTGTACCCTGGTGTCTATCTCGATTCTTTCCAGCATATCTTGTAAAGCCAGTGCATTGATCATGGTTGCTAACATACCCATATAATCAGCTGAAGCTCGATCCATCCCTTCTTTTCCGGCAGTTGCGCCTCTCCATATATTGCCACCACCCATCACAACACTGACTTCCGTACCTATCTCCATTATGTCCTTGATTTGATGAGCTATAACATCAAGGGTTTCCATATCGATACCATGGCCCTTATTTCCTGCCAAGGCCTCACCACTAAGTTTTAAAACCACCCGCTTGTACTTGGGCACAACCGTTTCCATTTTCATGGTAACAACCTCCAGAAATTAGCTATTGTCTTCTTCCTCTCCAATTTCAAATCTTACAAAACGATTTATAACGATCTTTTCTCCGATTTTGGCAATTTTCTCTTTAACAAGTTCTTCAACAGTTTTATCAGGATCTTTAACAAAAGGTTGTTCCATTAGACATAGCTCTTCTAATCTCTTTTTGTATCTTCCTTCTACCATTTGTTCCACAACATGATCTGGTTTACCTTCTTTTTTAGCTTGATCTTTTAAAAATTCTTTTTCTTCCTTTTCTACTTCCTCAGGTATTTCATCCGCTGAAATATACCTGGGATTTGTAGCAGCAATATGCATTGCAATATCATGAGAGAATTCTTTAAACTCATCATTTTTAGCTACAAAGTCGGTTTCACAATTTATCTCAGCCAATACTCCTATTTTGCCTCCTAGGTGTATGTATGATTCGATTATACCTTCCTTGGCGGTCCTGCCAATTTTTTTCTCTGCATCTGCAAAGCCCTTTTCACGTAGATATTTGATAGCCTCCTCAATATCTCCATTAGTTTCCTGGAGCGCCTTTTTACAATCCATCATACCCACACCGGTTTTTTCTCTAAGTTCTTTTACTTTGCTAGCACTGATCATATCAGTTTCCCTCCTTTAATTTTGAGTTAAATATATTATCAATCACCTGACAAAGAAAAGGGGAGAATAGCCTTTATAAGCTACCCTCACCCATTTGCATTCTATTTATTCAGTTTCAGCTTGTCTAGTAGTAGTTTCTTCTTCTGAAAGATCCTGATTTTCCACTTCATTTTTCACTTCTTCTAGATCTTCTTTTGTAACCTCTTCTGCCCCTTCAGTTGCTTCAGTTGCTTCAGTTGCTTCATTCTCTGCTTCTTCAACCTTATTTTCTACATTCTCACCTGTAGATTCAGTAGTATCGGTTTCAGCTGCATCATCGGACTTCTCTTCCTCAGACAATTCCACTGCATCTCCAGCTTCCTCTAATTCTTCATCAGTAAGCTGAACCCCTTGCCTTCCTTCTAGAACAGCATCTGAAATCTTTTCACAGATGAGCTTTACAGCTCTAATCGCATCATCATTTCCGGGGATTACATAATCGATTTCATCAGGATCACAGTTAGTATCGACAATTGCAACAATGGGAATTCCAAGTTTTATAGCCTCGGCTACAGCAATCCTTTCCTTTCTAGGATCCACTATAAAAAGAGCGTCAGGAAGGTCAACCATGTCCCTAATTCCACCCAAAAACTTTTGCAGTTTTGCGTGCTCACCTCTGAGATTTTGCACTTCCTTTTTTGGCAAGACTTCAAATGTGCCATCCTCTTCCAACTTCTCCAACTCAAATAACCTCTGAATCCTCTTATTGATAGTTTTAAAGTTTGTCAACATTCCGCCAAGCCAGCGTTGATTGACAAAGAACATTCCACACCTTTCAGCTTGCTTTTCTACAGCTTCTTGAGCTTGTTTTTTTGTACCGACAAATAAAATTTTTCCTCCTTGCTCCGACAAATCTCTTACGAATTCATAAGCTTGATCCAATAGCTTAACTGTTTTCTGCAAATCCACAATGTAAATCCCATTTCTTTCAGTAAAGATATACTTACCCATCTTGGGATTCCAGCGCCTTGTCTGGTGTCCAAAGTGGACCCCTGCTTCTAATAACTGCTTCATACTAACTACACTCAAAATAAGCACCTCCTAGGTTTTTTCCACCGTTTCCTTCATCTTTTATTAGCACAATTCAGGATAAATTTATTTTTACCTGAAGAGCACCTCTAATAAAATCGAGAAACGTGCGTGTTTTTTGACACTCTTAGCTAGTATAACATAATAAAATTCTCCTTGGCAATCTTTTTAGTATCAATCTTTTTAGTATCAATAATCAAAAAAACCCTTAATAAGCCTTAATAAAGCTTAATAAAGGGTTCTAATCCACAATACTCCTGGTTAAAAGATCTACCAGCTTTTCAGGGGTGATATCATGAGGAACATTTTCATATTTTCCATACTGAATTCTCCTGGTGACATTTCTTTCCATCATTTCGTTTATCAGTTCTTCTTCAGCTTCAGATTCAATTACCCCTTCTTCTGACAAGATTTCAACTACCTTCATTGCATGAGCATTTCTCGGGATAAGAAAACTTACCTCTTCATCTACTTCATCATTCACTTTTTCTTCTTTTTCATTTTCATTTTCATTTTCTTCATTTTCTTCATTTTCTTCATTTTTCTCAGGTTCTTCCCCCTCTACTTCTTCCTTCTCTTCTATTTCTTCTTCTATTTCTTCTTCTATTTCTTCTTCTATTTCATTACCTCCATCTTCATCACTTTCTTCATTATCAGGGCTAAGATCTTCAAACCCTAGATCCCCTTCAGCCAAGATATCTTCTTTGTCTTCTCCCACTTCTTCGTTTTCTTTAAATGATTCCAGGTTATCACCAGTAGTTCTACTTTCTGTCAAAAAATCAATCTGGTTTAAGACAAAGAATAATGAGGAAGCAAATATGAGGCCGATGCCAACTCCTAGTATGATCTTAGCATCCCAATTCATCGTTTTCGGATTCCTCGCTCTTCTTAATCAGATTTAAAATCAATTGCACTTCACCTTTATCCTTACCCGTTTTCTTAGCAATCTTGGTTACATCATAACCTTTTTTAAACATCTCTTTGATCTCAGAATATTTGTCCTGATAGGATGGGAAATTAAGGATCTTGCTGCTATTTGCACCCGAGTCAGCTTCGGTTTCGTAATTTTCAGCTTTTTCAGCCTTGTTTTCATCTTCTTTATTTGTATCTTCTTCACCTTTCATAGAAGCAATACTTTTAACATATGCACCTTTATATCCCCTGGTATATGTTGTTTTAGCCTCCGGATCAGATGTCCTGATTTCTTCCTGCCCTCGCAAAAACTCTACCTTATCTGCATTATCAACCTGCTTCTCTAGTTCCTCGATCTTTTCATCAGCTTTTTCTAAAAGGGACTCCAGCTTTTCCTCTCTTTTGCTAAACCTTTCTACCATATTTTCTGTGTTCTCATGGAGTTCTTCTATAACTTCAGATAAAAGTAATTTAGAATTATCACTGACCTTATTTTTGGCTGTATTGCCTTGATCTTTTTGTCTACCCACCTTGATAAGGGCGTATACCACCAACATGATTCCTATAAACAATGTCAGCCAGATAAAAAAGTGCATAATTATCCCTCCAAAAATTTCTTACTAATTTACATTTGAATATCTAAATTTCTACCCTTACCTTGACTTCTTGCTAAATCACTCCTTGCCTCATTTTTCTTCTGAGCTATTTCCTCTTCTTTTTCGTCAGTTTTAACCGAGTCTTCTGAAGAGGTTGGGTTAGAATTGACCATTTTTTGCTTATCCTCGGTTAACTTTCTAAAAAATTCCTGGTGCATTTGCATGTGCAAGTAAGGATGCATCTGTTGATAAGATGCTACCCTTGATATTTCCGTCGATTGACTGTACAAAACTTGAAGTTCAATGGGTGTTAATGTCATATTATCATCTCCCAAAACAAGACATTAAACTCAAATCAACCAACTCTATACAACACAATCTTATTGATTTTAGCCATGGTTCAAGAAGTTTATTCAGCCCTTATTTCCCCATCTTCATTTAGATAAAAAGTAACTTTTCTTTTAACTTCATCATTGTTCCTAATCAAGTTGGTTATCATAACTTTAACCCCTGGATAGACAACATCATAGGCCTTGACCTTGCCATCCGTACACTCCTCTAACTTTTTCTCATATTTTTCCTTTTCCTCTTCGACAGCATTTAACCTTTCCTTTAAATGACCTTCGGTTTTGTTAAATCTTGTAAGAATCTTTTCCTTGTCGGGCGGAAGTTGACCCTGAGTTTGTTTTAGCTTCTCTAACATCTTAATTGCTTTCTGAGTTTTTTCCAGGTTTTCTACAGCTTTTTCATGCTCATCTTTTAACTCCTCGATCTTATCCCTTATTTCCGGAGCCAGTCCCACTTCTATAGTTGTTGAAGTAGCAAGGTTTGAACCTATGGTTTTGGCGTGAACTTCTTCAGAAGCTACTACCTTTCCTCCTACCAGAAGTCCTCTTTTGCCTTGAATGACGTAGACATTTTGTCCCCTGACATTACTGTGCATAATGGCTTCTGCAACGGTTACATCTCCACCGGCAATCACGTTAGCGTTTTCTATAAACTTACAAGTTATATTTCCATCGCTTTTAACCTGGCCTTTACTTTTACCCTGAATCCCACCTTTGACATGAACATCACCACCTGCTTCAATGAAGCAATTATCAGCGCTTTTACCTATCTCAACATCCCCGTCCGTTCTAATACTCAAATTGCTTTTTACACTGCCCTTTACGACTACATTTCCAGTAAATTCTATATTTCCTATAGATATATCAAGGTCACCACTGATTTCATAAACTTCATACACATTGATTGTCCCATCCCTAGATTGAACAACTTGGCCATCTATTGCTGCTTTAAGTACATCGTTTTCTTCCTCATGTACCACGTTCTTGCCAATTTTTAATAATTTATCCTTAGGCGGCTCCGGGGGCACTTCTTCTCCGTAAACATTCACACCCGGAATCCCATCTTCCGGAGGCACCCTGGCAGCAAGAATATCCCCTTCTGCTACATTGGTAATATTTTCTACATTGTAGTAGTCTACCGTTCCATCTTCCTTGATAACAGGCTTAGCCTCTTTATGCTCGAAATGCTCCTGAATTTCAGCATCCTTACCTTTTACAGGTGGAGTTCCTTCAGCAACATCGACAAAATCACCCTTGGTCCCTTCTTTGACCGCTTTTTCTATCTCCTCTTTTTTTAAGCCGTGGGTTATTTCCCTTTCTTTTAAATAGTTTGTTATATCTTCAGCAGTTACCCTTTTACCCCTTCCCCTGGGGAGTTCTACCCTCAATAGCGCTTTCATATTCTTTTCTTCCGTTCTAACTTCAAAACGGCCGTCTTCAATTATTTCCTCTACATATTCGGAAATATCCACTGGCTCTCCTTTAGCATCTCTTACAACTTCTACGATGGGCTCTTCCTCTAAGATCTTATAATCGTTTTTTTCTAGGTATGACTTAACATCCATCCATTTAACATCCTTACCATCATTCATGGGTGGATGTACCGTAAGTAAAGTCTTTTCATCATCAATCAAAAATCTATAGTAGCCATCTATACTCTTGTCAAGTAGCTCGTAATCATCTTCGGATAAATTATCATCCGCATCTTCTTGCGGCGTAGAATCCTCAGAAGCTTCGGTTTCCTTTTCATCATCTCCAGAATCTTTTATAGAAATTACCTCAATTACAGCAGGTTTTTTCTTTTTACGAAAGAAACCCCCTGTTTTGCCCCCTTTATCTATAATTTTATAATCAAGATCTTTTTTATTATTTACTCCAAGCTCTGCTGTAGCTTTTTCTATCGCTTTTTCTACGGATTCACCTTGAAATTTCTTGGGAAGGTCTTTAGTAGCCATAATATTCCCCCTCTAGGTCAGTTACTTAAACTACCTTTTGACTACATTTTTTAATTATTTAATTTATATTGAAAGCTTATAATCAATTAAATGTATTTTTACGCCGAGCTAATTTTCCTCTTAACCTGAAAATGGATTTGCTATGTAACTGGCTCACCCTGGATTCAGAGATCTCCATCACCTGAGCAATCTCCTTTATGGATAGATCTTCATAATAATACAGAGACAAAATCAATTTTTCCCTTTCCGGCAGTTCCTCAATCACTTCCTTCAATATACTACTATCAATTTTTTTCTCAAGGCTTTCTTCTGGGGTAGGCTCATTTTCATCTTGAAGCCTGTCCTTATGTGTTTCGCTTTCCTCATCCTCTAAAGCGATTAAGCTATCTAAGTAAAGTGGAGTTAAATAAGTAGATTTTTGCCAGAAACTTTCTAACTCTTGGGTGGAAATATTTAAAAATGATGCCAATTCTTCATTTGTAGGTGGACGTCCTAGTTCCTTTTCTAGATCATAGCTAGCTTCGCTATAGTAAATGGCTTTTTCTCTAAAAGATCTAGGGGCAAAATCAAACTTTCTTATTCCATCTATTATTGAACCCTTTATTCTCAGCTTGGCATAAGTTTCAAAGGGTATATTCCGCCTAAAATCGTACTTATTAAACGTGTCTATAAGGCCCATCAAGCCAAAAGATATCAGATCTTCTTTTGAAATATTTAGATATTTGCTTAAATGCTCACTATATATTTTCCTTACCTGATTCTCTACAAAGGTAATATTTTTTTCGATGAGCTTTTCTAAAGTATCCGGGTCTTGTTTTTTCTGGTATGACTTAAGTAAATCATAAAAACCCCGATTAGGCAATGGGCTCACTCTCCTAAACTTCTTTGACACCTTCTTGTACTGTCTTAATCATCAATTTACCTGTCTCACAATATAGTTCTATAGTCCTACCATGATTCCCCCCGGTATCATTTGCCAAAATTTTTATATTCTCTTTTTCAAGGATTTCCTTACAAGCTTTAGCATTTCTAGTACCTACTTTCAAAAGTTCACTCTCCTTGCCCGAAAAAGAAAACATTTGAGCTCCTCCAGCCATTTTTGCCACTAGCTTTTTCTTTTTACATCCCTTCTCAACCATCATTTCAATCAGTTCAATTATACCTGTATCAGCGTATTTAGCTTTTTTGAACCCGGGTTTATTTTTTGGACTCTCTGGCAGCATAACGTGAACCATACCGCCAATTTTGGTTGACTCATCATACAAGGTTACCCCCACACATGATCCCAGACCGGCTGTCCTAATTACTTCTGAACCAGAGGCCACTTTAGAATCTGCAATCCCTACTTTAACTACTGCCATCGTCAATACCCAGGGATTTTAAAATTTTTCTAAATGAATTATCTTCAGGAATAAAGAAAAAATGGCCTCTTATTTTGTTTTTATCATAGGTAAACTCCGTTCCAATCATAAGTACATGTTCGCTTACATCTCCCACCTGGATTAAGATTATTTCAAGGATAGCTCCTGCCATATCTACAGCGATAGCCGGTACTGTGGGGGCCATACTAAGGCCTGTAAATTCTGACAGAGCCGTTACATAGGAGCTTGCTAAGATATTTCCCGTCTCCATCAAGGCAGACTCTTCCATATCCTCTATGTTTTTCTCAGAAGGATTTTCTGGGATTTCACCGGTCATCAAAACGCTTATTAATTTAACGGCGTCTTCCTTTTCTAAAAGCAACATCAAAGATCCAGGCGCTTCACCCTCTACTTGGAGATAGATACCTGCCACTAACTCTTCGGGACCTCCTACTACACTTGTAACTTCGTCAAAGGGCAAAATATTGACTTCAGGGACTGACATATCTATAGATTTCGAAAGAAGGTTGGATAGAGCTGTGGTAGCATTACCCGCACCTATATTGCCAATTTCCTTTAAGGCATCCAAATGAAAATCATCATATGGTTGCTGTTGTTCTGTCATTGCAACTACACCTCTTATCTATTTTAAGTATCCACTAAGTATCCCCTTTAAATGTCTTTTAACTGCTGTACTTCATCTTTTTTCAATACTTCTGCTAACTTGAGTAAAACCAGGAGCCGATCTTCTAATTTAGCGACTCCTTCAAGGTAGGTGGATTCCACCCCTCCTATAACACTAGGAGGTGGCTCAATGGCGCTTGTAGGAACTTTTACCACATCCGATGCCGCATCCACTATCATACCTACCATTACATCTTCCATCTTCACAGTTATAACCCTGGACTCATTGGTAGGTTCTTTAGGTGGCAGACCCAGGCGACTCCTCAAGTCCATTATAGGAACAACACTACCTCTCAGGTTGGAAACACCTTCGACAAATTCTGGTGCATGAGGCACCCTGGTGATGGGTAGCATCCTTTCGATAGTCTGCACCTGAAGGATTTCAACCCCGTATTCTTCTTCTCCTAATCTGAAAACTATAAACTGTTTTTCGCTGCTAGCTTGCTCTTGAACATTTTTATTTTCAGACATAGCTGTATAACTTCCCCCTTTATCTAAAGATTAATGAGTTAACATCCAGGATAAGGGATACTGTTCCATCCCCCATGATCGTGGCTCCTGTAAATCCTCTAATGTCACCCAGATAATTCCCTAAAGCCTTGATAACAACTTCCTGTTGTCCAATCAATTCGTCAACAATAAGACCTGCTTTTTTCTCCCCTTTACTGACGATGATTGCAAATTTCTCCTCTTCAGTGCTTTTATTGGAACTAACATGCTCGTCATGACCTTCGACTTGTTCTGTTGTTGATTCAACTTTTAAAATGTTTTTCATATCAACAATTGGCACTATCTTTTCTCTAAGCCTCATAACATCCTGACCGGAAACCTGATCAATGTCTGATTGGCTAAGTAACGTCGTCTCTTCTATGGAGGCAAGGGGAACAGCATACTGCTCATCTTCTATGCGTACCATCAAAGCCTGGATAATAGCTAACGTCAATGGCAAATACATGGTAAATTTACTGCCTTCATTTAAAACGCTGTCAATCTCTACTCTACCACCAAGTCCTTCGATTTTACTTTTAACAACATCTAGTCCGACACCTCTCCCTGAAACATCAGATACGTTGTCCGAAGTGCTAAACCCGGGTTGAAACAATAAATCCAATACTTCCGAATCAGAGAGCTTTTCACTTTGACTAAGGTCAATTACGCCCTTTTCTAGAGCTTTTTGTCTTATTACCCCTGCGTCCATGCCTTTACCATCGTCCTCTACCTCGATTACAACATTATTTTCATTATGATAAGCTTTAAGGTCTACCTTGCCTTTAGCAGGCTTGTTTGAATTTTTTCTAGTTTCTGCGTCCTCCAAGCCGTGATCTATTGAATTCCTAATCAAGTGCATCAAGGGATCTCCTATTTCATCAATTAAGGATCGGTCGAGCTCTGTCTCTTCACCTTCTATATTAAAGTCCACTTCTTTTTCTAGGCTTCTAGATAAATCCCTTACCATCCTGGGGAACCTACTAAACACCTGTTCTAGAGGGACCATTCTAACCTGCATAACTACATTTTGGACTTCACTCGTTATCCGGCTAAACTGCTCGCTTGTTTTTAATAATCCCTGTACCTCTTCAGTTTCAGCTATCTGTTCAAGCCTGGTCTTATTTATAACAAGCTCACTTACTAGGTTCATCAGCTTGTCTAGTCTTTCTATGTCTACCCTGACTGTTTTCCCGGTTTTTATCTTCTGACCTTGATCTTTTTTATCATCTTTAGCCTTGCTGGTTTCATCCTTCTCAGCAACAGCCGTGGCTGCTGCAACCTGAGCAGAAGAGTCCTGGGATGAATCCACTGCAAGTTCCCCTGTTTCTAAGACTTCCCCTTTAGAAGGCCCTGAATCATCTTCTGCAGGCTTTTCTAATCTTGCCACTTCTACTTTTTCTATCTCTGATACTGATATCGCATTTTCTTTGATTTTGTTCTTATCATGCTTGGAAACCAAAATAACACTAAAACTGCTCTCAAAGTCCTCATCCTCTATGGATTGTACTTCTGGTTCAGATTTGATTATTTCGCCAATTTCTTCAAGTTTTTGAAATACCATAAAAGCCCTGGCTCCTTTAAGCAAAGTATTTGGATCCAGGTCTATTTCAATATAAAAAGCTCCAAATCCCTTATCTTCTGCTTCATCAATTATTGTCCTCTCGTATTCATTCAGCTTAAATTCAGACATGATTATGCTGTCTCGCCCTTGAATTAAGCTTTCGTCATCAGTCTCCTCTGCTTCAGGCTGAGGCTTTGTTCCCTGGGGTTCAGCTTCAGTAGTACTTTTGCTGACAGTTTCTTTAGAGCTTTCACCTTCACCTTCACCTTCACCCTTACCTTCATCAGCCTCAGCTCCACCCCCAGACTTAGCTTCTTCAGCCTTATCTATGATTTCTTTGGCCGAGCTTTCTAATTTTTTTTGCAAGTTAGAAAAATCCAGATCTACGGTTTCTCCTTCTGCAATTTTTTCAACAAATTCTTCCAGGGCATCAGCACCTTCTAATAATAAGTCGATTATCTCGGCAGTTGCACTTGCTTTCCCCTGGCGCATGACATCCAAGACATTTTCCATTTTATGGGTATATTCCGATACATCTTGATACCCCATTGTAGCTGACATACCTTTTATGGTGTGAGCAACTCTGAACAAGGAATCCAATATCGACCGGTTTTCCGGCTCTTTTTCAAGTTCGATTAACTTTTGATTCATGGTCTGTAGGTGTTCTCTACCTTCGTCCACAAATACCTCCAGGTATTGCGACATATCCATAAATACAGGCACCTCCTGTTTTCAATTACTTGGTTCTCCGGATAATTTCGGAGGCCATCTCAGATAGGTGGATCATATTATCCACGACCCCGGTTTTTTGTGCAGCTCTAGGCATCCCAAAAACAACACAACTAGATTCGTCTTCTACTATCACCTGTCCTCCTGATTCCTTGATCTTCTTAACCCCTTCGGCTCCATCATTTCCCATTCCAGTCAGTATAACTGCAAGTTTTTCTATCCCATTATTAAATTCTGAAATGGATTCCATCATGATATCTACCGAAGGCCTGAGCCCTTTTATAGGTGGGCTTTTATCAAGAACAGTTGATAATGACTTTAATCCTTTAGCTGTGGGGCTATCTGATTTTAACTTCAGATGATATCCTCCAGGAGCTATATAAACCACCCCAGGGGCAAGCCTGCCTCCCTCTTCTGCCTCTTGAACTTTCATTTGGGATATGGCCGCCAATCTTTCCCCCATCAGTTTAGTAAATCCTTCCGGCATATGCTGAGTTATAAGGACACAAGCCGGTAGATCTGCAGGTAGCTTCGGAATCAATTTATTTAAAGCTCTTGGGCCACCTGTCGAAGTGCCAATTGCTATTATATATTCTTTCTTTTTACCTTTTACTTTCAGCTCTGGCTCCTCTTTGGACCTTGGCTTAGTCACTGGCTTTTTCGCGGGTTCAATTTCTAGAGCTTTTAGATCCTCCCGGGGTTCTATCTTGGCGTTGCTTGCTATTTTTATCTTTTGAATTAGCTCATCTTTAACAGTATGAATGTCAAGAGAAATAGGGCCAGAAGGTTTTGCAACAAAATCCACTGCCCCAAGCTCCAGTGCCTTTAAAGTAGCTTCAGACCCTTCAGTGGTAAAAGAACTTAGCATTATCACGGGCACTTTTATCCCTCTACTCTTCAACTCTTTAAGAGTTGCTAACCCATCCAACTCGGGCATTTCTATATCCAAGGTCACTACATCAGGCTTCAAAGTTCTGATTTTTTCTATTCCCTGCTTCCCATTTCTTGCTGTATCCATGACCTTAAGACCTGCTCCACTTTCAACAATATCCGACACCACTTTTCTCATAAATGCCGAATCATCAACAACTAGGACGTTTATTGTTTTATTCTCTTTCATTATTAGAAAACCTGCCTTTTAGCCTCATTTTTCTTTGTTCTTCGAAAGTATATTGAACTATTCTCTCCTGTAAATCCATAGTCAAAGAGACAAATTCGATTCCATAATGATATATTTTCACTTTTTCAGTATCTATTTTCTTGGAATGAACCACCTTGCCTATACATACCAGGGGCAAATCATCTTTTCCATCGTCTAGATAGATGTTAAATTCCAAATGCGCTCCAAAGGGAACATTTTTTTCTGTGGACAGCTTCGCCCCTCCACCGCTAATATCGAGAAAATTAGCCTCAAATTTTTCACTATTTTCTTTGCTCCCATCTTTATCTAAAATATAATACTCTACCGGAATCGTCTTTTCTAACCTGAAAAAGCTTCTTCGCTGTATCTTTTTGGCTTTTTTGGGTTTTTCAATTTTGAGCATTGGCAAAGGCTCTGTATATGTTTTCAATACGGTGGCATCGAATTCATACATTGAAGCTTTAACAAAGACCCAAACTTTAATCTTTTCATTTTTTCTGACCATTACGGGAGCTCCACCGCTTATGGGTGTAGCTAAAAATATAGATTTATTATCAACATCTTCAATATAGCTAGAATATTTTTCGTTCCTAATCTCAATTTTAGTACTTAGACCTGGCTTAAGCATCAAATGCCCCCAATCCCTAAAATCTTTTACATTCTATGCTCTGAAGTCAACCCATAAGACACTATTTTTCTGGCTATATCTCTAATACAAACCATAGAGGGTGCATAAGGTTTGGTAAGAAAAGCAGGGTATTGATATTTAACACTTTCCTTAATGATTTTATCTTCCGACATGTAGCCTAAAAATTCTAGATTAGCATGCAAAAACCTATTAACCACATTTTCCAATCTATAATATGTTGTTTCCGATTCTTGCGAAGAAAAAGATCGGTTAACAATAAGATGGAATAGATTAGACTTTTTTTCCGTTACCAAGGACTTAATCAAAGCGTAAGAATCAGTTATAGACGTCAGTTCAGGTGTGGTAATCACAGCATTGATATTGGTGTAATCTGTAAGTTTCATCAAATTTCCATGCACACCGGGACTTGTGTCTATTATTATGTATTGATATCTTTCGCTGGCTTTTATCTCGTCTATGAAGCCAAATTCAGGCTCAGCTACAAAAGGGTCCCTGCCGGTGCCGCCAAGAAAATCGATCCCATAATCAGTACTCAATATAATTTCATCCCATTTAATTATCCCCCTGAGCAGTTTTGAAAACTTCCCCGGGGTCTTATTGTCCATTCCCATAAGGAGTGAAAGGTTATACAGCCCCACATCACAATCTATGAGAAGCACCTTTTTATCAAAATCCTTTAGTCCAAAGGCAAGATTAATGGCTATAGAGCTTTTACCAACTCCTCCTTTGCCACTAAAAATACCGATTATTCTAGTGCCGGTGTTATCTATTTCCCTTTCCTTAACCATCCTTCTTAAAGATTCAGCTTGGTCAGTCATTATCCATCACCTAGTAGTTGTCTTGTTATTTTGTTTAAGTTTGCAGTTTCTATATCGTCGGGTACATCCTGGCCCATGGTAACATACGAAAACCCAACTCCCGTCCTGTTCACTACATTCAAAACATTACCCATGGATGACGTTTCATCTATCTTGGTAAAAATATATCCATTCACCCTTATGTTGCTATACCTATTCAAAATCTCTTGTAAGTCGTCGAATTTTGTCCCCAAGCTGAGCACTAGAAAGCTAATGCTGGGTTTGCTCACTTCAATAAAGTTCTTTATTTCTGACATTTGCATATCATTTCTATGACTTCTTCCAGCAGTATCTATCAAAATAACATCTTTATCCCTAAATTTTTTAATTCCTTCCCGCAATTCCTGAGGGGTTAAAACCACTTCTACCGGGAGACTGAGTATGTCCCCATAGGTTTTTAGCTGTTCTACTGCAGCAATTCTATAAGTATCTACCGTTATTAAACCAACTTTCTTTTTATCAACCAAGGTATACCTTGCCGCCAATTTGGCTACTGTCGTCGTCTTTCCTACCCCGGTAGGTCCTACTAGGGTATATATTTCCGGACTCTGATCTCCTGCCCTAGAAACTGGCTGGTTGAGCCTTTCCTTTATTTCAGTGGTGATTATATTGTAAAAATTATCTTCATTATCTATTTGATCATGGGTCACTTTACTCAAAACATTATTGATTATATCCTTGGATAACTCCTCTAAAACACCCTGGTTTTTCAAGGCATTATAATACTTTTTAGCAACGGGTGGTAATCTGTTTTCCTCTAGGGGGATCTTTTTAAACTCCGAGAGCATGTCTTGCATCATACTCTTGGTCTGGGTGAGCTCCTCTTTCAATTCATGCAGTTCATTTGATCCTTTGTCTTTTTGTAGCTCGCTTCTAGGATTGATATCAACCGGGTTATTAAAATTTTCCCCATAATTACTATTTCCAGGATTATTTCCAGGATTATTTCCAAGGAAATTATCCCCATTATTTCCCGGTTCATAATTTTTAGATCTATCAGGTCTATCAGATGGTCCATTTAAGTTTCCTTGATTCTGGTTTACATGTTTTTTTACTTCATTTATAGTGTTGAGGATTTTCTCCTTTTCAAGCTCCTGGTCATAACCATTTTCGCCATGTTTATTGGATTGATTCCCAAAAACACCGGTCTCGTTTTTCTCAACTCTATTACCTGACAACCTGGAATCATCTATTGCGACTGTAACCTCAGCATTTTTCTTGCCAAAAAAGCCCCAAAAGCCGTTTCGTCTAACTTTTCTGCTGTTCAAAATGATTGCATCACTGCCAAGGTCAGCTTTAATTTTACTTATGGCCTCTTTTTCAGTACCGGCAACATATTTCTTGACCCTCATTTATAACTTCACCACCCCAATAGATTGGATTTCCAGGTTTGATTCAAGTTCATTATATGATACAACAATCAATCCAGGCAAAAAGGATTCAGTCAAGCGTTTAAAAAACAATCTCACCATTGGAGATGTCACTATTATAGGTTGGATTCCTTGGTTTGAGAATTCTTCTAGGTATCCTTTGAGTTGTGATTGAATTGCTTGAGTGACCTTAGGATCTAAAGAAAGATAATTGCCTGTTTCCGTTGACTGAATAGATTCCGAAATGGTCTTTTCTAAATCTGGACTTAAAGTTAATACTTTCAACGGATGCCCCTGCAAATCCTTTAAGTCATTAGAAATTTGTCTACTCAAATTTTGTCTAACATACTCAGTCAAGGCATCTGTGTCCTTAGTTATCGAGGCATAATCTGTCAAGGCTTCCAGGATAGTAACTAAATTTTTAATGGATACACCTTCTCTTAATAGATTAGCCAATACCTTTCTTATCTCACCCACAGATAGGATCTCACCCACCAGTTCATCAACAACTGCAGGGAACTTTTCCTTAACATTGTCAAGGAGGCTTTGAACCTCTTGGCGCCCTAACAATTCATGAGCATGTTGTTTGATAACTTCCGTCAAGTGAGTTGCCAAAACAGAAGGTGGATCAACAATGGTAAGCCCCTCCATCTCAGCCTGTTCTTTCTTATCTTCTTCGATCCATCTAGCCGGCAACCCAAAGACTGGCTCTTTAGTATCAATCCCTTCAAGCTCCGTTTCAGTTTCTTCAGGGTTCATAACTAGATAGTAGTTGGGATAAACCTCTGATCTAGCAACTTCCATCCCCTTTATTTTAATAACATATTCATTTGGCTGAAGCTGAATATTATCCCTAACCCTGATTTCAGGTACAACGAGCCCCAGATCCAGGGCAACTTGCCTTCTGATCATGGTAACTCTATCCAAAAAATCTCCACCTTGATCAGGGTCTGCTAGAGGCAAAAGACCGTATCCTATTTCAAACTCTATTGGGTCAACCTGAAGCATTGACATAACATTTTCGGGGCGCCGGTACTCTTCCGCCTCTTCTTCTTTCTCTTGTTCTTGTACTTCTTCTTGTTCTTTTTTGATGGTTTCTTCAGTAGTAGACTTTATTTGATAGGCTATAAAACCTATCGTAGAACCCAGAACGATAAAAGGTAAAGGTGGTAGGCCGGGAAGTAAACCAATCAGAAGCAAAAATCCAGACACCAAAAACAAAGCCTTGGGATGGGCTAGTATTTGGCTAACAACATCTTCTCCCAGGTTTGCATCCGAAGCCGCCCTGGTCACCACAATCCCAGCAGCAGTTGAAATCAACAGGGCGGGTATCTGGCTCACCAGACCATCTCCAACGGATAATAGAATATAAGCGTCAAGAGCTTCTGTAAAGCTCATTCCCATCTGGACCATTCCGATAGCAAAGCCACCGGTAATATTAATAACAATAATCACAATCGCAGCGATGGCATCCCCTTTAACAAACTTGGTGGCACCATCCATAGCCCCATAAAAGTCCGCTTCTTTTTGGATGGTTTCTCTTCTTTCTTTAGCTTCGGCTTCAGTTATCAGGCCAGAGTTTAGATCCGCATCTATAGCCATCTGCTTTCCAGGCATAGCATCCAATACAAACCTTGCGGTTACTTCAGATACCCTTTCTGCACCTTTAGTTATAACAATAAATTGAATTATTACCAGAATTAAGAATACTATAAAGCCCACAACGGGATTTCCACCAACAACAAAATCACCAAACTGTTGAATGACTCTCCCAGCATATGCTTCCAACAAAATCAGCCTCGTAGATGAAACATTTAAAGCAAGCCTGTACAAAGTGGTGAGTAATAGTAGAGCAGGTAAAATCGAAAACTGTAGAGGCTCCATAGTATACATGGAGACCAATAACACTGTAAGAGCAATGGTTATGTTAACAACAAGTAAAAAATCCAACAGTCCCGCTGGGACAGGAAGTATTAACATAAAAACCGTTGCTATTACTGCTACTATAACAATTAAATCCGTATGTTTCATCTAAGCTTCACTCCGAAATACATAATTAATCATCCCTATACTCATCAAAATTAGGTCAAATTGTTCCCTGCAATTGGTAGACAAATGCTAGGACCTCTGCCACAGCTTGATATAATTCTTCAGGTATTTCCTCCCCTATTTCAACGGTATAGAACAAGTTCCTGGCAAGCCATTCATTCTCCATAACTACAATTTTGTTTTCTTCCGCAACTTCCTTTATCCTATCAGCGACCTTGCCTTGACCTTTGGCAAGGACTACAGGTACACCGTGATCTTCATCATATTTGAGGGCAACGGCAAGATGAATCGGGTTGGTAATCACTACATCAGCTTCAGGCACATCCTGCATCATTCGCTTTCTTGAAGCTTCTCTTTGTTTTTCCTTTATCTTTGATCTGATCAAAGGGTCACCTTCCGTCTGCTTTCGTTCTTGTTTGACTTCGTATTTACTCATTTTGATACTCTGCTCGTGCTCCCAGTACTGATAAACGTAGTCAAAGATACTTAATATCAACAATGCTAGGGCAACCCACATAACCAGTTCTAAAACCATCTGCCCGGTCATATAGGCAGCCTGCTCAATACCCATGTCAGCAAATCTGGGAAAATTAGAAACATTGCTCATGAAGATATAATAGCTGACATAAGCTACAACAGCAACCTTTAATATAGATTTTAGCAGCTCGACTATGGCCCTTTTGCTGAATATTCTTTGCAGCCCTTTTATGGGATTCATTCTCTCAGGTTTTGGCTTTAGAGGATCACCTGTTATCAAAAAACCTATTTGAACCAAATTTGAAAGTATCCCCATTATAACAGAAGCAGCTAGTACAGGTGCCAAAAAAATCATGGTTTCCATAATTATATCTATCGAAAATGATTGTATCCCGGGTTCGTTGAACTCCAAGGAATAATCACTCCAGAGCTTTTCCACAAATGCCGCAAACCGGTTGAAGGTATAAGGGGCCGCTAGATAAAGAACTCCAAAAACAGCAAAGAGCAAAAAAGCCGATGAAACTTCCTTACTCTTGGCTACCTGCCCTTTTTTCCTGGCATCACGGCGTTTTTTGGGCGTAGCGTCTTCGGTTTTTTCTCCTTGACTATCCTGGGCAAAAAGCTGCAGGTCTAGTTTTATCCTATAATCCTCCAAAATAACCCCTCCGTCAATCAAACGCCCTCAAGAGCTCATAAATCCCATCGCTAATCCTTTCAAATATAACATCCAAAATTAAGGAAAACACTGGAACCATTATGATCATCCCGATCAAACCTACAAATACCTTGATGGGCAAGCCAACGATAAAAACATTCATCTGGGGAACAGACCTTGCCAGAAGGCCCAAGATTACATTGGTCAAAAATAATACTCCTAATACCGGTGCTCCTACTTTTAAAGACAGGGCAAAGGTCTGAGTCAAAAAACCCATCATGACTTCTCCTCCCTGGGCCAAATTGGCATATTCACCGGGTAAGAGAAAATCATAGCTTTCATAAACGGCTCCAATCAAAAGGTGATGACCATCTATAGAGAGATAGATCAACATTGCCAAAACATATTTAAAATAACCCATTAAAGGTAGCTGTGCTCCTGTTAGGGGATCCATGACACTTCCTATCCTAAAACCCATCTGCATATCGACAAGCTGTCCTGCTACCTGGATGGATGCAAAAATAAGGCTGGCAACTAGTCCTATACCCACTCCAATCAAAAGCTCAGATAACAAAATCCCTATGTAGACAACCGGACGAAAAAAAATATCCACCTGTGGAGCAATGGTAGGAAATATAATCAAAGAAAACAACAGGCTTAATCCAACCTTCGCCCTTGCAGGTATATTTTCACTTCCCAGCACCGGCGCTGTCAAAAACAGGCCAATCATTCTGATGGTCAATAATAAAAATACTGCAGCTTGATCAACCAACCATTCTGCAAACTCCACAGCTTAGCCCGCCTTTTTTAGCTATTTTTATACTGTTAGATCAGATGATAGGAAATCGATGGTTTTCATATCGATAGTTTTCATTGAATGTAGAGATGGATATCACTATATAAAGTCAGGGTAAACTCCGTCAGCAAGTTATATATCCAGGGACCAAAAATGATCACAGCCCCAAGGACTGCTACAATCTTAGGCACAAAAGCTAGAGTCTGTTCCTGGATTTGAGTGGTTGCCTGGAGAATACTTACCAATAAACCCGTCAAAACGGCAAGACCTAGCATGGGAGCAGCTCCCAACAAGGTAGTAATCAATGCCTCTCTACCCAAAAATAACACAAATTCTTGACTCATAAGTCACCCCACCTTTAGCTTACTATGTAAAACCTAGTAATATTGACCTGGAAATCAAGTACCAGCCGTCCACTAGCACAAAAAGCAACACCTTAAATGGCAAAGAAATCATTACTGGAGGAAGCATTAACATCCCCATTGACATCAGAGTGCTAGCCACAATCATATCTATTATCAAAAATGGTACAAAAATTAAAAACCCTATTTGAAAAGCGGTTTTTAACTCACTTATTACAAAGGCTGGAATCAAAACAGTAGTGGGAACATCTTCAAAGGTTTCTGGATTATTTTCGATATCACTATAATTTAAGAATAAGGCCAGATCTCGTTCCCTGGTATGTTCGTACATGAACTCACGAATAGGTACGAGGGCAGTATCATAAGCTTCTTCTAGGGTTATTTCATCCTCGCTATAGGGTACCCAGGCTTCTTCAAAAATCTCACCCCAAACAGGGCTCATTATGAAAAAAGTCATAAACAGTGCTAAGCCTATTAAAACCTGATTGGGCGGCATCTGCTGGGTCGCAAGGGCATTTCTCACAAAAGACAAAACCACTATGATCCTGGTAAAAGAAGTGGTCATTATCAATATTGCCGGAGCTAGGCTCAAAATAGTGAGCAAAAACAAAATTTGTAAACTTATTGCCAAATCCTCAGGGTTATCCCCTTCTTCTACACCAAATTCTATATTCGGTACCGGAAAAGCCTCGGCAGTAGATGAAAAGGCAAGTAGTACAAATACCACAACTGCTGCTATAGTCAGAAAGGTTTTGATATGTTTATTATTCATCCCCTGAACCTCCCCGACCTTCCTTGTCAAGACGTTTTAATTTTTCCAACTGTTCCTTCAATTCTTGCTCAAATTCAGAATCCGAAGAATCACCTAGATTAAATTCTTGAGTGTCTATACTATCCTGTCGAGATCTACCTCTGAGAACTGATAAGCGCTCAAGGAGTTTGTCCTTGATACCACCATAAATATTTTCATCCCTATCCTGCTTCATCCTTTCTTTGGTGATTTCATTTATTATCTCAGGATCTTCTAAAATAGTTAATAAAGACACCTCTTTGCCAGTACCAATAACCATTATTTTTCCACCCAGTTCTACCAAGTGAATAGAAGTCTCCTTACTCAAAACAATGCTATCAATCAAGGTGAAAAAGTTTCCTTTTGTAAAAAACCCAGCTTGTTTTTTTAACAATTTTAGTACTAGAAAAAGCAGTCCAATTACAAAGGCAAATACTATCAGGTAAAAAAAGAAATTTACAAATTGTCCTGTGTCTGCTGATAGATCTCCCTTTGATGTTTCTGGAACATCGGCTAGAGCTTTTAGAGCTACAGTTGTAAGATCAACCATCGGTTAAGGCCTCCTACCTCACAAAAAAAGCTAGCTAAGGCTTTTCTTGATGGCTTCCATTACCCTTTCGGGTTGAAAGGGTTTGACGATAAAATCCTTTGCTCCTGCCTGTATGGCTTCGATAACCATGGATTGCTGACCCATAGCAGAGCACATGAGTATATTTGCATTAGGATCTTTTCCCTTGATCTCCTTTAATGCTTCAATTCCATCCTTTTCTGGCATTGTAATGTCCATTGTAACTATGTCAGGGGATAATTCATCATATTTTTCTACTGCTTGTACGCCATTTTCCGCTTCTCCAACTACTTCAAAACCATTTTTTGTTAGTATGTCTTTTATCATCATCCTCATAAAGGCAGCATCATCTACAATTAAAACTTTATGACTCATTACAAATAGCCCTCCCTTTATTTTCCTATCGATTTTTTATTGTAACTTGTTGACCCTTTCCATGGGACTTACTATTTCCGTTACCCTTACACCAAAGTTCTCGTCTATCACGACAACTTCACCTTTAGCAATCAATTTTCCATTGACCTTTATATCCACGGGTTCTCCTGCTAGTTTTTCCAACTCCACTATGGAACCCGGAACCAACTCCAAAATATCCTTGATTGACTTTCTAGTCCTACCCAGTTCCACTGTTACTTCCAGGGGTACATCCAAAATCAATCCCATATTGGAAGTATCAACCTGACCACCTTGCTGCTGCTCTAAAGAGCTAAACTGTACCGGCTGGTAATCCTTGCTAGGTTGTTGCTGCTGTATTTGCTGAGGCGGCGGCTGTTGTTGCATCTGTTGTTGTGGCTGTTGTTGCTGAGTAGCTGCCACCGGCTGTTCCTGCTGCTGTGGTTGTGGTTGTGGCTCTGGCTCTGGTTGTGGGGCAGCCTCTTCTTTTGCAGGTTCAGAAGGCTCCTGCATGCTATCATCTCCCACTCCCAGTAGATTACTTGCCATTTCCTTGGCAAACTCTAAAGGAATCAACTGCATTATCTCGCTATCAATAAGCCCTTCTATCTTCAAGTCAAAATAGACTTTCACCAGGGGGTCTTCTGGTAGCTCTTCACCTGAATCCTCAGAAAGATCTATAGTCTTAGCAGTGGGAGGTGATATGTTAATCTCATCATTAAACATGGTAGACATAGATGTAGAAGCTGACCCCATCATTTGATTCATAGCTTCGCTAACAGCACTTAAATGAAATTCTTCTATTTCCGTTTCATCACCTGTAACGTTTTGGCCATCTCCTCCCATCATCAGGTCTGCTATGATCTTGGCATCTTTCATCTTGATTATCAGGACATTAGCCCCTTTTAGCCCTTCAGTATACTCCACTTCCACCATGACATGGGGTTTGGGGAACCTTTCTCTAAGTTCTCTGTAATTGGTAACGCTTACCTTGGGGGTGGTTATCTCCACTTGCCTGTTCAAAAGAACCGACAAAGTTGTCGCAGAAGTACCAAAGGAAATATTACCTATCTCACCTATTGCATCTTTTTGAGGATCGGTTAAGTCTGCACCAGAAGCATCGCCATCTCCCCCTGCTTCTGGGGCACTCCCTTGATCTTGTTGTCCATTACTTTCTTCTTCACCTGTTCCTTCTGATTCTGAAGAATCATCACCTGACAAAAGGGCGTCTATTTCCTCTTGGGACAAAATTTCCTTATTGTTGTCATTATTCTCCAAGGGAATCCTCTCCTTCCCTGACTAGCTCGGTAATTTGGACACCAAGCTTTTTATTTATCTTGCCTGGAGCTCCTTTAAACTTTTTCCTTTCCCCCACTAATATTTCCACTTCTTCATCTGTTGATTTATCCAGGGAAATAACATCCCCTTCACGTAAATTAAGCAGTTCTCCAACTGTGATATTTGTGGTTCCCAAGTGAGCAATTAAGGGGACTTCTGTGGCTTTTAATCTTTGATCTAGAGCTTGGGTCTCCTCTTCAGTAGCCTTTTTTACATGTCCAGTGGAAAACCAGTACCGGGCAGATAGTCTTGTGATTACCGGTTCCAAAAATATATATGGTAGACAAATGTTTATGATGCCTTCCATTTCCTCTATAGAGACAGAAAAAGCTGTAACAGCAACCATTTCGTTAGGCGAAATCATCTGTGTAAATTGCGGATTGGTTTCTATTCTTTCAAACCTAGGTTTCAAATCACCTACATTTTTCCATGCCTCTTTCATATTATCCAGCATTCTATCGTAAACCTTGGTAACAACTGTCTCTTCAATCTCTGTCAGCTCTCTAGATGCTTCTACTGTTTCCCCTGGACCTCCAAGCACCCTATCGATGATAGAGTACATAATATTAGGGTGGGATTCAATAACTGCACTACCCTCCATTGGGTCTGCAGAAAATATCCCCATTATGGTAGGGCTTGGAAGCGACCGCATAAATTCGTCAAAGGTAACCTGATCAACTGATGCAACCGTTACTTCAACATAGGAGCGCAAGTATGCAGACAAAAAAGTAGATAAAAGCCTGGCAAAATTTTCGTTGATCATCTGAAGGGTCCTGATCTGATCTTTTGAAAACTTGGCAGGACGTTTAAAGTCATATACCTTAACTTCTTTTTCTTTTTCCTGCTTTGCTTCTTCAACATCCAAGTCTCCAGTTGATATAGCAGAAAGCAGATCATCTATTTCAGATTGTGATAAAATTTCAGCCATATATTAACTCACCACCCCCCTTAAATATAAGGGCATTTAACACCATAATTTCAAGCTCATATTATGCTCTCAAAATCTTATAATGTGGAATATTATAATAATATCAAGTTATTATAAACTCTTTAAAGTAGACGTTCATTACTTCTCCTTCATCTACATTTTCGTTAACTGTTTCGATTACATCAGCTTTAAAATCCTCAACGCCTTCACTGCTCTGTAGATCATCTACCGTCTGATCCCTGATGATATCCAGGATTTGATCCCGGATCCTGGTTTCCCTGGATTGTATCTGAGAAGAAACATCGTCATCAGAAACTTCGAGCACCATTTCCACTCTAAGCATTCGACGACCGTCACCATTTGATATATTTCGAATAAATTCTCCTAGTTCATGGATTTCACCCATCTCCGGCACTGATTCACCATTCTCTTCACCAACTTCTCCGTTACCATTGCCATTAGACGGGCCTGCAATGTTTACAGCTATGAAGTACGAGATCCCGGCGGCCAAAATAATCAAAATTATCCCGACAATTATCACTATACTTATCTCCGGCAGTTTTTTCTTATCCAATCATATTAGCCCCCTTCATCAATCTGTTCCTCAATCTTTTCAATTTCCTGTTCATGTTCTTTCAAAAGCTCATCAAGCTCTTCTGAATCTATTAAATCTTCCTCAGGTCCCCTGTCCATTAGATCTCCCCTCTCATAGGTAGACCATAATATAGTAATATCCACCCTGCGATTTAACTGCATATTTTCCGGGGAGTCATTGGGTGCTAGTGGCCTGTACTCGCCATAACCTACAGCTGAAAGCCTTTCAGGTGCCACATCGTTCTCCTCAGACAAGAACCTGAGAACACTTGTTGCTCTTCCTGTAGAAAGCTCCCAGTTGGTATCAAACTGAGGTCCATGCATAGGCCTGTCATCTGTATGTCCTTCTACGGTAATCTCATTATCCACTTCATTTAGAAAGATTGAAATTTCACTCAAAACACTTTGAGCCTCGGGTCTAAGTTCTGCCCTGGCAGTATCGAATAAAATCTTGTCCTGGAATCGAAGCATTAAACCCCTATCATCCATGATGATAGACATGACTTCTTCTAAATCCTCTTCTTGGACATATTCTTCTAACTGCTGCTGCAGCTCTTCCATCTCCTCAACCTCTTCCCTGGCATCCTCCTGAGCTTCCCGAACCTCATCGGGAACATCTTCGGCTATATCCTGCTGATCCTCGGGAGGAACCATGGTCCTACCTTCCGGGAGAACTCCGGAAAAACTTTCATGTAAAGATATCAAAATTTCGTCAAAGGTCTCATCATCGATGGTCGAAAAAGAAAACAAAAGTACAAAGAAGCATAACAGCAAAGTGATCATGTCGCCATAGGTACGTAGCCACGCCTCATCATCGCCATTTTCTTCTTCTTTTTTTCTTCTTCTACTATGCTTAGCCACCAGTATCCACCTCTACTTCTTCTTCTTTTCCTTCTTCTACAGCTTCCCTTGACTGGGGAGCAAGAAAAGCCTTTAACTTTTCCTCCACTATCCTGGGGTTTTCCCCAGCTTGAATGCTCAAAATACCTTCCAACATGACTTCTTTCAACAAAATTTCCTCTCCACTTTTCGCCTTTAATTTATTGGCAACAGGAAAAAATATTAAATTTGCCGCCAGAACACCATATAGGGTGGTAACCAGGGCTATTGCCATACCAGGACCTATAGCATCAGGATCATCAAGGTCTCCAAGCATCCTGATAAGGCCTATCAAGGTTCCGGCCATCCCAAAAGCCGGAGAAAAAGCTCCCATGGTTTGAAACATACCTTGTCCATCCTTATGACGTTCTTCGACAAAGGATAGTTCGGTTTCAAGGATACTTCTTGTAAGCTCGGGATCTGTTCCATCAACCACCAGCTGAATTCCCTTTTCCATGAAATCATCGTCAATTTCTGCCACATCGTCCTCTAAAGCCAAAAGACCTTCTCTCCTGGCTTTTTCAGCCAGCTGCACCAGCAAAGCGATGGTCTCACTGGCCTCCATAGATGTTTTCTTAAAAGCAGTCCGTATTATCTTGGCCAAAGCTTTGAATCTATCCATTGGAAAGCTGGCAAGGGTAGCAGCAAAGGTTCCACCAAATACGATCAAAACAGCCTGAAATTCGATAAAACCGCCTACATCTCCACCAAGTATGATAGCTCCAGATATTAGTGCTACACCACTTATGAGGCCGATAATTGTCGATAGATCCAAGAATAACACCTCATTTCAACCAAACATTCACATTTGTTTTGATTATTCAGCTTCTCATACTTCATCTATCTCATCAGTTCCCTTGATTCTCTCTGAAGAATCAGAGGGGCCGGAGGACGGGGGCATGCTAGCCTTCCGGCGAAACTCTATAACCCTCTTGAGAAGTTCTTCGGCATCTTCTTTGACGATTACCTTTCGGCCAGTTGTGAGGCTTATTACCGTATCCGGTGTCTCTTCGATGAATTCTATCAAATCCGCATTGATTATATATTTTTTGCCGTTGAATCTGGTAACCTTTATCACTTTCTGACACCTCTTTGTTTGTTTGTCTAATATATCAATAGTACCCTAATTTTTCAATCATAAACTTAGATTATTTTGACCCAAAATCAAGATTATCCTTAATGACGGGCTGAATGAAAAGAAATTCAGCCCGTCAGTTTAATTACAGTACCATGTTGGTAAGCTCTTCCAAGATCTCATCTGAAGTAGTTATCGTTCTAGAATTGGCTTGGAAACCTCTCTGAGTAATAATCATATCGGTAAACTCCTGGGCCATATCCACATTGCTCATTTCCAGACTACCTGGAGCAATGTCACCTCTGCCTCCAGTGCCGCTTGTACCTTTATCAGGGCTTCCTGAAGTACTTGTTTCTCTAAAGAGATTGTCTCCAGCCTTTTCTAAACCTTCAGGATTTGTAAAAGTAGCCATCTGTACCTGGGCTAGCTGTTCTGTTTCACCATTATCATAGATACCTGTTACTATCCCTGCCGAATCGATTTCATAGGTTTCAAGACTTCCCTGCATCTGACCATCAGCTTCTGCATGTAGACTTGTTGCACCTGCAGCCTGGGTAATGCTTTCAAGATCAAGGATTAATTCCTCATCTACATCGAATTTGAAATCATCCAAATTGTCTCTCAAGTCATTACCACTTATAGCAATTTCTGACTCACTGACAATTTCACCTCTATCATCAAACTCAATATCAAAGTACTGATCTAGTTCTTCAATGTGTCCTTGCCAATCATTTTGACCTCTCTTAGTAAAGCTAATAGTCAAAGTCTTCTGCTGTCCC
>CAZCIZ010000004.1:0-1696 GCA_964498995.1 uncultured Clostridia bacterium | reverse complement strand
CCAATCATTTTGACCTCTCTTAGTAAAGCTAATAGTCAAAGTCTTCTGCTGTCCCTGCTGGTCAAAGATCTCTACTGTAGTGGTTTCTCTACTTTCATCTGCGTATTCTGTTTCTACTAATATATTTTCTGATTCTTCCATTTCAGCAGTCTCTATAACTTTATCTCCTCTTTCATCTATCCAATTACCATCTGCAACTTTATTTAAGTGAGTAGCTATAATTTCTTCCTCATCTTCATCATAGTCAAACTGATAGTAACCTGTATCCAATCCTCCTAATTGTTCAAACCAGGCAGGATTATTCACCCCATCATATGCTATGTTAGCATCTGTTAGGTTTTCAATCTCAAGATTTACAGGTTGATTTAAAACTGCAAGTTTATCTTCTGTTATTACTCCTACTATTTCGCCTACTTCATTCTTTAACCCTTGTTCCACATCATCTACATTAATACCATCATAATGCTCTCCATTAGCAACTTCAATAACTCCTGTTTCATCTAACTCTAAATCACTTACTTCATATGACTCCTCACTATTGATATGATCAAACTCAAGAAAATTATCCCAATAACTTATTCTTTCAGTTATTTCACTTTCAACAGGATCTGTTTCTTTTGACCATGCTACTGCCTCACCATCTTCATTTATCAAAGCCATCGAATAATCTTCCCCATCAATAGTTGTAGTTTCAACTGCACGAACTTCATAGTCCCCTGTTGCAATTGGACTAGCATCTTCTTCAAACTCTACAGTTGCTGTCGCATCAAAGTGCACATCATTTCCATCAATATCATAATGCGTCACTTCTATTTGATTTTCCTCAACTTCTCCTAATTGGATCCAGCCACTTTCTAATTCATTATCAAAATAGAAGTTAAAGTTATTGGTTATGTTGCCCCATATTTCGGCCTCTTCCAGATCTTCTACTGGTTCTTCAAGAGCATAATAGTTTTCCCCATCATTACTTACTGCTACATACCTTCCTAAGTTATCCACCAGTGCATGCTCTACACCTTCAAGATAATCATTATCCTCTGAATAAGCTATATCAATATCTTCTACTCCCTTATAAGCATACCCTGTATTCTGCTCAAGGGCAGTAGGATCAATATCATTTTCTGATACTCTAATCTCTATACTTTCAGTCGGTTCCATTTGAGCAGTTTCAAATAATGTGTTTCCATCTTCATCAACCCAAGTACCCTCTGCGATTTTTTCGAAGTGGGTAGCTACTAAATTATCATCATCATCTTTTGAAAAGCTTACATAACCACTGTCTAGATCATCTAATTCACCAAAAATAGCTTCTTCTTCATTGTTAACTGCAACCTTAACATCATCTAAATTTTCAGCTTCAACAGCTTCTTCTAAGACAACAAGTCCATCTTCATTCGAAATAACCGCAACAATTTCACCTGCTTCGTTTTGAAGTCCATGGCCTACATCATCAAGGTCAATATCATCGTTCTCTGGATTTTCAATTTCTCCCGCTTCATCTATATCAACTATTTCATATCTTATGTTTTCTTCAACAGCAATTTCCACTTCCTCATCTTCAAAATCATAACCGTTAAAAAAGTCAGATATTGATTCTGTTTCACCACTCTCTACAGGCTTTGACCAAGCAATTTCTTCTCCCTCTTCATTAACTAAAGCCATTTCGTATTCTTCTCCGTTAATTTCTGTTGTTTCC
>CAZCIZ010000003.1:31320-71129 GCA_964498995.1 uncultured Clostridia bacterium | reverse complement strand
AAATACCAACGCTCACAAGGATTTGCAAAATCGTCCAAATCAAAAGTTCGCTTATAGTATTTAGCAAGCAATTCAAGAGAAAATCCAAAAGGTTTACTTATTAACCTTCGTGCACCTTGGCTGGTAAGGCAGAAAAGGTGTAATAAAAACTTAAAACTTATCTCCATATACTGCTGCAATAAAATAAATCAGTTATTTTTATTACTGGTTGTAGTGTGAAAATTCAAAACATGGGAGGTTAGAATAAAAATATGGCCCGCTACCACTATGGTAACGGGCCATATTTTTTTCTCTAGAGTGTGTAAAGGATTCTATTATCCATTCAACTTCATTTAGTTATGATTATTGTTATGGTAACCAACCTTCAACGACATCCCTGTTTTCTTCAGCCCATTCAGCTGCGGAACCTTCTTCATCTCCGGTTTCTTCGGCTCTAGCCATCAGGTCATGAAGCTGTTCTTCTTCTAGGAAGAAGTTTTCCATGAACTCACTGATTTGTGGCATGTCTTCTCCCAAACCTGATCTTGTAAGAGCGTTGATTGTCTCAGCATCTCCGTAAACGTTTTCTGGATCTTCTAGGAACTTAAGATCGTAAGAACCAAATTTCCAGTGCGGAGTCCATCCGGTTACAATGATGGGCTCTTCATTACCGTAAACCGTGTCTAGCTCAGCTGTCATGGCAGCGTCACTGCTGTCGATCAAGGAATAGTCTTCTAGGCTATCATAGGTTTCTAAAGCAGTTTCTGTAGCTCCCATGATTCCTGCACCTGGCTCGATTCCAGTAACCTCCCAGTCAACATCGTCTCCGATCTCGTCAAGGTCTTCTATGCTGTCTACTTCTACGTATTCTGGTACTACTAGGCCAATTCTAGCTCCTTCATAAAGGGGCCCAAGATCATTTAAATCATCGCTGTATTCTTCATAGTAACTTTCATGGGTGACCGGCAACCATGCAGCAGGGAAAATATCCATTCCGCCTTCTGCAATGTCTGAATAAGCCATTCCAGCTTCTGCTGAAGTCATGTTAACGTCTACACCAAACTCTGCTTCTAGTACTTCTTGAAGTAGATATGACGTAGCTACAGCGCATGCCCACTCAACGTAGACTAAATCTACCTCTTCGCCAGCTAACTCATGTTCCTCTTCATCCGGATCTGCTGGTTCTTCTTCCTCTGGCGCACAGCCTGCCAAGATTGTACTCATGACAAAGATAGCTGCTAGTGCCAAAATCAAAATTTTCTTTTTGTTAATTTTGTCATCCCCCCTAATTTATTTTTCTTTATCTTATCTAAAGTCAATTATAATAGTTTGTCAGGCTAATGTAAAGTTCTTTAAGGGCTAATTAGCTATTTTTAGGTGGCTAATTAAAGTTCACTTTGCTGTATATATAAAATAATTTGCTTTCCCTTTGACTTGCGGTTTACTGCTAAAAGGAAAATCTTTTTCTGATCCTGAATTTTTTAATATCGGGATGAGGTATATAATCCGCTTGCTATTATTAAAACTGTACCGAAGTGTATTTAATTCCGCAAAAAAAAAGACCAACATTTTCTGTTGGTCAGTCTTGGCTAAGAATTATCGTCTTTAAAAAGGTTTAAAAATCTATCTTCGTATTGTTCGAATAATCCCCATTTATCTAGCTCTTCCTTAAGGTTTTTGGCTTCGAGTTCCCCGTTGCTTACCTGGCTGAACATGGATTCTATTTTGTTTTTGGCTGCTAGTGGTACACCAGTAGAATCCTTTGTTACTACCGGGTATCCTGATTCATCAATTTTTATTAGTCCCTTGTCTTTAAGGTCCGGAAATTGTGAAAACTTGGCGCTTCTTATAACCATGTCCTGAATGAACTTCATCAGGGAAACATCCCAATAACCTCCTACTCCTTTAATAACAGCTGTTAATGGTTCTCTATCTCTTTCAATCTCATTGATTATCCTCTCGGATGCTTCTTCAACACTTCCATTGACTACGTGCATTTCCTCAGATCTTTTTTCATATCTTATTGAATAAAAAAACGCTGCAAGGTTGGGATTTTCTTTAGCTATCATTTCAATGGCTTGACGGGCTTTTTCGTTAAATCCTTCCATCTTTAACATGTGGATTGGACTTAACACCCTTGGGGGTTCCCAGATGAGCTCCCCTTTTCGGATCACGGTATCCTTGGAGTTTTGACCGGTTAGTTCATCGCAGATAGATTCGCTTAAAACATAATATTTAACTGTGGAAGAACCAAAGGTATCGAGAAGTTGTTGAGGTTGATATAGGATTTCTGTTTCCTTAAGAGCTTCCCTCACTCTTTTATCATCATCCATAGGGGGAGATCCCTCCTTTCTATTCGATGGCTTAAATGTCATTTGAGCTTAGTGAAACTTATTAAGATTACTACTTCTTAAATTAGGCTATTTCATAGTACATGCTGTTATGAATATTATATCAGGAATTTCAGTAACTTTAAATAAAAAATATTTTTGCCTTAACATCTAATTATATTAAATCATATTGTATTTTGTCAATCTGACTGGTGTAGGGAGTCTATTCTAAAACCTCAAAGCCCCAAAATATGAAAAGTATATTTACATGATTGCCAAAATAGTTAGAAAATTTTATAATCAATCTTGTTTATAAGATATATTTGTTATAAAATGAAGACCAACAATATTTTATATTATTTTACTATCATATTGGTTTGATTAAACTAAAATGATGGTAGGATCTTTAACATTATAAAGGGATGATTAATTTGGCTAATTTAAAACAAAAAGCCCCAAAAGATTATCTAGAAGCATTGAAAACTAGCCCACCATTTAGCTTTTTAAATGAAGCAGACCTCGAAGAAGCTTTATCCCAACTGCGCTTAAAAAGCTTTAAAAAAGACGAATACGTATTTAATCAGGGAGACAAAAGTAATGAAGCATTGTATATAGTACTCTCCGGTAAGGTGGAGATATTGGTTAGGGGAGATAATGGAGATGAAATCAAACAGGGGGAGAGAAACCCTTATGATTTTTTCGGTGAGACTACCTTCTTTACCGGAGGTGAGTATGCAGGCTCTGCCAAGGTAATTGAGGACACTGAATGTATAGTTATTGACGAGGATATGTTTGAAGAACTCTCTAACGAAAACCCCAGGTTTTCTCAATATTTTCAACAGGCCCTGGGAGAAAGGATCAAAAACCTGTATCAAAAGTTTTTGATTGAAGGTGAAGGAAGAGGAGACCAAAGGGTAAACGAAGCACTTCTCAGGACAACTGTAGACGAAAACATGGTTTTTCCTGTAGTTACTTGTGATCAGGAAGATGATGCTAAACAAGTGGCCGAAATTATGCGAGAGAACGATGTGAGCTCTGTTGTTGTAACAGATGAAAAGGATGCCCCTATTGGGATTATCACCGAACAGGATCTGACTTATGAGATTGTGGCTAATGATGTCTCTCCCAAAGGAGTCAAAGCTGCGGAGCTTTACAGTGATCACCTTATAACCCTTGAACCGGGGGAATACATGTACCAGGCCCTTATACTCATGATCAAAAATAAGATAAAGCACTTGGTGGTAACTGATAATGGTAAATTGGCCGGAATACTGACTATCAGGGACTTGATTAGGTCTAGGAAGGCAGGAGCACTGAATATAGCCAATAAGTTGGATAATGCCAAAAATTATGATGATCTTATCGAGGTCAGGGACCAAATAGACCAGTTAATGGATGAACTGGCGAAAGAAAAAGCAAGTGCCAAGATGACATGCGAAGTTATAACGGAATTTTATGACCAACTGACCAGAAAGATCATAAAATTTTCCGAACAGGAAATGGTTGATGAGGGATATGGCCCTCCGCCAGTCAATTACACCTTTATAAACATGGGAAGCAGTGGTCGTGAAGAGCAATTCATGAGAACAGACCAGGATAATGGGATAATTTTTGAAGATGTATACAAATTAGACGAAAAAGAAGTGGAAAGCTATTTCTTAACATTAGGAAATAAAGTAGTCGAGGGTTTAGAGAAATGTGGCTTTAAAAAATGTCCCGGTGAGGTCATGGCCAATAACCCCAAGTGGTGTCGTTCATTTAAGAATTGGAGGGGGGTAGTGAAAGATTGGGCTATGAATCCTGACGGGTCAAATATCAGATTGATGACCATATTCCTTGATTTTAGGCACATATATGGTGAAAAAAGGTATTATGATCTGTTAAAAAACTCTGTTATCAGGACTTTTAGGGAAAGTAGTGTAGCGCTGCATTTTCTTATCAAAGATGATTTGAGGAGTAAGCCACCTATAGGTTTCTTTAAGCAGATAAAGGCAAAAAAGGATAAAAAGCATGGTGAATGGATAGACCTGAAAAAATCAGCCTGTGTTCATATAGTTGATTGTTTGAGGGTTTTTTCCTTGAGAGAAGGGATCGTAGAAACCAATACTTACGATAGGTTAAGCCGACTAAAGGAAAAGAATGTTTTTTCTAAAGAGGATGCAGAATTCATTCATGCTTCTTATGAAGCGCTGATGATGTTTAGGATCCGGGATAGCGTGGACAAAATCAGACAGGGTATTGAGCCCGATAATATGATAGCCCTGAATAAATTGACAAAATGGGAAAAGACCATGCTTAGAGAATCCTTGCTTGCGGTTGAGAGACTTCAAAACTTAGCTGGTTATGCTTTTCATATATACGGTTAAGCATGAGCTAGCCTGTAACATTTTTTCATTAAATTTGAAAGAATGGAGGTGAAAGCCTGGACTGGCGAGTTCTTTTAAAACTCGTTAGCCAGGCGGGGCTTTGACTTCACTTGTTAGGGATTTTTTTCTCAGATTACAAAAAAACCAGGAGAGAAAGAGGGAGGAGAAAAAGAAAAGGGAATTAGGCTATTCCAGGATATATGAATCTGAGCCAGACCGGGCCATAGCTAAGAATTTGGCTGGTTTATGCAGATATACAAGACAAAATATTTCTTATGAATTACCAATAAATGGAACTGAGTTTGTCGTTTTTGATACGGAAACTACGGGGTTGAGACCCAATGAAGGAGATGAGATCACTTCCATTGCCGGTGTAGTGGTTAAGGGTGGCAAGATAGATGAGGGCAAGAAATTCAACAGTTTGGTTAATCCTTTGAGGCCGATACCTAAAAAAGTGGAGAAGCTGACTGGCATAACCAATGATATGGTAGAAAACGCCAGGACAATCGGGCCTGTGCTGTGTGATTTTTTGGAGTTTGTTGGTTGTAGGCCCCTTGTAGCTCACTTTGCAAGTTTTGATCTAACATTTTTGAACTTGAAACTTAACTGGTACTGTCAAGATGAGATCAATAACCCGGTGTTGGATACATTTCAAATGGGCCAGATGTTATACCCTAACTTTCCCAGTCACAGCCTTGATTATCTCTTGGAGCATTTCAAAATAAAAGTAAAAGGACGCCATAGTGCAGAGGGAGATGCAATCATGACGGCAAAGGTTCTGATAAAGTTCTTTGAAAAACTGCTAAATCATGAGATTAAAACAATAGGAGAAATCAGAGATTTGATTCACAACAAAGATTCAGAATATTACAAAGAAAAGTTCCTCAGTAAGCAAGAAAGAATGTCCATGTCGGAGTTTAAAGAATTTCCATATTGTTAGCTTTGTTTAAAAAATTAAGAAAATTTTAAATATAAGCACAAACATGGGAGTAGAAAGTTTATTGGAGTATATTTAGTACATTAGTACATTAGTACATTAGTACATTTTAATGACAGTTGGATCTAACTCATGAACTTTAGTCAGGAGTTAGATCCAACTTTTTTATTACAAAACTATTATAAGAAAGCCTCGGTCCGTGTAACGGGCGGGGATGAATTATATGTTTTTAAAAAAAACCAATAAAATATGATAATAGCTTCCTTTATGGCGTTAAATAAAAAATTAGCTGGCGGTATTTTGCAAGCAATAAAATAAATCAGTTATTTTCATTACTGGTTAGCACATAAATTTTGCAGTTTTAGCTGTAGTGATAGGATTTTCTTATTGAAATCTTGACTTCATGTAATAGTCGCAATATATCGCCATTATCGGATTATGGCCTAAGGCCCTGTCTTTGACTGCAAAAGTTGTTACCGGTGCTTCTAGGTACTTGATCAAAAGGGAATCATGTCCTACGCACAATCCCAGGATGATATTGAAGTCGGTATTAGCTTCATTTAGCAGTTCTGCCTGGCCGATGGGGTTGCATATGGGTTCGAAATTGCCGGGATTGACTTTCTCGTCATCTTTCAAACCTAAATCTTCCTTAGGGAATCCACCTGTCTTGCATACTAGGGAAGCGACTTCGAAACCGTGATTTTCCAAAATTTTGGTGGTCTTGTTAGCTTCTTTGTTTAGACCTATGCAAAAAGCAAGGCCAAGCTTTTTGTAGCCGGCGGATTTTGAGAATTGTATTATTTCTTCCAGCCTTGTCCATACTTTATACCCCCGGCTTTCCGTCCTTGCTGCAGTCAATGCAAGGTTTTCATTGCCCTGGTTTGATTTGTACTCATTGAACTTTTCCAATAAGACATCACTTTCGGCAGGGCAGTTATTGGGCAGATTGTCTAAGTCTCCTTTATGACAACTGAACTTGCCACATTTAGAACATTCCACTGTTAATCACCCCTTTAAATTATTTGCAACCCATACTAACCTTCCTTGGCTACCAGTCACAACCAGTAATGAAAATAACTGATTTATTTCACTGCTGCAGTAAAATAAAAGTGTATTTTCTTAATTATACTTAATAATTCTTTTTAACTAAAAAAAATCCTTTTTCTATAGGGGATTGGTATAAATGGATTAAATTAAAAAAAATTAAAATATTTAAAATTATTTAAAATTTAGGAAGGATTTTCGCATAATTCATCGAATTTATTGCGAGGGGAATTACTTACTATTTAGTTTTAATTATTGTAGTAATATTCAATCCGGCAATATGTGAAGTAAATTAAGTTATCGTTTTCTTATCAGGCTAGTTTAGCTGCCGATTAGATTAGTTATGCTAGACTGTTATTGGACTCAATTTTCAGAATATTGGGATGCAACAGCAAATATAATTGAGTAAGTAGTATCTTAAAGCAAGTTTTGCAATGCCAAATAAGAACTATAGAGGGGGTGATAGCTTAAGAGGTGGATTGTCAAAATATTATGTCTTTTTTGATTGTAGGGATTGTAGGGATTGTAGGGATGGTTGAAGTTTTTTGAAGGTAAAGGGGTTGCATATTTTCTGGTTTGGCTTTAACCGAAATTAGATAAAGCTAGAGAAAGGAGCTGAGTGGAGTTGAATAATGAAGAGAAAAAACAGCAACTCTATAAAAAAGAGCTAGTAATGACTGTTTTAATCGCTTTGATGTTTTTTGTAATGTGTTATACCGTATTTATATTTGTGCTTTTTCCCGGTCTAAAAGGAGGCTATATTTTAGGATTTCCTACTCATTATGCCATAACTCTATTTTTCGGTTGGATAGGGATGATTATCGCAACCTTTATTTACACTCAGGTTGCAAACAAGTTTGATGAGGAGATGGAGGAGCTTGCAGTAGAATCCTCTGAGAAATCAGGTTCAGACGAAGAGGGGGGTCAATAAATGGGTACGCCAGAAATTGTATTAGATAATATGTGGCTTGGTGTCATGTGGTTATTGGTTTTATTCGGTGTTCTATACATTGTAGCTTTTATGTCAATGAGACAGACTTCAAGTGCTGACGACCTTTATGCAGCAGGTTTTACAATTGGCCCTCTTGTTAATGGTCTTGCCATGGTGGCTACTTGGGCGAGTTTGGCGACTTTTATGGGTGTAAGCGGTTTGATTTTAGGCCTTCAGGTTCCCTTCGTTTTCTTATGGACTCAATGGGCTCTATCCATTCCGCTGATAACCCTGTTTTATGGGACCTATTTGAGAAGGATTCAGACATATACGCCCGCATCATTTGTTAGGCGTCGCTATGGATCTGAAGCGACAATTGTTGCTTTGATCTGGATGATTCTATCCATGATTATGTACGCCCTTGGGCAGATGATTGGTCTTGGCCAGACATTTCAGCTGATGTTCAATATTCCATATATTACTTCGGTTATAATTGCCGGAATTTTGACAGTTGCATTTGTTACCATTGGAGGTATGTATGGAGCTTCTTTCAACCAGGCTTTTATGTGTGCATTGATGATTATAGCCATGATCGTTCCTATGGGTGCTATCATGCACAGCTTAGGTTCTAGCGGCTGGTGGTTTCCTAATCTCGGATACGGAGATATGGTGCCAGCTATGATGGAAGCATCGCCTACTTTCTTTGATATTGAACAGCCCTTTATGGGAGAAGGAAATAGAATCCGCTGGTATTTTGCCTTGATACCTGCTTTTTCTTTCGGCCCTATTGCCCTTCCACACCTGGCAATGAGGGTTTTTACTTCTAGGTCTAGGGCACATGCCCGGTCTGCTACCATTTGGTTTGTGTTCTTTTTGGGCTTGTTATTTACCGGTGCCTATGTTACAGGATTTACAGGAGTTTTCTTTGAGGCAACTGAAGGGATTGAAATAGCAGATCCCGACCAGATCATCATGATTTTAAGTTTATTTTACAATCCTGAGTGGGTTGCAGCTTTCGTTATGGCGGGAGCAGTGGCAGGTGGACTGTCCACCATTGCAGGTAATTTGATGGCGATATCAGCCATGGTCGGTAGTGACCTGATGAACCTTGTAGCTCCTAATGTGGAAGATCAGAAAAAGGTCCGGATTGGCTATATTGCTATGGGAATTGGCGGCTTAGTCATGATCCTATTGGCATTTAGACCTCCCGAATTTTTGGTTATAAGTATTCTCTGGGCTTTCGGTATGCTTGCTACAACCATAACTCCGGCTCTGTTACTCGGAGTATGGTGGAAAAAGACCCACAAGTATGCAGTTGTAGTTTCCTCCTTACTATGTGGAGCGATTTATATTATAATTTCACCTCACATAGTAGCGGGTGTAGTGGTAGGATTTGGTACAACGGCTGCCTTAGGAATGTCCGGTGGATTGGTAACTGTTCCGCTATCCTTTGCCATGACCATACTGTTAACCCTATTGTTTAATAGCATTCTTCCAAATTCAGCACCGTCCATGGAGGAAAAGAAACTTGTGGACTATATCCATGGTTGGGGTGAGGACTATGATGAAAATCGTTACAACTGGACAGTATTCCCTGTAGTTGTCGCTATTGTTTGCCTGATTATAACTGCATGGGGACTACAGCCTTGGCAATAAAGCTAAGCTTTTGACAACAAAATCTAATAAATAAATTTTGCATAGGTCAAAAAAAAGATGTATAATAATATGGTGAGAAAGGATATAAATCCCTTTCTCACCATATTTGATGAAGTGAGGCTAGGAGGTAAATAACTAGATGTATTTTGTAAACGTCCTGCTAAGGGTTTTGAAACTTGATGAGGCAGTATATGATGAAATTCATGAAAAAGGTGTGGCTTTTAAATACGGTCATGTTACGTTTTTGGTCGTTGCTTTTATCTATGGCTTCTCATCAATTCTATTGCTACCTTATATTCTTGAAGATGTGGAAACCGCAGAACTGTTTATCCTTCAGGGATTTACCATTAGTGCAGGAATTTTTGTAGCATTTATCCTATATCTAAGCGGAGCTGCTCTACTCTGGGCTTTTAGCAGAGGATTGGGGGCAGAATTGTATTTTAGACATGTCTACAGTAATTTGGGGGTTGCTTTAGTACCCTTGTGGTTTGCCATGCCTGGGCTAGCTTTGATCATGGCAGGTGTAGAAAGTCAGTTGCTGTCTTTATATACCATGATTACTTCTGCTTACGTATTGCCTACTGCATTTGTAGCAACCAAGAACGCTTCAGGATTATCATATCAGAGAATGGTTTTCGTGGCATTAATACTGGCTATTTTCTTAATAAGTTTCATATATCTATGGTTGGTACAATAATATTCTATTAAGGTGCTTTTAACCATAAAGGGTTTGTTGGCTATTTTTCAGTTGAATATTGAAAAGGTTAACAAGGATTAAATTAATAAAAAATTTTTAAATATTTTTTCTAATTCAGGAAGGATTTTGAGGAGATTTTTCAGAATAATGTTAAACGTCAAAAAAATGAACATTAGGTTTAATTTTTATCTATTAACATCTAACATCCAAAGGAGGGTGACTTGAGCATGAGTGGTTACAACATGAAGGATTATGAAAAGACCAAGAAGGAGTTTAAGTTGGAAGTGCCCGAGTATTACAACTGGGTAAGAGATTGGTTCGATACTATGGGCGAAGAAAATCCTGACAAGTTGGGGTTGTTATGGGTAGATGACTTAGGAAATGAAAAGAGGTTTACTTTTTCTGAATTGACGGATTATTCTAAACGCTTCGCCAATATACTAAAAGATAATGGGGTCAAAAAAGGCGATGTTCTGACGGTTATGTTATCGAGGAATTGGGAGTTTTGGATTGCATTTTTGGGTTGCTTGAGAGCAGGAGTTGTGGTTGCACCTGGAACTGCTATGCTTAGTGATAAAGACATTCAATACAGGGTTGACAGGTCAGAATCTACCGCAATTATCACGGATATTGATAATGCAGAAAAAGTGGAAGCCGTTAAGGATGATTGTAAGACCCTTCATGCCATGATCTTGACTGGTGATGAAAAACGAGAAGGTTGGGTTAATTTTAACGAGGCCATTCAGAATGTTTCGCCGGAATTTGAAACAGAGAATACCAGGTATGATGACGATGCGATTATATACTTTACTTCTGGAACTGTTGGTCATCCCAAGATGACCCTTCATACTCATGCTTCATATCCTCTCGGTCATACCATTACAGGAAAGTTCTGGTTAGATCTAACTCCTGAGGATCTTCACTTTAACATCGGAGATACCGGTTGGGCCAAAGCTGCTTGGAGTAACGTGTTCGGACCATGGAACTGCGGTGCTGCAGTGTTTGCTCATAAACCCGGTGGTGGTAAATTTGGCCCGGAAAGAAATCTACAATTAATGGAAGAATATCCAATAACAACTATGTGCGGTCCTCCGACAATATACAGGGTTTTTGTCCAGGACGATTTGAGCAAGTACAACTTTAAGCATTTGAGACACTGCATTGCTGCAGGAGAACCTTTAAACCCTGAGGTTATTGAGGAATGGAAGAAGCATACCGGAATTACAATTAGGGACGGTTTCGGGCAGACTGAAACCTGCTTGCTGGTAGGTACTTTCCCCTGCCTAGATGTTAAACAAGGTTCCATGGGTAAGCCTGCACCTGGATATCACGTAGATGTGATAGATGAAGAAGGTAATCCTATGGGAGTAAATCAGGAAGGTGATATTGCAGTTAAGATTAAGCCCGAGCGACCAGTGGGATTGTTTAAAGAATACTGGAAAGATCCTGAAAAGACAGAAGCAACATTTAGAGGCGACTGGTACTTGACCGGAGATAGGGCTATGAAGGATGAAGATGGTTATTTCTGGTTTGTCGGCAGGGACGATGATGTTATCATCAGTTCAGGTTACAGAATTGGGCCTTTTGAAGTGGAGAGTGCCCTGGTTGAGCATCCTGCAGTAGCTGAATCTGCTGTTGTGGCTAGCCCTGATGAGACCAGGGGTGAAATAGTCAAGGCATTCATTATCCTGGCTAAGGAATATAAGCCTTCAGACGAACTTGCAAAAGAGATCCAAGACTTTGTCAAGAACAATACTGCTCCATATAAGTATCCTAGAGAAATTGAATTTGTGGACGAGTTGCCAAAGACAGTAAGCGGTAAAATTAGAAGAGTAGAACTGAGAGAAAAAGAAAAGAAAAGAAAAGAAAAGTAAAGTAAAGTAAGTGGATTAACATCATATAGATCAAAGATCATAATTCTGAAACCAAAACAGAACTACCTCCAGGAAGGGAAGATGCTCCTTGGAAGCTTATCTACTGATTATAGCTAATCTGATGATAAGGGGGGTATCTTCCCTATTTTCTTGACGGCGTTGATTGAGGGGTCGGTTTGGTTTGGGAGTTTAGTAAAAGTATGAAAAGAGAGGTGATTATAGTATATGAGTGGATTACATGAAACTGTCATTATAGACGGCGCTAGGACACCTTTTGGGGCTTTTGGCGGAGGCCTTGCCAAGCTTAGTGCCCCGGAATTGGGAGCCATACCCCTGGAAGAAACTATAAACAGGGCAGGAATTGATAAAGAAAAAGTAGAAAATGTAATTATGGGGCAGGTTGTTCAGGCTGGTAGCGGTCAAATCCCGTCCAGACAGGCGACTTTGAAGGCAGGTTTTTCTGCCCAGGTGCCTTCTGATACCCTAAATAAGGTTTGTGCTGCTGGTTTAAGAGCTGTGAATTATGGTGACTTGATGATCAAAGCTGGAGAAGCTGAGATTGTCATGGCAGGAGGAATGGAAAGCATGAGTAAGACCCCTTATCTGGCTGAAACTGCTAGATTTGGACAGAGAATGGGCCATGCCAAGTTTGTCGATGGGATGATAAGTGATGGTCTGTGGTGTCCGGTTCATGATGTTCATATGGGGGTCCACGGTAGTGAGGTGCCCAGGGATGAGTATGGCATTGATAGGGAATCCCAAGATAAATGGGCCTTAAGGAGTCATGAGTTGGCTCTAGAAGCATATGACAAAGGTTACCTTCAGGAAGAGATTGTCCCTGTTGAAATAAAGGGCAAAAAAGGTAAAGTAGAAGTTATAGAAAAGGATGAATGTCCAAGGCCCGATACAAGTTTAGAAAAACTGGCAAAATTGCCCCCGGCTTTTGAAAAGGATGGTACTGTAACGCCTGGAAATGCACCGCCCATTAGTGATGGTGCCTCGGCACTATTACTGATGAGCAGGGAAAAAGCTGATGAACTGGGGCTAAAGCCCCTGGCAAAGATAGTTTCTCAAGGTATGGCTTCTGAGAAGCCGCCCTATATCTCCACCGTACCTGCCTTGGCTGCAAATAAAGCTTTGGAGAAAGCAAACTTGAAAGCAGATGATATAGATCTCATCGAGGTTAACGAAGCTTTTGCTTCTGTTGCTTTGACCAGTATCCAGATTGGTAAATGGGATCCGGAGAAGGTGAATGTTAATGGAGGTGCTGTAGCAATAGGGCATCCTATCGGGGCAAGTGGTGGTAGAATTTTGTTGACTTTATTGTATGAAATGAAACGTAGAGAGGTTGAATACGGGCTTGCAACTATTTGCAGTGGTGCAGCTCAAGGTGAAGCTACAATCGTTAAAAGATTTTGATTAAATGAACTTGTTTTATAGGCCTTGTTAAAAAGGAGGGAGAGAATTTTGAATTTTGAGTTGACTGAAGAAGAAAAGATGATGCAGAAGATGTTTAAGGATTTTTCTGACAATGAGATTGCACCTAAGGCTGCTGAAATAGATGAGAAGGGTGAATTCCCCAGGGAAAACATAGAAAAACTTGCCGAAAATGAAATGATGGGGATTGTAATTCCTGAAGAGTGGGGTGGCTCAGGAGCTTCAAATCTGATCTATGTTATGGCCATTGAGGAGATCTCTAGAGGTTGCGCATCTACCGGTGTCATCTTGTCGGTACACACTTCTGTAGGGACACTGCCTATATTGTACTTTGGGACCGAGGAGCAAAAGAAGAAATATATTGAAGATCTGGCCCAGGGGAAAAAATTAGGAGCGTTTGCCCTTTCGGAACCGAATGCAGGTTCTGATGCTGCTGCTATCAGGCTTCAGGCAGTAAACAAAGGTGATCATTACGTGTTGAACGGGGCAAAAAACTGGATCACTAATGCTGGTGAAGCCGATGTATACACTGTCCTTGCAACCATGGATAAGTCAAAAGGGGCAAAGGGGATTACAGCATTTTTGGTTGATAAGGATACTCCTGGATTTTCTATAGGAGCTAAAGAGAAAAAGATGGGTCTGCATGGATCCCAGACCGCTGAGCTTGCTTTCGCTGATGCTAAGGTTCCGGCTGAGAATTTACTGGGCGAAGAAGGTAAGGGATTTAAAATTGCAATGTCTTTGTTAGATGGTGGCAGAATCGGAATTGCTGCTCAGGGCCTTGGTATTGCCAGGGCTGCCTATGAAGCGGCCCTTGAATATGCTAAGGTCCGGGAACAATTTGGAAGGCCCATTAGTAGTTTTCAGGCGATTTCCTTTAAACTTGCCGACATGGCAACAGAGATTGAAGCTGCAAAATTGCTTGTTTACAATGCCGCCAAGGCTAAAGATAATGATGATCCTAAAAAAGGCAGATATGCTTCCATGGCAAAACAATTTGCTACAGATACGGCAATGAAGGTAAGTACTGAGGCTATTCAAATATTGGGAGGCTATGGTTATACCAGAGAATATCCTGTAGAACGTAACTTTAGAGATGCCAAGGTTACCCAGATATATGAAGGTACCAACCAAATTCAAAGGATTGTGATCTCTAGAGATATACTAGGAGATATTTAATCGGGCTTTGTTACGGGCACTCTCAGTCATTTTTTAACAAAGATTGTCATTTTCATGTATAATAAACATGAAAGAGTTTGATAAGGGAGGGAACTTTATTATGGCGAGTAAGAAAACCGCTAAAAAGAAAATGTTTGATGAAGAAAAATTAGAGAGTTTAAAAGAAGAGAATAAAAAATGGAAAGAAGAGGTATATTCCAAAGGGAAGGAGAAGGACGTTAATTTCCAGACAATATCTGGAGTGTCTATTGATCCCCTCTATACTCCTGAAGATATTGAAGACCTGGATTATGAAGAGGATCTGGGTTGGCCTGGTTGTTATCCTTATACCCGGGGTGTACAGTCTACCATGTATAGGGGAAGAACTTGGACCATGCGTCAGTTTGCAGGGTTTGGAACCGCTAAGGAGTCCAATGAGCGCTATAAGTATCTTTTGGAGCAGGGACAAACAGGGTTAAGTGTTGCTTTTGACATGCCTACGATAATGGGACATGATTCAGATTCCTACATGGCTACCGGTGAAGTCGGCCGAGTTGGGGTGGCTATCGATTCACTGGCTGATATGGAGACTTTATTCGATCAGATTCCCCTTAATAAAGTGAGTACATCCATGACAATCAACGCTCCTGCTGCCATCCTATACGCAATGTATATTGCGACTGGAGAAAAGCAGGGTGTGCCAAAGGATCAACTCACGGGAACTATTCAAAATGATATTTTGAAGGAATATATTGCTCAGAAATCATGGATTTTTCCACCAGAGCACTCCATGAGGATAATAACGGATATTTTTGAGTACTCTTCCGAGCATGTTCCGAAATGGAATACCATTAGTATTAGCGGCTATCACATTAGAGAAGCAGGTTCTACTGCAGCCCAGGAGCTTGCCTTTACACTGGCTGACGGGTTTGCCTATGTAGAGGCAGGGGTAGAAAAAGGACTTAATGTAGACGACTTTGCACCGAGATTGTCCTTCTTTTTCAATGCTCATAATGATGTCTTTGAAGAAATCTGCAAGTACAGGGCGGCCAGGAGAATCTGGGCTAAGAGAATGAAAGAAAAATATGGGGCCAAGGACCCCAAATCACTTATGCTTCGTTTCCATACTCAGACTGCTGGGTGTTCCTTGACTGCTCAACAGCCAGAAAACAATGTTGTCAGGACTGCGTATCAGGCTATGGCTGCTGTACTGGGAGGTACTCAGTCCCTTCATACCAATTCAATGGACGAAACTTTATCCTTGCCTACGGAAAAAGCCGTCAAAATTGCCCTTAGAACCCAGCAGATCCTGGCCCATGAGTCGGGTGTGACCAACACTATAGATCCTCTTGCCGGTTCGTATTTCATTGAATCTCTAACCGATGAACTAGAGCAGCAGGCTGAAGAATATTTTGAGAAGATTGATGCCCTTGGTGGGGTAATCCCGGCAATTGAGAAGAACTTTTTCCAGCAGGAAATAACCGATGCCGCTTATAAACAACAGGAAGAGCTTGAGAGCAAAGAACGGATTACTGTAGGGGTTAATGAATATATTGATGATGAGGCTCCCGATATTGATATGTTTAAGGTGGATCCTGCCGTAGAAGAAAATCAAAAGGCAAGACTTGCTAAGTTAAGAGAGGAAAGGGATAATGAAGCGGTTAATAATACCCTTAAGGCATTGAAGGAAACTGCTAAAGGAAATGAAAACTTGATGCCCAAGATCCTCGATTGTGTAAAAGCCTATTGTACTGAAGGGGAAATAATAGCTGCTTTTAAAGAAGTATTTGGAGAATTTAAGGAAGATCCGATATTCTAAACAAAAATTAATTCATCTATGAGGGGGAGTGATTTTTGGTGGCTGAAGACAAAATTAGGATTTTGGTTGCTAAGCCAGGCCTAGACGGTCATGACAGGGGAGCGAAAGTCGTGGCCAGGGCTTTAAGGGACGCAGGTTTTGAAGTTATATATTCCGGGCTTCACCAGACCCCGGATGAGATCGTATCTACTGCACTGCAGGAAGACGTCGATGTGGTAGGACTTAGCATCTTGTCCGGTGCTCATATGACCCTTATACCAAAAATAAGGGAAATGTTGAAGGAGCAAGGCGCGGATGATGTTATTGTATTGGGCGGTGGTACCATACCCGATGATGAGAAAGAAGAGCTTCTGGAAATGAAGGCAGCAGATGAAATCTTTACACCGGGAACTTCTACTGAAGATATTGTCAGTTGGATCAACGAAAATGTAAAAAAATAAAAATTGCAACTATTAACTAACAGAGCCGAAAGTTTTACAGGATAAAAAATCCCCGCCGATGCTTCTAAAAGCCATCAGCGGGGATCTTCTATTTTTGGTTTTTTAATATTTTCCTCTAGTTTCGATGATATGATCGACAACTTGCGGTTCAGCTAAGGTAGTTGTGTCTCCAAGGGTTGATTTGTCTGTTTCTCCTTCGGCTACTTTTCTAAGGATTCTTCTCATGATTTTTCCACTTCTAGTTTTGGGAAGGTCATCGACAAAATGAATATCTTCAGGTTTAGCAATAGGACCGATGGAGCTTTTAACATGATTTATTAGTTCTTTCTTCATGTCGGCAGACTTCTCATATCCTTCTGAAAGGATGCAGTAGGCATAGATACCTTCGCCTTTGACATCGTGAGGCACCCCTACTACTGCTGCTTCAACCACGGCATCATGCTCTACCAGGGCACTTTCTACTTCTGCAGTACCCATTCTATGGCCTGAAACGTTTATTACGTCGTCGATTCTGCCTGTTAATCTGACATAACCGTCTTCATCTACAAACGCTCCGTCACCGGTCAAATAATATCCGGGGAAAGATTTTAGATAGGTGTTCATAAACCTTTCGTGATCTCCCCATAAACCACGTAACATAGCCGGCCAGGACTTTTTAATAACCAAAAATCCAGTTTCATTAGTCTCGCACTCTGTTTTTTCATCTTTTAATATACCGGGCTCAACACCGAAAAATGGTACTGTTGCATAGCCGGGTTTTGTCGGAACAGCACCGGGAATAGGCGAAATTAGAATTCCACCTGTTTCTGTCTGCCACCATGTATCAACGATTGGGCACTTTCCTTGACCAATTACATGATGGTACCAACTCCAAACTTCAGGATTGATTGGTTCTCCAACAGTTCCAAGTAGCCTTAGACTGCTTAAGTCTCTATTTTGTATCCATTCGTCCCCTGATTTTTTTAGAGCCCTTAAGGCGGTTGGAGCGGTATAAAAGATATTAACTTTATATTTATCAACTACTCTCCAGAACCTATCAGGCTCAGGATAGGTGGGGACACCTTCGAAGACCAAAGTTGTAGCACCGTTAGCCATTGGCCCATAAACAATATAACTATGGCCTGTTATCCAACCAATATCTGCCGTACACCAGTATACATCTTCATCTTTGATATCAAAAATATATTCAGTGGTTAATTGAGTATAAAGTAGATACCCTCCTGTAGTGTGCAATACTCCTTTGGGCTTTCCGGTACTTCCGGAAGTGTAAAGGATAAACAATGGATCTTCAGCGTCCATTTCTTCTGGTTCACACTCATCATCAGCTTTTTCGACCTCTTCGTACCACCATAAATCTCGCCCTTCTTTCATATCAATATCGCCGCCAGTACGTTCTAAGACGATGACTTTTTCAACAGTATCAAGGCCATCTACAGCCTTATCTACGTTATCTTTTAATGGAACTGTTTTGCCGCCTCTTAAGCTTTCATCAGATGTCAGGACTATTTTGGCTTCGCAGTCCAAAACCCTATCTTTAATTGAATCCGGACTAAAGCCGGCAAAGATTATACTGTGGATAGCCCCGATCCTGGCACAGGCAAGCATAGCTATAGGAAGCTCGGGGACCATGGGCAAGTAGATGGCAACCCGGTCGCCTTTTTTGACGCCATTAGCTTTTAAAACGTTTGCAAACTTACATACTTCTTGATAAAGCTGCTGATACGTATAAGTTTCGCTTTCTCCTTCGTCACCTTCCCATATCATGGCTGCTTTGTTTCTTCTATGAGTTTTTAGGTGTCTGTCCAGGCAGTTGTAGGAAACGTTTAATTTGCCGTTTACGAACCAGTTGATTTCTCCTTTGGATAGATCTTCTTCATTTACTTTATCCCATTTTTTGAACCAGTCGATCTTTTCTTCTGCCATTCTGGCCCAGAAATCTTCTCTGTTTTTGATGGAGTCTTCGTACATTTTTTTGTACTCATCAAAAGATGTTAAGGCAGCCTTTTCCTTAAACTCTTTGGGTGGATGAATCATGTCCTTTTCAGTAAACTCTTTAAATACTGCACTCATATAAATTTTCCCTCCTTATCTTATACCTTAAGTTACATTTAAGAAAAGAATTTTAAACCAGGGAATAAGTTCCGGTTTAAATTTTTGCTTACTAGCTATAAAGCTGCTAGTAAAAAAGAAACTGGGGCAAAGAAGACAAGGTGAGACACCACTGTTTCTTTGCCTTGATAATTTTTTTAAAATTTCAACTGTAGCAAATTTTCTGAAATTTCATATCCCACATCACCATATATTCTATACGTATTTTAATATTCCTGCTATTTGATTAAATTTATTTTGTAAAATTTGGGGCAAACTTTGGTCCAGAAGTAGATGGTCCTGATTTCCCTTGTTTAGATTCCGGTTCGGGAGTTGTTTCTTCGTTTAGATTTTCGTTAGTAGAAGCAGCTAAACCGGCTTTATGTCCTGGAACTGGACTGTTTACATATCTGATTAATTGAATAATTCTTTCTGGTGGTTTTGGAGTCATCTTGGATACAACTATAATAATTATAAAGCAAATTGGCACACTGTATAGCCCCGAAGAAGTGGCTGGTAACCACTGGTCAAACCAGGGATGACCCATACCGAAAAATGTTACCACATTTACTAACAAACCAAAGACCATAGAGGCAATAGCAGCTTCTTTAGTGGTTTTTTCCCACCATATTCCCATGAAGAATACTGGGAAGATAACAGCTGCAGCAATTGCAAAGGCCATACCAACCAAGTCAGCAATCATTGCCGGAGGATCAAGGGCAAAGAAAGTAACGACAATACCCATTACTACTGTGGCAATTCGGGCAACTAGAACCTGTTCCTTTTGGGTAGCATGAGGTTTTAATATTCTTGTGTAAAGGTCGTTAGAAATACCCGCTGACCCTGCCATGAATAGACCTGCAGTAGTAGCAAAAGCTGCTGCCACACCACCTGCTGCTGCAAGACCTGTAATTATACCTGGAACAACATCGCTAAACTGAGCTGCAAGAACAACCGTTGCGTCTGCCCATTCGCCAGCAAGGGGGAAATCTCCTGTCATTCCAAAATACTGATTAATGGCAAATGTAGAATATGCGGGAGTCCCTAGATAAAGTAATAGTATAAAAAGGGAGCCCCAAACTGCTGACCAACGGGAGATTTTTTCGTCTCTAACAACGTAAAAACGTTGAAGAACGTGAGGAAGACCATTTGTTCCAAAAATACATGTAATCATAAGGGCGTAAAAATGATAAGCACTCATATGAGCAAAAGGCGCCACAAAATCTGTACTAACTTCTGTCATAACTTGTTGTACCTGAGGACCGTAAGCGATCCATGGAATAAAGAATAGTGGCAACCCATATTCATAGCCAAGGATTACTAGAGGTATGAGAAATGCTATGATCAAAATTACGTACTGTACAACCATGTTTCTAGTAGCTCCGAGCATACCACTGATTAAGATGTATGCGATAACTACTACTGTCCCAATTATAACAGCTGTTTCATAAGGTGCCCCCAGGATGTAGCCAAACATTAGGCCAATTCCTGAATACTGCGCGGTGGCATATGTTATCGCAATAAAAACCGTAGTAATTGCTGCAATAGCCCTTGCGACATCCGAATAGTAGCGATCCCCGATAAAGTCTGGTGCGGTATATTTTCCATATTTTCTAATCTGACTTGCCATAAAGACCAAGAGGATAAAATAACCTGTACTCCATCCAATAATATAAGCAAAAGCAAAAAACCCTAAAACACTAAAGGTACCTGCAACGCCCAGGTAACTTGCAGCACTCATCCAGTTAGCAGCCACTGCCATACCGTTTTCTAAGGGGCCGATTGAACGCCCAGCAGCCCAGTAACCTTCTGTAGAACTAACCTTCTGTGTTAGACCTACAACAAGAAAAGCCACAAGCATTACTACTGTTAATATGGTTGCATCCAATTTAAAACTAATATCTAAACCAGCAACATCCATTTGTGAGTTCGCCTCCTTTTAATGAAGTCACACTTAAAATTAAATAACTTACTTTACTATTCACTTTATTATCCACTTTCTGATTCACTATCAGCGTATTTTTCCCACAGTTTATCCTGCTGTATAGCAAAAACGATAGAGAGAAGAAATGGAACGCCGGGACAGATAAAGGCAACTATAAACCAGTGAACAGGAAAGCTTAGAATTGTAGCTTCTGTTAGAGGCCCCATTCCATCAGCTGTTTCTGCAGTTAAGAAAACTACTGCAGGTCCTGCTAAAAGGACAACAATGTAAATTATTACTAGTGGTAAACTAAGTTTTAAAAAATCTTTCATAAAGGGAGTCTTGGGATGTAATAAGTTAACTTCATGCTCAAAATACACACTACTTTCATCATAAGATTCGTTTACTTTTTCTTCATCAGCCATTTTTTTGCCTCCTCTTGAAATAATTTAACTGACTACCATCTAAACATCATCTAACAATCTAATCTAACTTGGGATGATTATATAAAGCTAGAAACTAATCCCCTCCTTTCCAGAGTTTTATTTGGTTAAAGTTTTTATTTAACTTGAGGTTCTAATAAAATGGATTAGCTTACTGGCCGCATCTAACTGATAATTATGAATATTGCAAAAATTTAACTTGCTCTATAGGTTATGCTTAAATCCTTCTTTCGGAAATCTTAAAATTATATTTAAGTGCATTATGTGAAAATTAATACAAAGGTGAGAATTAGAGCACAGCTAACACCTGTTATTACCCTGGCCTGGTGAATATTAGTAGATAAAATTGCATCCATCACATGTATTAATGATCTAACAAACCATAACATTATAATAACTAAAAATATATTGATAACATATAATGCAGGCCCTGTTATAGGATTTGGTGCTACAGTAATAAATGGGACGATAGGTGCCGCTAACCATAATGGTAAGAAAGCAAAGTTTATAGATCTTATAATTTGCGCAATAGGAATTTTATAATGAAACATTTTAGATACAACCCAGAGTACAAATCCAAGAATTATTTGAGAAAACTTAGCGACAAAATAGAATGCTACTACTAAAGCTGCAAAAGCAAATAAATTTGTGCCTAAGTCTGGAGATAATAATTCATTTGTAGCAAAATAACTGCTGATACCAAAAATGATGCCGGTTATCGCTGCGATATAGTGCCCTAATTTAAAGTAATATTTTCTTTCTCTTAATTCTGCTTTAACGTTTTCTGTGAGGAACGCAGCTTCTCTTAATTGTTCTGCCGAAGTCATCTGGTGATCTCCTCCTATGATTTCCTCCTAATAGTAATAAATAATCTGTGAGTAATTATAAATTGAACTCATTATTCATTCTTTTACTTATTGAATCAATCCTTTCATTTATAGCTTCAAAATTCCAGTCAGATACTTGCCATCCTTCCATTCTTCCTGAAGAACGAATTTCCACCAATCGAAGAATAACCTGTTCTTGATGTGTGATTTTTGGAGATTCTTCTAAGTGTTCTTCTAAAATTTCTTCTGCTCTTTCTTTTATCTCTTTATTACTGGCACCATTATTTTTGAGTGATTTTAACTCTTCTTTTCCTTCTGAAAAAAACTTATCGAAAGTTTCTTTAAAGTCAGGCTTTGTGACTTTAACATCTGCTACTGCACCCTTCGTGCCAAAAAGTGCATATCTTTTTCTGTTCTCGATTTCCTCATAATCAACTGCTTCAATTTCAAGATTTTCTAAAAAAATTTTTTCAAAATCCCCAATATTTTCTGATTTGTTATTAATTTTTATGTTTATGTTACTATTATCTTTTCCCTTAATCATTTTAATGCCATCTTCAGCCAATAATTTATTAGCTTTTTCAATTTCTCCTAGTTGATGTAGTTCCCAGTAATTATTGATTACCTCGTCGGGAGGAGTATTATAATCATGAGTTCCACCAATTTGCAGCATAAAGACTGATAGTAATCCTAAAGCTAATACTAATATAAAAAATTTTTTCATCATTTCACCCTTCCTGCAGAGAATTTGTAATATTTAGAAAATTCACTCTATCAATAATATTATTCGTTTAAAATTAATATATTCCTTCTTTGATGTTTGGTAAATTAGGATGGTGTAGGATGACTTTCGTTATAGAAGAGATAAATACTTCTTGAAAGGTGTATTATAATAGCTAATTGTATTTTACAGAATATTCACAAAAAATGCAAGAGGGTTTTTTAATTTTAGTTAAATTAGTAAGAAAATAAATCAGTTATTTTTATTACTGGTTGTGGTGTGAAAACCCAAAACATGAAAAGTTAGTTAACAATGATTTTTTGACATATGCTTTGACATATGCTTTGACATATGCTTGAATTTATTTAACTATCCTTGTATAATAATATTGAGATTAGAATTCTGAATATTTTAAAATTTGGAAACTTTGTAATGATTGGAATTTGTTTTTAATTTAAGTGTAACTTATTTTTATGTCAAAAATTAAAGGTTATTAAAAGGGGGATGGTTTTTTTGAAAGTACCAATGACAACGGTAGAGTTTTTGGATAGGGCGGTGGACATTTATGGTGATCATCTAGGGGTTATTGCAGATGATGGTAAAGAGTTTACTTACAATGAATTTAATGAAAGGGTTAACAGGCTGTCAAACTTGTTTAGAAAATGGGGCCTGAAGTACGGGGATAGAGTGGCAGTATTATCTTTTAATACTCATTGGCTTTTGGAAACCTTTTATGCTACTAATCAGTTAGGGATAATAAATGTACCGTTAAATTACAGGCTGAAATCTTCGGAATATGAATATATTTTGAAGGATTGTGGTGCAAGTGCAATTATTTGCGATAGTGAACTTACAGATAGAATTGAAGAGATAAGGGATGGACTGCCTGCTAAATATTATGTGGCATATGATGCTGATAAGGCAGAGGGTGATTGGGAGGATTATGAGAAGCTACTTGAAGAGTCAAGTCCTGTGCAGCCGCCAAGACCGGATTATGATGAGAATGATGTCTGTACCATAAACTATACTAGCGGAACAACTGGTGACCCTAAAGGGGTTATGAGAACTTATAGGACAGAGCACTGGCATGCTTTAATTTTAAGTGTTCATTTTCAGATTAGCGATGGTGATGTCTACCTGTGGACACTTCCCATGTTTCATGTGAATGGCTGGGGGCATATCTACTCAATTACAGGTATGGGCGGAGTTCACGTGTGTCTGAAAAAAGTTGAACCTGCTGCAGTGTTTGAGAAAATAAATAAATATAATGTCTCCTATCTGTGCGCAGCGCCGACTGTATTAAATATGCTGATCGCCCACTATAATGAAAATCCAAATGTTCCTACAAGAGGTAACAGACCTGTAAGGCTAACTACAGCTGGAAGTCCACCACCGCAAACTACTATTGAAACTATAGAAAATGAATTTGGCTGGGAATTAAGACAGCTTTATGGCTTGACAGAGGTTTCGCCTTTGATTACCACAAGTCATAGTGAGAGATTTACTAATGAAGAAAATAAATATGAACTGAAACGAATGCAGGGATTTGAGGCACTTGGTACCGATATTAGGGTTGTTGATAATGAAGGAAATGATGTGGATCAAAAAGGAAATGAGATAGGTGAGATAGTAATACGAGGGAACCAGGTTATGAAAGGGTACTGGAACAAACCTGAGGAGACAGAAGAAGCTTTTAATGCTAAGCGGCCGGGTTATTTCCATACAGGGGATTTGGCTACTATTAATGAGAACGGAATGTGTGAGATTAAAGATAGGGGTAAAGATATAATTATTTCCGGCGGTGAAAATATATCATCGGTAGAAGTGGAAAACTTACTATACAAACATCCTGTGGTGGCACAGTGTGCGGTTATAGGTGTCCCTTCAGAAAAATGGGGAGAGACACCAAAGGCTATAATTGTACCTAAAGGTGATGAAAAACCTTCTGAAGAAGAGATTATTAAATATTGTAAAGAAAAAATAGCAGGGTACAAATGTCCGACCAGTGTCGAGTATGTAGAGTCGCTACCTACTACGGCTACCGGAAAAGTGCAAAAGTTTGAGTTGAGAAGAAAGTACTGGGAAGGACATGATAGAACCGTAGGTTAAAAAATTAAAAGCTGGTCAGAGTCCTGATAATCTGGTGGGTTTGGAGAAATTCACTATAGAGGAAATGACAGGACTTGACCAGCTTTGCCTTTTATTCAAATAGTTAATAAGAAAATAAATCAGTTATTTTCATTACTGGTTGTGGTGTGAAAACCCAAAACATGAAAAGTTAGATAACACAGGGAAAACTGGATGATTTATGGGCTATAATCCCCTCATATGGTCCGGCCTAAGTCCGGCCTTGTCAGGGTTTTTTAGAGCGGATCTGATTAGATCTAAAAGTTTATCCCTGTCCCGGTTCAAGATTCCCTTTAAGGGTAGATAATTTGAGGCGTGATTTGATCTGAAGACGGTGTTGGTCAGCTCAAAGTTTTCTAGCATTATTTCAAGTTCTTCCAGAATTTCTATTGAGTCAAGGGGCTTGAATTCTCCCTTCTGGATCTTGGTATGAATGGGAGATCTTGGGTCTACCATCAAGGTTAGGGCACCAAGGTAGGTGGGGTCAATTCTGTTTGTAATCTGGGCAGTTTTTAGAGCATGTTCTTTTTTTAGCTCCTTGCCCCCAAGGCCTAAAATAATGGTGGCAGATAATTGCAGCCCTGATCGGATTATTTTTTGACCTGCTTCTACTATTTTTTCAGCACTTACCCCTTTGTTCATCATTTGAAGGACCTGTTCGCTTCCGCTTTCAATGCCCAGGTAGTACAGCTCAAGGCCTTTTTCACCTAAGGATTTAAGCTCTTTTTCGCTTTTTTCAAGGATGTCTTTTGGTCCTGCATAAATCGATATTCTTTCTAGATTGGTAAATTTACTGTTGATATAGTCAAGGGTTTTCAACAAAGTATCTGTATCCACTGCCAGGGCGTTACCATCGGCTAAGAAGACCCTTCTGATCATTCTGGGATCCTGGGATAATTCATCAATATGTTCTTTAATCTCATTCCAGGTTTTAATGTAAAAATTTTTGTCCTTATACATACCGCAAAAAACACAACTGTTGTGGGAACAGCCGTTGGTTATCTGAAAAATCATACTTGATGCCTCGCTTGGAGGCCTGTATAAGGGAGCTGTATAAGCCATAGAAAAACCTCCTTTTTCGGCTATGTATTTTTAGTTTAGCCCAAATGTTTTTTCTCTAATTCTTTATACTCCTGACCTCTTTCTTGATAAACTTCTTTAATCCTTTCCATTTCCTTAATTTCTTCTTCTTTTAATTCTCTGACAACTTTAGCAGGGGATCCCATGACAAGGGACCTTGGTGGGATAGTTTTGTTTGGCGGGACGAGGCTTCCAGCTGCCACCATGGTGCCTTCTCCGATTTCGGTATTATCTAGGACAGTGCTGCTAATCCCGATAAGGGAATTTTTCCTTATTTTACAGGCGTGCAAGACTACATTATGCCCTACTGTGACGCCATCTTCTATGGCAACCGGCATCTCAGGACTTTGATGTATTATTGAGTTATCCTGGATGTTTACCCCGTCCCCTATTACTGTAGGGGCGACGTCTCCTCTGATTACACATCCGTACCAGATGCTTGTTTTATCCCCTACTTTTACATCTCCGGTAATTATGGCGCTGTGAGCTACAAAAGCAGTCTCATGGATATCAGGCTGTTTATCTTTATAAGGCATTATCATTGGCATTACCACCTCTTGGATTATTATGGTCTAAACATATTTTAACATTGAGCTTTAATTTAATCCAGGGTTGATGTATCATCTTAAAAGGTGATAATTCTTTTGTAAATTGTACATCAATTTGTTAAACTAAACTTGTAATCATAAAGGAGATGTACTAGCCTATGAACAAAAATTTTCTGCTTTTGCTTGGAGCAGCATTACTTGTATTTATTAATTTTTTTGCCACCTTGGTTACAGCACCTGTTCACGTAATTGAACTTGGAGGAACTGAATTTCATGCCGGACTCCAAAATACGACTTTTTTCGCAGCAGCAGTCTTGTTTAGACTATACTTTGGTCCTATGGCTGATAGCAGAGGGCGAAAGGTACCTTTGTTGATTGGGATCTTTGCTTTTGCTACTGCGCCGCTATTATTTATGTGGAGCAGCAGTGTATTGCACCTGGTCCTTGCCAGGGCATATCAAGCCATTGGTTTAGCGGCTTTTTTTTCAGCCGGGACTTCTCTAACGGCAGATATTTCCCCACCTGACAAAAGGGGAAGATATCTGGGGGTTTACAGATTGATTAATACTACGGCCTTACTTTTAGGGCCGGCTATAGCAAGCCAGGTTGAGGAAGTGTACAATTTTGATACCTGGTTTGTAATCAGTTTCTTTGTCGGGATTTTGGCCTTGTTCTTGGGAGCTATGATAAAACCGCCAGCTTTTGAGTCTGAACAGAGCCATGGTGTGAAGGGTGAAGTAGAAAAGAACATAAAAGTGTTAAGTAACAAAAAGCTGTGGCCCGTTTATATAGCTACTTCCTTGGGAGCCATCACCCATGGAATCTTATTTACTTTTAGCTCCATATATGTTTCCCAGGTTTTAAATCTGGATAACCCGGCGATTTATTTCACCTTCTTTGGAATCTTTGGTCTTGCTGGAAATTTATTGGCCGGATACCTGTCGGATTCCTTGGGTAGGGAAAAGGTGGTTTGGCCTTGCCTGGTAAGTGCCGGACTGGGTGTAGGAGTTTATCTCCTTCTTCCTTTTAGCCCGGCTGTGTTTTTTTTGAGTAGCTTTTTTGCAGGATTTGGGTTCAGCGGAGCAGTAACAACCATAGCTGCCTGGTTAATCGATAAAAGCGAGGATAAGACCAGAGCAACGGCTCTATCTTTTTTTGAAAGTACCATTGACGTTTCTATTGCTGTTTCTTCCTTTGCATTTGGTGGAATAGTAGGAATTATTGGATTTCCGGTGTCATTTTTGCTTTCCGGCTTATTTGTTATGGCGGCTGCAGTTGTTATGTTGAACAGAAACTGGGGGTATTGATAAAAAAAGATAAGGGGGATTTGTATGTATTCATTGTTGAAGGATTTGAAAGTTCTTGATTTATCCAGGTTGCTGCCGGGGGGATTTGCCACCCAGCTTCTAGGTGATATGGGGGCCGAGATACTTAAAGTGGAAGATCCCTGGTTGGGGGATTATATGAGATGGCTTGAGCCTCACTATGAAGGGATGGAAGAAAGCCCACTTTTTTGGGGACTGAACCGAAACAAAAGGGGAATCAAGCTTAACCTAAAAAGCGACAAAGGAAAAGAAATAATCTTTAAACTTATAGAAGAATATGATGTGGTGGTGGAAGGGTTTAGACCGGGGGTGTTGGACAAGCTGGGGATCGGTTATGAAGCTCTAAAGGAGAAAAAACCAGGTGTGATCATGTGCTCCATCTCGGGTTACGGTCAGGATGGCCCTTATAGGGATAAGTCCGGACATGATTTGAACTTCATCTGTCAATCGGGTATCCTAGATCTTAACGGAGAGAAGGGAAAAGACCCGGCCATGCCTCCGGTTCAGATAGGGGATGTAGGAGGCGGAGCTTTGATGGCAGTGGCAGGAATATTGGCGGCAGCATATCACCGGGAGAGAACGGGTGAAGGTCAGTATGTGGATGTATCCATGCTGGACGGAGCTATCTCTTTTGCCACCATGCTGGTGATGCAGTTGTTTTCAAATGAAAATCTGAAAAGAGGAGAAACCATGTTAAGCGGGAAACTGCCCTGCTACAATGTTTATCCCACCAAGGATGATAAATACTTTGCTGTTGCAGCTTTAGAACCCAAGTTCTGGGAAGATTTCTGCAAGATTATCGAGAGGGAAGATCTGGTGGATTACAGAATGTCTGAGGAGCCATGGGTAAAAGAAGAGCTAAAAAATTTGTTTTTGAGTAAAACGAGAAAAGAGTGGGAGGAAATCTTTCAGCAGGAAGATGTGTGCTGTGATCCGGTGTTATCCTTGGATGAGCTAGGGGATAATCCTCATGTACGACACAGGGAGTTGCTTCAGGAGATGCCTCATCCTAGGGCTGGTAAGACCAAAGTTGTTGATATACCCATGAAATTTTATCCCCAGGAGAAAAAGCCTCACAAATCTCCTCCCGATCACGGCCAAGATACTGAAGAAGTATTGAAAGAACAGGGTTTTAGTGATGAGGAGATACAAGCACTGAAAACAGACAAGATAATATGATCAAATCAGGTCAAATCAGGTCAAGTCAGGAAAGGAACCTGGAAGCATTTTGGGAGAATAATTTTTGATAGAAGTTTTTATCTAAGTCTAATTGGAGAATTTTCTCTAGCCCCTGGATCATGTCGTGCTTTATGAAGGGAAAATCGCTTCCATAGATGAGCTTGTCTTCTAAGTCAAAAAGTTTATCCATATAATCCTCCAGGGGAAAATCCGGGTTTCCCAAGATGAAGGAGGTGTCTAGGTACACCTTTTCATAATTTTTTGCCAGGTGATAAGATTGTTGGAATTCATATAAACCAAGATGTGCTATCTGTACCCTCAGATAGGGGAATTTTTTCAGGACCTTTTCTAGATATTCGATTTTTAAGTGTTCTTTGGGATAAGGGCAGGTCCCGGCGTGAATGATCAAGGCTTTGTCACGTTTGTTTAGTTCTTCGTATAGGGGCAGTAAAGCTAGATCATCTGCTCTATAGTTTTGAACCAGGAGGTGGAGCTTGATCCCGGGAAAATTCCAGGTATCTAGGGTCTCATGGAGGAGGGCTTTTATGTCTTTGTCTCCGGGATGGATACAGCCAAAGGGTAGGAGCATTTTATCCTTACAAAAGGCCCCTGCCCACCTGTTAAGAGAATAGGAGATATCCGGTTTGTGGGCATATAGGAGCAAAAAAGCTCTTTTTAGCCCGGTGAGCTCTAAGTAGTCATAAAGGCTGTCTAAATCCTCTTTATATGGTATGTTCCAGCCTTCTCTATGAAACCAATTGAAAATAGCATTTAATAACCTGGGTGGGAACAGGTGGATATGGGAATCTGTAAATGGTTCGCCATCAAGGAGATTATTTAGGCGGACTTTCAACTTGTCGATTTTGTTTTTGTGTATGCGCCAAAATCTGGCTTGGTTGAATTTTTCATTTTTAAATACACCGGGAGGTTGTTGATCCATGCTGTAGCCTCCTAATTGAAAATATCTGAGTTATATCAATCATATTTTAACATAAAGGAGAGGTTTTGTGATGAGACATAGTGATTATGTAATGCAGGGTTCTAGGGGAGCCCCGGCAAGAGCCCTTTTTTACGCCATGGGTTATGGTGAAGAGGAAATAAAAAGACCTCTGATTGGGGTTGTTAACTCCCAGAATGAACTTGTTCCCGGTCATAAACACCTAAATGAGATAGCAGAAGAAGCGAAAAAAGGTGTTTTGATGGAAGGTGGGACACCCCTGGAGTTTCCTGCCATTGGAATCTGTGATGGTATCGCCATGGGCCATGAAGGGATGCGGTATCCTTTGGCAAGTAGAGAGCTTATTTGTGATTCCATTGAAGCAATGACCAAAGCCCATGGATTGGATGGGCTGGTTCTGATCACTAACTGCGATAAAATCACCCCGGCCATGTTGATGGCAGCAGCCAGGTTGGATCTACCTGCCGTGGTTGTCAGCGGAGGCCCTATGAAAGCAGGTAGGTATAGAGGTGAAAAGCTTGATTTCAGCAACTGTATTGAAAGAGTAGGTGCATATAGGCAGGGTAAGATAGATGAAGAGGAGCTTGAAAATGTTGCCAAAAGGACTTGCCCCGGTTGTGGTTCATGTGCCGGCTTATTTACCGCCAACAGCATGAACTGCTTAACGGAAGCTCTGGGCATGGGTTTGCCGTATAATGGTACTGCCATGGCCCACAGTGGAGATAGATTGAGACTTGCCAGGGAAGCAGGGAAAAAAGTCATGGAATGTCTAGAGGCTGACCTGACACCTCTTGATATCATGACTTCTTCTGCTTTTAAAAATGCTATTGCCGTAGATATGGCTATGGCAGGGTCTTCTAATACTGTCTTGCACCTACCGGCTATTGCCAATGAAGCAGGGATTCTACTGAAGTTAGAGCTTTTCGATGAGATAAGTCAGAGCACTCCTTACTTGACTAAGCTTAGCCCAAGTGGGGAGAATCATCTGGAAGATTTCCATGAGGCAGGTGGAATTCCCGCTTTGATAAATGAACTTATCAAAGCAGATTTGGTAGACACCGAAGCAAAGACGGTAACCGGAAAAAGCCTGGGCGAAAATGTATCGGGATGTGAGATAGAGATTAATGATATTATCCGGTCTGTGGATTCCCCTCACCGGCCTACAGGAGGCCTGGCGATTTTAAAAGGTAACCTTGCTCCAGAAGGGGCTGTAGTTAAGGAGTCTGCTGTTGCTGAGGAGATGCTTGTACACAAGGGTCCTGCCAGGGTGTTTGACTCTGAAGAGGAAGCTGTAGAGGCTATCTTTGCAGGAAAGATAGAAAAGAAGGATGTAGTTGTAATAAGGTATGAAGGGCCCAAAGGGGGGCCCGGCATGAGGGAGATGTTAAGCCCCACCTCTGCTATAGCTGGAATGGGTCTTGATAAGGATGTGGCCCTTTTGACAGATGGTAGATTTTCCGGAGCTACCCGGGGCGCTGCTATAGGACATGTTTCTCCTGAAGCTATGGAAACTGGGGAAATAGGACTAGTAAAAGAAGGAGATACTATTGAAATAGATATTCCTGAGAGAAAGCTAAATATTGAGATTTCAGAAGCTGAATTGAAGCAGAGAAAAGAAGAGTTTGAAAGACCTCCTTTGAAAGTAGACAAAGGATACTTGGTAAGATATGCAAAGCTGGTTAAGTCAGCTAGTACCGGAGCGATTTTGGATACCAATTATTAACTAAGGAGTATTGTCTGAATATGACTTTAGGTGACGATGCAAAGATGAAAATAAATGAAGAAAATCTTGTGGACTACCATCTTCATACGGAGTTTTCCGATGATTCAATTATGAACCTGGAAAATTTGATCAGAGCAGCTAAGGATAAGAATGTAAAAAAAATCTGTATCACGGATCATGTAGAGCCCCATGAAATCAAAGGAGGTTTTGAAGGGGAAGGTGAGACCCTGAAGATAAAAACCGAAAAATACTTGGCTAAAATCAAAGAAGTTATTGAGAAGGAAACTAAGATGGACATGGAAAAACCAGGGTTATGCATAACCAGGGGTGTTGAGCTTGGCCTGTCCCCGGATACCTTAAAAAAAAGTAGTCAATATGTGAGTTTGTATCCTTTCGATTATGTCCTGGCTTCAATCCATGAAATAGGTGGTGTAGATGTAAATGAGAAGGGTCTTCATGAGGAGAAGGATGGGGAGGAGCTTATTTTTCAGTTTCTTGAGGAGACCTATAGATGTATAAAGGATTTTGACGAATTTGACTCCCTGGGTCATCTTGACCTGATCCGGCGCTACATTAAAAGGTATAAGGGAGTAAATGATATAATTTATACCTCCAATCACAAGCCTATTATAGATGATATCCTGAAACTGATTATCCAAAGAGGTAAAGGAATCGAAGTGAATTCATCGGGTTACAGGTACGGTCTTATGGGGCCTATGCCATCCTTTGAAATAATCAAAAGATACGGAGAACTTGGCGGTGAGATAATAACAATGGGCTCTGATGCTCATGAAGAAGCATTCGTAGGTGATAAGCTTTTAAATATCAGGGAAATCCTGTTGGAAGCTGGCTTTAGTTATGTTTTTAGTTTTGAAAATAGAAAGCCCATGGCTCATAAGCTTATCTAAATGTAGTAATAGGTTTAAGAAGTCTAGTGGATATATTTTTGGATATACTTTTTAGAGTACGGTTTGATTACCATAAGTAAGATTTTCATTTGCGAGCATTTTAGCAAATTTCCACAGAAGATTGGTAATCAAACCGTAACTTTAACAAGGCCAACTTTGACAAAGCCAACTTAAATGAAAGGATTATTTTTATCGGTGCTTGTCTTTTTTTAAGTCGTACAGGATTTTATCGAGATACCATTCTTCAGACTGTCCTGGATTTTTTTCTTTTTGTCTCTCGATTAATCTATCAATAACCTTGTCAGCCTCATCGGCAGGCATTTTAAGTAATCCTCTGCACTGCTCTCTTAAATCGTCCTTTCTAGTCTTTGTCCCCGGGAGGGAGCCCCCTATGGATCCACCTCTAAACAGGTCCGTTCTTTTTAATATCAAGTATGTTGCCAGGGCAACCATGATAATTACAATTAGTGCGTTTGACAAATTATCAACCCCTTTTCAATAGATGGTCATTCCTATGCTATTTTATAATTTTAACATAAAAATTTGAAGGAATAAAAAATTTTTTGAAGAAACTATCGAAAGGAATCTGTTAACCATGTATAATAAAGGGGTTAACAGAAAAATCTTTGATGACAGGAGGGTACATGGATGTCATATTCTGGGAAAAAGGGAAAATATAATGTCAAGGAACTTGTTTTGATGGCTTTATTCGCTTCTCTTACAGGGATTTTATCTTTTATTGTGATTCCCCTTCCATTTAGTCCAGTGCCTGTAACAGCTCAGACCATTAGTCCTATGCTTGCAGGGGTGCTCTTGGGGCCTAAAAAAGGTGCCATGAGTCAGGTTGTATATATTTTGACAGGTGTTATAGGTATACCAATATTTGCAGGGGGTAGAAGTGGTCCCGGGGCATTGTTTGGAGAAAGTGGTGGCTATCTTGTAGGGTTTGTAGTGGGATGCTATGTTATTGGTTTGTTGTACGAAGTTCTAAGCAAAAGATATAAAAGGGTGATTTCTTCTACTGTTTCAGTGATAGTTGGAGGAGTTGTGGTTGTTTATTTCTTTGGAGCTTTTTGGATGATGTTTGTTCTCCAACTAGGATTAGCTGAAGTCATTATGGTCGGAGTAGTACCTTACTTAGTAGGAGATGTTTTCAAGGTAACTGGCGCTGTGGTATTAATAGAAACCTTGAATGCTCTAAAAGAAAAAGGTGTAATATCCCCGAACCTACTCCTGTAGAAAAATAAAAGTTTATTTTCGTACTAATAATGGCAGGTATTTTAATATAGTAGGTAGAATATTGTTAGAGAGAAAAGTTAGTTTTATGCAAAAGTTCATAAACGTCACAAAACTCATAATTAGGTTCATATTCAATAAACAAAATTATATGTTGTATAGCTATTTATAAAGCAAAAGAAGTATACCTGCTTTTACATTGCTTAAAATTTTTTTTGTAAAAGTATTATATTTTAATATTAACTTATGGGAGGGATTCTTTTTATGGATGTTAAGGAAAGAGCATTGGAACTGCACAGAAAGAACAAAGGTAAAATCGAAGTTATTAGTAAAGTCCCGGTTAAATCGGTTGATGACATGAGTCTTGCTTACACGCCCGGGGTGGCCGAACCTTGTAGAAAGATTCATGAAAACAGCGAGGATGTTTGGGAGTACACAGCCAGGGGCAGGTTAGTAGCTGTTGTCACGGACGGATCTGCAGTGTTGGGACTGGGTAATATTGGCCCGAAAGCTGCTATGCCTGTTATGGAAGGTAAGGCCATTTTATTTAAAGAGTTTGCAGACGTAGATGGGTTTCCCATTTTGGTTGATAGCCAAGACGCTGATGATATCGTAAAGGCAGTGACTTTGACTGAGTCAACCTGGGGAGGTATTAACTTAGAAGATATTACGGCTCCAGTGTGCTTTGAAGTGGAGAGAAAGCTTAAGGAGCAAACTGACTTGGCCATATTTCATGATGATCAGCATGGGACGGCTATTGTTGCTGCGGCAGCGGTGATAAATGCTGTTAAAGTACTTAATAAGAGCGTAGAAGATTTGAATATTGTTGTAAATGGTGCTGGTGCAGGTGGAGTTGCAGTTGCCAAGATACTTCTTGATATGAAGGTAAAAAACCTGATTCTTTGTGATTCTAAAGGGCCTATCTACAAAGGGAGAAAGGAAGGTATGAACTGGGCTAAAGAAGAGTTGGCTGAGGTAACCAATAAAAATAATGTTAAGGGAACTCTTGCAGATGCTATGAAGGGAGCCGATGCATTCCTTGGTGTAAGTGTTGCTGGTGCGGTTACCAAGGAAATGGTTGAATCTATGAATGATGATGCTATAGTCCTTGCCATGGCTAATCCTGTTCCAGAAATATTCCCCGAGGAAGCTAAAGAAGCAGGAGCTAGAATTGTGGGAACCGGAAGAAGCGACTTCCCAAATCAGATCAACAACGTCCTTGCTTTCCCCGGTATCATGAGAGGTGCCCTTGATGTTCGGTCAACGGACATTAATGAGGATATGAAAGTAGCTGCGGCGGAAGCTATAGCGGATCTTGTCCCCGAGTCTGACTTAAAAGAGGACTTCGTTATTCCTAATGCCCTTGATAAGAGGGTTGCTCCTGCAGTTGCTAAAGCAGCAGCCAAGGCCGCTATGGACTCAGGTATTGCCAGAAAAGAAATGCCTTTGGAAGAAGTTGCAAATGATCTAGAAGACTAGAAGACTAGAAGACTAGAAGACTAGAAGACTAGAAGAATAGTAGAGCGAGTATTGGTTAAGTAATTAAGATAATGCTTTTAATTAAAAAATGGCCCGGAGGAGTTTACCTAAACTCAGCCGGGCCATTATATATTTTACTATTCTGAATGTAGCATAGTAATAAAGTGGTTGAATTGTTTAGAAAAGGAACTGAATATAGAAGGCGACGGATAATACTATGGTCAGCATTACTATGACAATTAATAGATCAAAATCCAAATTTGCAAAGCTGACGGTTTGATAGGAGCTAGAATCTCCAGGCCTGTAGTCCAGCCTGACCAGTTGTTTAAAGACCAAGCTGTAAACTTTTTGAATGATGGTTTTAACCAGTCCAAAGATACCGTCTAAAGCCCTATTAGCGACGTTCCAGATAGCATTACCTAATTTAGCCAAGTTGTTTAAGTAGAAATCTCCGCCCATCCATTCAGGCAGCTTTTTCTCGAATAAACCTGTTTTGACTCCAATAAAGTAGATTATGCCGCCTAAAACAAATGAAATCAATATATTGAATAGATCAGGAGCGATAAAAACGTCTGTACCGGCCACGTAGTCCAGATGGCCTGGATCAATATTGAAATAACTGACTGCAGGGGTTATAACTTTTGGTATCACCACATGGGGGAAAATCCCCAGGGCGACGATACAGGCTGATAAAATGCTCAAAGAGATCTTAACGGGTAATGTTTCGCCTTTTACTTCATCCAAATTTTCAGGTCTTTTGCCAAGAAAGATATTAGAAAATAGCTTGGTAAAGTATGCTACAGTTCCCGCTCCTGTGATTATGAAAATCCGCTCGGCTGTTATCAAGGATGCGTAGTGACTGCCGTAAATTGCTGAGTCTTCAATTGCATGGTGAAGGAGGGTTTTGCTGACGTAGCCATTAAGGCCCGGAAAACCAGTTATGGCAAGTACTGCAATCAGACATGTGACGGTAGTAAAGGGAAAGTTTCTCCACAATCCGCCCAGCTTATAAATATTTATCGTCTTGGTCTTAAAGTAAATGAATCCAATGGTTAAAAACAGCAAGGACTTGAAAAAGGCATGATTTATGATGTGGTATATAGAGCCTGATAATCCCATTCCACCTTCACTGCCAAGATATGCTGCAGCTCCAACTCCCATGAGAATGTAGCCCATCTGGCTGATACTGGACATAGCCAGCATTCTCTTAGCATTATCCTGCAAAAGCGCGATGGCTGCCCCCATGAACATGGTCAAAACCCCTATCCAGATGAGGACATATCCCATCCCGCCGTAATATTGCCAGAAAATTTCAGCTGAAACTCCGGCAAGAGCCTTAGGATCCACGCTGACCGGCGGCGTGAACAATGAAAAAGTGCGAATTATACCGTAGGCACCGGCTTTAATCATTATGCCCGATAAAAGGGCACTGGCCGGGGAAGGGGCTACCGGGTGAGCTTTTGGAAGCCAGATATGGACGGGAAGCATACCAGCTTTGATACCAAATCCAATGGTGAATAATGTTACCACCACGTATCTCAATACAGGTTCACCTACTGACAGCAGTCCCCTGGAAGCAGCCTCGAAATTTACCGAACCTGCAAGGTAGTACAGAGCCCCTGCGCCGGCAAAAACTGCCAGGCCACCCATAACGCCCATGTAAAGGTAGGTATTGCCCGCATCATAAGCTTCGGAAGTCTGACTGTGAACCACAAGTACATAGGAGGATAAGCTCATGACTTCAAAAAACAACAGTAATGTCAAAAAGTCTCCAGCAAGGGCAACTCCTAAAGTCCCGCTCAAGGTTATTAATAGAAAAGCATAAAACCTGCATGTGTTTTGATGCTTTTGCATATAGGTGAAAGAAAATATGGTAGCGCTAAACCACACGAAAGAAGACACTAGTGCGACCAGAAAGCCCAGGCCGTCTACCTGAAAGGTTAAGCTAAAAGGCGAGACTACTTCCAGGCTGAAATAATATACTTCTTGTCTGGTGATGGTGCCAAACATTAGAAAAGTAAAGCAAACAGGTAAGATTGAGAATACAAATAATAAGGTGTTGAATAAATTAATAGGTATATTGCGCTTTGCTAGTATTATCAGTCCACCTATCAATGGAATGAGAACTGCCAGCAATGGCCAGGGGGCATTGACTATGGTTCCTGTATCTAGCATAATAAACTCTCCTTTACAAATAGCAGTTATTTCACCGAGATACTATAGTGCTTAGAAAAAATAACCCACAACATTATTAACCAAATCTACACTAAAATTCAAATTTATACCTAAAAAAAGGCACGAGGCCGCCAAAAATAGAGTTGGCCACAACATTGCAGGGGGTGCTTCGATTCCCGTTGAAGCTTCATAAGGCCCCTCTTTAAAAAATGCCCGAGAAATAATAGGAAAAAAGTAATAAGCGTTTAAAAAGCTACTAAGCATCAAAACGGCGAAGAAAATGGGTGCTCCTAATTTTAGACTTCCCTCTACAAGGTACCACTTGGAAATAAAGCCGTTTAAGGGTAAAATTCCGACCATACCTATACTGGCCAAAGTAAAAGCTCCCATGGTTAAGGGTAACTGTTTTCCAACCCCATCTAATTCGCTGATTTTTTTCTTACCCGTAGCGGATATGATTATACCTGCGCAGAAGAATAAAGTTATTTTTAAAAAGGCGTGATTTAATATATGAATAGTCCCCCCGGATAAGCCGGCAAAATTGACCAGGCCAGCTCCAAGGGTGATATAAGCAAGCTGACTGATGGTGGAATAAGCCAGGCGCCTTTTGAGTACATCTTGTTTCATAGCGATAATGGAAGCAAACAATATGGTAAATGAAGCTATAATTGCTAGGGGTATTCCTAACTGTAAAGTCTGTAACAGGTCTACATTATAGACTGAATAAAGAACCCTTAATATCCCGAAAATCCCTGATTTTACAACAGCCACTGCATGGAGCAAGGCACTAACTGGTGTTGGTGCTGCCATAGCCACAGGGAGCCAGGAATGAAGGGGCATGATTGCAGCCTTGACTCCAAAACCGATGATAAAGACAAAAAACGTTGCGATCAACTGAAAGTTTGAGGCCATGTCTGCTGTCAGGATCCCTTGATGATGAAAATCCAAAGTTCCAGCCATGGAATAGGTCAAGAACATACCTAGAAGCACGAATCCGGCCCCGGCAAAACTGTAAAATAGATATACCACCCCTGCACTTTCAGCTTCTTCTGACTTATCAAAGGTAACCAGGGGATAGGTAGCCAAGGTTAAAAATTCATAAAATAGATAGAAAGTGAACAGATTGGCTGAAAAGGATATCCCCAGGGTGACTGCCAATGATAGCAAGAAAAAAGTAAAAAAGGTTTTTTTCCTCTGTTTTTTGGCAAGGTACCCCGTAGCGTAGACCGAAGTAAAAAACCACAGTATTGAAGCTATAGATGCGAAAAATGCGCCTAGAGGATCAATTTTGAATGAAATGTCTAGGGACTCGGTTATTTGAACGATGGTTAATCTCAAAGTTTCTCCATGGATTAAAACAGGTCTGACTATTAGATGGACCAAAATCGCTGTAACCGCAGTAACGACAATTGGAATATACTTGTTAAAGTTCATATGAAACTCATCCCTTCTTTATTCAATCCTTCACGTTTTTTAAAGTAGCTAGAATCGCCATAACTGCTGCAAACAAAACTATAACTTCTATAAAAGTATCATAAATTCTGTAGCCGACTAAAATGTTGGCAACCAGGTTATACCCTCCGAATTCTTCAACCCCATGATCAATGTAATGCTGGGTGACGTGATTATTGGTAGGATTGCCGGGGTTTGCATATTCTGGCAGTTCAGCTACAGCCATTGTAAGTATAAATGCATTTAATCCAAGGACAATAATCAAGGCTACTATGAACGCTTTTCTTGTATTGGTCATGAGTCTTCCCCCTTTACTTTACTGGCAACACTCACCATAACAATGGTCAATATAACCCCTACGGCTGCCTCGGTAATAGCAATGTCAGGGGCATTGAGCTGCTGCCAGACAAGAGCCATGCCTAGAGAATAGACACCAAAAACGATAATCGCTGAAAGCAAGGTCCGCATGAAAATTATGGATATGCTGGCGACAATTAAAATGGTAAGCATTATGAATACTATGACATCAGGCATCATTCTGTATCACGATCCTTTGCTTCGGTAATAGCATAGCTTCTATCACTTGAGTAACGGTTCATGATGAAACTACCGGGTGTTAAAGGGGTATCCCTTTCGTATTCTATCTTGGTTATCAGGTGTGCAACGACAGGATTGATCGACCAGACAAAACCGATTATAAAGATAAGCTTTACAATTTCCGGTAAATAATCCATGGTCAAGATCACCCCTAGAATAACCAGACCCGTCCCCAAGGTGTCGCACTTGGCAGCTGCATGGGCCCTAGTAAAAATATCCGGAAGTCGGATCAACCCTAAACAACCTACGAAAATAAAGAAAACTCCAGCCCAGATTAAGAAAGATACAATTATTTCATAAACGAGGTCCATCGGACTACCTCCTTTTTCTAATTAAACTTGAATACTTTTA
>CAZCIZ010000003.1:27964-31220 GCA_964498995.1 uncultured Clostridia bacterium | reverse complement strand
ATAAACGAGGTCCATCGGACTACCTCCTTTTTCTAATTAAACTTGAATACTTTTATTTTAGCCGTACTATTGCTAGTTTCTTGTTAGGCTCTTTCACTGCCGCTCAGGTATTTCAACACGCTGAGAGTACCTATGAAAGCACATAGTACGTATACCGTAGCAGCATCAATAAAGGTATAATTATCTGTAGTTATTGCTAAGATTACCAAAATAACAATTACGTTATTTGTGAGTACGTTCAACCCTAAAACCCGGTCGCTTCTTTTCGGCCCTATTAAAGTCCTGTACAATGCCAGAAAAGATACAATGACTATTACTATTACTGCACCGGTAAAAGAAATTTCGATTAAAGAAAGTCCTGTAAGATCAAACATAGAATTATTCACCTTTCTTCACTCCCTCTTGTTCCTTAAGGGCGACATCGTCTTTTTTACCCAATTCCACGGACCTCATCATTCTTTCCATGTACCAGTCGGTAACATCATAGGCGTCTTGCCTGGTAAAGGTATGAATTATCAGTTTATCACCTTCGGCGTCCACTGTTACAGTTCCGGGGGTTAAAGTTATTGAATTGCTGTAAAATACCCTGCTGAGGTCATTTTCCAGGATGGTTTTAAAAATTATTATTCCCGGACTAATAGGAAGTTTAGGGTTCAACACGATTTTTGCCACCTGAATGTTGGCCACAACCATGTTTATCAACAAGTGAATGACGTAGTACAAGAACATAAAGATCTGTTTTAAGGAATAATTGGTTTTTTTGGCAGGCTTGAAAAGAATGTCCTGCCACATGTACGTAAGGCCAAAGGCGAATATTACTCCTATGGTTATGTTGTATAGATCAAAATATGGAGCAAGCATGAACCAGAAGAAAAGTAACAAAAATGAAATTGTTATGAAACCTGAAACGTCTTTTATCTTTTTAATCAAGGTTCTTCCCTCCCTTATACTGAGACAAAGCCTATAATCAGATCATAAATCCATCCATGTGGTTGAGGGTGTCATGGATTATTTCCAGTGGATAATCAGGGAATACTCCTAAATATATTGTGAATATCGCTAAAATAGAGATACTTATTAGCATTAGTACAGGTACTTTATCCATGGAAAACTTAGGTTCTATAGATTCTTCTTCCCCCGTGGTTTGGAAAAAAGCTGCCCAGATTATGGGGAAAAAATACAGGGCATTTAAAAGTCCGCTTAGCACTATCAAGACTACGAAAAAGTAGTTATCCGCTTCTATGCTGCCTACAGCAAGATACCATTTGGTTACGAAGCCAGAAAACAGGGGCAATCCTATCATAGACAAGGCTCCTATGGTAAAGGCCCCAAAGGTTATTGGCATCTTATATCCTAAGCCGGTGAACTTCCTGACATCTATCTGTCCTGATTGATAGTAAATAGCTCCTGCCGCAAGAAAAAGACAAGCTTTGACACTACCGTGGTGGAGGATATGCAAAAATGAAGCTGATACAGCAGAGGCCGTTCCCAGGCCAAGGCCCAAAAAGATGTATCCAATTTGGGCTACACTTGAATATGCAAGCCTTCTTTTGAGATCCTGCTGAACGAAGGCAAAGAGTGAACCCGCAATCATGGCTATGGCAGCTAAAATCAAGATGGTTATCTTTATATGGGTGAAATCTACCAGAGGAACTTCTACAATAGTATTATAAACTTTTACTAATCCAATAATATATGCCTTGACCACTAAGCCGGAAAGGGCTGCGCTAGAAGGTGTTGGAGCTTTGGAATGAGCATCGGGTAGCCAGACGTGAAAAGGCATTAAAGCGGCTTTTAAGGCAAAGCCTACAAAGAAGAAAGATAAAATTGTCCAGTTAACGTAAGGGTAGTGATCTACTCCGGCCATAGCCAGGGTGACAAAGTCCATGTTCAGGTGTCCAGTAATGGCGTACACAAGTCCAATTCCGAATAACATAAAGCCGGAACCTATTGCAGTAAGTAGCAAGTACTTAAGAGTTGCCTCGGTAGAAGCCCTGTCATTTTTAATGATTACCAAAGCACAGGCGCTGATACCAACAACTTCAACAAACACATAGAGGTTGAAAAAGTCATTTGTCATGACCATCCCGTACATTGAAGCGAGCATCATTAGATAGATGGTATAATACCAACCGATGGATCTTGGACGTATTTCCTTTTTGAGGGACGGGATGCTGTAAAGAAGGATTAAAAGTGAGATACCACCCATAACTGCCATCATGTAAAGGCTAATGGAATCAAAAACAACCTCTATCCCTATACTGGGATAAAAGTCCATATAAACATACTTCACCTTTTCTCCTTCGGGTAACATTGCTGCAAAAACCATGGATAGTACGAAGGAAAAACCGGTTACCAATACAGCTAAATAGCCAGCTACGTCTCCCAAAAACCTTGCCAAAAGAGGCATCAACATCGAAGCTATTAATATCAATAATACAAGGGCAGGTGGATTGTAATAAAAGAATTCAATCATTGTCTTCACCACTTCTTTCTACTTCTGATTTCAAAAATTTCATCCGTCTCAATGGTACCGTAATAATTGTACACCTTAATTACTATAACAAGGGCAAAAGCTGTAACGCTGAGAGCGACAACAATACCGGTCAGAACCAGGACCGAGGGCAGAGGATTGATAAACTCTCCCCTTAAAATATCACTGCCTGGATCATAAGGGGAAATAACCGGTGGGCCTTTTCCTGCCACATTTCCTAGAGCGATGAAAAACAAGAACACAGAAGTTTCCATGATGTTTAAGCCTATGATTTTTTTTATCAGGTTGGACTCGGCCAGGATCATGAAACACCCAACGCTGAATAAAATTACCGAAACAAAATAAGGATAATTTTGCATTATGTTGGTCAGTACTTCCACTGTTAGACCTCCCCTTCGATAGTATGGTATATACCCACAAGTACTACTGCGACGATGATGCCGATACCTATTTCAAAAGCGTGACCAACGGTGGCTTCAGCAATTAAAGTGACAATTAAAATTACTCCGCTCAAAATTGCAAGGTCTGGAATTGGAATTAGATAAATTTGATGAGAAAAAACTATAAAGTACAGTAAGAAGCCGGCTCCCAGGATGATACCACCGGCGAAACCTCCCCCAGGGGTATCATGTCCGTGAAATGTTATATAAAGTCCATAAATCTGAATAAAAGGTATTATATATGTGGCGACGGTGTTTAAAATAAAGTCTTTCATTGGACATATCTCCTTATGATTTATTAATTCTTATAACACCGGAAAAC
>CAZCIZ010000003.1:0-27864 GCA_964498995.1 uncultured Clostridia bacterium | reverse complement strand
TCTTTCATTGGACATATCTCCTTATGATTTATTAATTCTTATAACACCGGAAAACACCGGGTTGAAAAAAGTTGAAATGTCAAGCCTTACCTTATGAAGTTATTTCATTCACTATCCTAAGATTACTACACCTTTATATGAAAAATTATTCGAGGGGGTAAATGAAAATTCCTTCTCAATATGATTAAAATTAAATATCAAGAATAGTCAAAAAATTACACCGAATAAAAAATATGTATATATTTTTTCTTGACATAGTTTTTAAAATGTGTTTACATTTAACCTAGCTTTGGCCGGTATTAAATAATTAAAAAAAAATCTTTTTTAAATGAAGGTTTTATTAGTTATTTGTAGAACTCTTCAAAATGTGAGTCCAATACATAAATATAAAAGGATAAAAATACATATTACTACATAAGAACAAAACTATTTTTAGAGTTAGGCGGCCAGAAGTTGGAATATTATGAAAATTAGAACATTGCTTGTTAAAAAAATATCAAGTTGGTGTTGTCATTATGAATGAGGATATTGTTGTTCGCGTGACATTTAGATATGTGCTTTTGCTTATCCAGGTATATGCTTTTTATATAATCTTGCATGGGCACCTATCTCCCGGGGGTGGATTTGCAGGGGGGGTAGTCCTTGGGCTTAGTATGGTCCTGTACTTCTTTGCCTTTGGTGTTAGTCGTGATGCCCAAATGCTTCATCTTCACATCGCTATTTTTCTTATCGGAATAGGAGGAGCTTTTGAAGGGATTAAATTTTTCCTGCCGAAAGAAGTTGTTCCGGCTGCTGAAGGAGAATTGTTTTTAGGGTTACTATCTGTGATGAGCTTTGCTATAGGAATGTTGGTTGCTAGCGCAATATTGGTTTTCTTTTATCTTTTGATGGGGGATTGAAAAATATGGCTGCTATTAAATTTGAAATACTTTTATTAAACTTTCCATATTTGATGTCCATTATTTTATTCAGCATGGGATGTCTGATAATTTTAACCCAGAGCAATTTGATTAAAAAAGTGATCGGAATCAATGTTATGGAAACTGCGATTTTTCACTTTTTTATTGCTGCTGGAAATATACGTGGTGGTAGTGCCCCTATCCTAAGTCCTGAAAGTGGTGAAGCTATCTACGTAAATCCCTTGCCTCAGGCGCTAGTTTTAACTGGGATTGTGGTAAGCTTTAGCATAACTGTATTTGCTCTGGCTATTATAGTTGGATTGTACAAGTTTTACGGAACAATTCATGTAGACAAATTGATGAAAATGAGGTGAGCACGTTGCCCTGGCAAGACCTTCCAGCAATCATGATATTATCAACATTAGCTGCTGCTTTTATATCTCCCCTTGTCTCTTTTTTTAAAAGAGAGTTGGGCGGTTATTTGTGTTTACTGGTTTCATTTTTAAATTTTGTTTTTTCGATAGCTTTAATCGGTATAGTGCAAAGAGAAGGGCCTGTACATGTTGCCATGGGTGGATGGGAACCACCCTGGGGAATTGAAATATTAGTTGATGAGATGGCCCTTTTGATGCTGCTAGTGATTACAGGTTTTTGTTTTATTATTTCCCTGTATTGTCAGGGAACGTTGGAAAAAGAGGTCACAAGGGATAGAACCAGCTGGTATTATACGGGTTTATTATTGGTGATGGCTGGCATGATGGGGATGGTTGTGACAAATGACCTGTTTAACCTTTATGTGATGCTTGAGATCGTTGGAATCACTTCTTGTGCTTTGGTTATAGCTGGAGGGACAAAGGAAGCGACTGAAGCTTCCTTAAAGTATATTTTGCTAGCTACTATAGGGTCCGGGTTCATACTTTTTGCCATAGGCTTTTTGTACATGATTACAGGGAATTTAAATTTTACCTATGTTGCTCAGGAACTGGTTATAGTAAAGGAAAGCTATCCGTTTCTTATCTGGGCTACTACTAGCTTTTTTGTGGTGGGATTTGGTTTAAAAGCTGCATTGTTTCCCTTACATGTATGGCTTCCCGATGCTCATTCAGCAGCACCTTCTCCTTCTAGTGCTATCTTATCTAGTTTGGTTGTAAAAGTTTATGTGGTAGCATTGTGGAAGCTTCTTTACCAGATATACGGAGTTTCTTTTTTACATGAGACCATGGTGCTCGGCTTTTTACTGGTGTTATCGTCTTTAGCGATTCTGGTGGGTTCTTTCTTTGCATTTACCCAGCTGGATATAAAAAGAAGGTTGGCATATTCTACGGTGGTGCAGATAGGATATATATTTTTAGGCTTTAGCATCGGCCCCATGTGGGGCACCTTGGCTGCTCTGTTTCACATAGTTGTTCATGCTTTTATGAAAACCTGTTTGTTTATGACAGCAGGAGCTATTTATCAGCAAACCGGATTGAAAAAGGTAACCTTGATGCACAATATTGGCTTTACTATGCCTATTACAACAGGAGCTTTTACTGTAGCTTCCCTGTCCATGGTAGGTATACCATTTATGGGTGGATTTATTACCAAGTATGGTCTTGCCTTAGGGAGTTTGGAAACAGGAAGAGGGATCCTAGTTGCTATGGTGGTTTTAAGTGGCTTATTAAATGCTGCTTATTATTTTCCCATAGTCAGAGTGGCTTTCTTTGGTGAAGGAGAAAAGGAGAAACTTAGGCTGGATGATGTTCCCATAACTACTATGGTTTCTGTAGGGATTTTGGCTTTAGGAATAATATATTTAGGTGTGTTTCCCGGTGGGGTAATTGAATTTATAAGAAGTGCGGCGGCTGCAATGATTTCCCCATAATTCAGGCAAATGGGCGAATAAATGTGCTTGGGGAGGGATGTTATCATATGTTAGATAGAATAACAAGGGATCCTTTTGGTTTTATTGTGATTTTAGTCTTGCTCTTGATTTTTTGGCTTTTGCTTTCCGGTAGTTTGGATTGGCAGCATGGTTTAGCGGGTTTTATAATAGCATTTGGTCTGACTTATATTTGGGCGGACACTATTTTTGTTAAGAAGAATGCGACTAGCTTTAGTTTTCGCCAAGCAATCGGATTGATATATTATCTGATCTGCCTTGGTATAGATATAGTCAGGGCAAACTTTACAGTGGCTTATATAGTTTTGCACCCAAAACTTCCTATTAGCCCGGGATTTCTCAGCTATCAGCTAAAGCTAGATGGAGAGCTGTCCAAAACCCTTTTTCTTAACTCCATCACTTTGACCCCTGGGACTATTACGGTAGATTGTATTGGAGATAAAGTTACTATTCACTGTTTTACTGAGGAAAATGCTAAAGAAGTACAAGATTGGCATTTATATTATAAGATGAAAAAATTAGAGTCAGGTGGTAAAGACAATGAATATTGATATTGACCTTTTAATTACATTTATGCGGATCGGATTAGTGATCTTGAGTGGGCTCGGTATGATTCGTGCTTTTCTGGGGCCTTCTGCTTCCGATAGGCTGGTTGCCATCAACTATGTCATAACCCAGGTGATTCTTTTAATTTTACTAAGTGCTTCCTTTGAAGAGATATCTATATATTTGGATGTAAGTCTTGTGTTTGTTTTAGGTGCTTTTATATCAACAATGGGGATCCTGAAATTATTAGAAGAAGGGCGAATTTAGTAGGGGGAGGAAATTATGGTACTTGATCTGATTGTAGTTATTTTGATGGTGGGAGGATTTTTCTTTTTAATTGTTGGCCTGGTAGGGATTCTTAGACTTCCTGATGTGTTTACACGTATGCATGCAATGAGCAAGTGTGATACTTTAGGAGCTGGCATGATCTTATTTGCATTAATACTACTTTTACCAGAATTTACTGATATAATTAGGACTTTGCTAATAATATTTCTTATATTTACTATTAATCCCGTAATAACGCATCTGATTGCTAGAGTGGAATACAATCGGGAAGAAAAAATACGCCACTTGCTGCAAAAAGATTGGGTAGTAGATAACTATCCTTCAGATGTAGAGAAAGAAAAAGGGGAGTGAAAACCTATGGGTGTAGAGCTTCTTCTCTTAAATCTTTTGCTTATTGGTCTTCTTCTCACAACTATTGCAGTTTTTATTTTTGATGACCTATTGTATGTAATTATAATCTTTGGAGTGTACAGTGGAATAATTGTATTGATATTTCAAGAATTGAATGCTCCAGATATAGCCATTACCGAAGCAGGAATAGGGATTGCTACTACAGTTTTAATGGTAGCTGTACTTGGTAGGGTTGGAAGGAGGCCGTATTAATGGAGAGAAAAGCACAACTTGTTTTCGTTAGTCTGGTGATAATACTGGTTATATTGTCAAACCTTTTCTTGTTAATAGCGGTCATGGAGATGCCCCTATACGGCGAAGAAGATAGCCCCTTCAATAATTATGTTATGGATAGGTATGTGGAAAAGGGTTTAGAAGAAACAGGTGGGTATAACCTGGTCAGCAACATCCTCTTAGAGTATAGAGCTTATGATACTTTTTTAGAAACCACTATTATATTTTGTGGAGTGGTGGCAGTGATTTTGACCCTTGCTATTTTAAGAGATTAGACGGTGCATTTTATTTAGTATTTGATTGAGGTGAATATAATGTCCATATTGGGATGGTTACCTTTCCTGATACTTTTGTTCATTTTAATATCTGCAGTCATAGTTTATTTGTTAGTTGGAAAGTCCCGGTTGTTGGGGGAAATGTATACTACTTTAGTTATACTGATAGCACTGGGATTGAACTTTCTTATGCTTCCTACGATTATGGCTGGAGAGACGATTTTGTGGAAATATAGACTGTTTAATTTTCCCCTTTCCATCTCATTAAGGGTGGATTCCTTAGGGCTTTTTATGTCTATATTAATTTTGGTCCTTTGGCTCCTTGCAACAATTTATTCCCGGGATTATGTAGCTCACGGTCATGCACATAGTCGTTACTATTCTATCTTTTTACTAACCCTTCTTTCTAATATAGGAGTTGTTTGGTCCGGTGATCTATTGGGCTTTTTACTATTCTTTGAAATGCTTGCTTTAACCTCTTATTTGTTGGTTATTCACGAAGAGGATAGCTTTGCCCTCTTTGCTGGTGATAAATACCTATATATGTCTATTGCAGGAGGGTTAGGAGTCGTACTAGGAGTAGTAGCTACCTTTTTCTTAGCAGGGGACCTTTCCTTTGGTCAGGGAGGTATAATAGAGGAACCCTCAGGGTTGGCATTGGTAGCATTTATCGGGTTTTTGCTCGGGTTTAGCATAAAGGGAGGTTTATTTCCCCTTCATATTTGGCTTCCCGATGCTCACCCTGCAGCTCCGGCTCCAGTAAGTGCTCTTCTTTCGGGAATAATGATAAAAATAGGAGCCTTTGGAGTTTATAGAATATTATTCGACGTTTTTGGAGTAGAGTTTATTCTAGAACTAGCTTGGAATCAAATACCATTGATACTTAGTACAATTTCAATTTTACTTGGGTCTGCAATGGCACTGCGCCAAGATGATTTGAAAAGAAGGCTTGCATATTCAAGTATTGCCCAGATAGGTTATGTATTTCTTGGTTTGTTTTTACTCAACGAGCAGGCTTTAGTTGGAGCAACCTATCATATCTTTGCTCATGCTGTGATGAAGGGTCTACTCTTTTTATGTGCAGGAGCCATTATCATCCAGACGGGGAGAAAAAAGATCAGCACTTTATCAGGGATAGGAAGAGTTATGCCCATTACCATGGGGTGTTTTACCTTGGCTTCCTTGAGTATGGTAGGAATTCCGCCTTTTAACGGGTTTTTAAGCAAGTGGCAGCTCTGTATGGGGGCCTTGGAGGAAGGGTTACCATTATTCGCTATATTACTCATCGTTAGTAGTTTGTTAAATGCTGCTTATTATTTTCCTATTTTAGAGATAGCTTTTTGGGAAGAAGCTGATAATGAGATGGCGGGAGGTAAAGAAGCAGGTCTTGTAATGACTTTGCCCATGATGATGTTAGGTTTAAGCACCTTTGTCTTTGTGATATCTCCTTGGAACTGGCCACTGGAGGCAGCACAAGCAATAGTTAAAAGTCTATTCTTTATTTAAGGAGTTTTGGATATGTCCGGTGACATAATGGCTTTTTTACCATTGATTGTACCCATTATAGGGGCTGTTGCAATCTATACTATTTCAGAAGAGAATAAACGTGCCAGGCTAGCATTAGCATACGGCGTAATCCTTGTAAATGTATTTATAGTATGGTCTTTGTTTTTTTCAGTCTATGGCGGGAAAAATATAAGCTTTAGATTGGTCAGGTTACTTCCCGGGTTGGAAGTTAGCTTTACTTTGGATCCCCTGGGCATGGTCTTTGCCATAACTGCATCTACTTTGTGGATATTTGCTATTGCATATGCTTCAGGGTATTTGGCCAAAAAGAAAAATCAGCGGCAATTTTATTTCTGGTATATTCTTTCTATGACTCCAGTTTTAGGGGTAGCCTTTGCCGGTAATTTGTTTACATTCTATATCTTTTTTGAGTTCTTGACTTTTGCTACGTACCCTCTTGTTATACAAGAAGGCACTAACGAAGCGCATGATTCTGGAAAAAAATATATTTTCTATTGTCTTTCGGGTGGTGCTCTGATACTTATAGCTTTTCTGATTTTACACAGCGTTGTACCTCCGGTAGAGTTTGTTACAGGTGGTATAGTAAGCACTGTTGTTGTTGAAAAGAATGTCTTGATTCTAGTCCTAATACTTATGATTGCAGGATTTGGTACAAAGGCAGCGGTTCTACCTCTTCACTCCTGGCTTCCTGGGGCTATGGTAGCACCGGTACCGGTAAGTGCCCTGTTTCATGCTGTGGCAGTAGTTAAAAGCGGTGTTTTTGGAGTAGTAAGAACGGGTTATTTTATCTTTAATCCGGAATTGGTAGAGGCCCTTGATCCCAACAATTTAATACCGATCTTTTTTTCCATTACTATTATATTAGCATCCATCATTGCATTGAAACAAAACGTACTGAAGTTGAGGCTTGCCTACTCGACCATCAGTCAATTGGGTTATATAACCTTGGGGGCTTTTCTTTTTTCATCCATGGGGATGCTAGGTGGGGTTATACACTTGGTTAACCATGCCTTTCTTAAAATAATTTTATTCTTTTGTGCTGGGATTGTGATGAAAGAAACCGGAGCTAGCAAGGTCGATGAAATGGAAGGTATCGGGAAAAGATTACCCTTGACCATGACTTGTTTTGCAATAGCTGGTCTGGGGCTTATAGGGATATTGCCAATAAACGGGTATATAAGTAAGTTGTATATCCTACAGGGAAGTATCGAAGCTGACAAAGCTGTTTTTGCCCTTGTAATTTTGGCGAGTTCTTTGCTGAATTCATTTTACTATCTACCTATCATGTTTAATGCTTTCTTCCGTAAAGGAGATTATGAAAAGACAGAAGCTAGAGAAGCACCTGCTTCTATGCTGGTTCCTATTGTGATACTGGCTCTTATCTGTTTAGGGCTGGGATTATTTGCTCATAAGACCACCATTCCTTTGGTGGAACAGGTGGTAGATCAAGCATTTTAGAATAAGAAGGGGTAATAAATTATGGATTATAACTCTATGTTACCATTGATTCTTAAGTTAATTATAATATTTGTGCCGATGATTACCGGTTTGATCATATTTTTCCGCCTGGAAGGGAAGGATAGGATCTTTTCTAGGTTGATGATTGCTGCTGTGTTAGTTTCCTTGATTTGTGCAGGGATGCTGAATTCTTTTATTGATAAAAAGGGGACTTCATTGACATATACCATAGATGTATTGCCACCTTTGGGCTTAGCTTTGAGACTGGACCTGATCAGTTTTTACATGACATTGTTGTTTACTTTTTTGGGTGTTATTATTCTTTGGTATTCAATGAAGTATATGGAGAAAAAAGAAGGGAACAATTCCTTCTTCGGTTATATGTTGATCACTTTGGGAGGTTGTTATGGGGTTGCACTTTCCGGTAACTTTTTTACCTTCTTTTTATTCTTTGAATTCATGTCCATTATATATTTCATGTTGTTGGTTCATAATCAAACGGAAAGGTCGCTCAGGGCTGGATTTAAGTTTTTATACATGGCTATTTTTTCCGGTGTGGCATTATTTATATCTCTTGTAATAATATATTATGAAACCGGTAGTGTGGCTTTTGGTAATGGGGGGCTCCTGGAAGAAGGATCGACGCTAATAATGTGGGCCTTTATCAGTTTTATAATTGCCTTTGGTGTCAAGACGGCTTTGTTTCCCCTTCACTTTTGGATGCCCGATGCTTATGCTTGTGCTCCTTTGCCGGCAGCGATTCTTTCTTCTGCTATAATGTTAAAAACTGGTGCTTACGGATTTTTGAGGGTATTTGGTGATATTTTTGGCCTTGGATTTTGGGAAGGGGTATCCTGGAATTATTATCTACTGGTTCTCGCCTGTTTTACAATTTTATTTGGCTCATTGATTGCTATTTCCCAAGACGATATAATCAGGCGATTGGCCTATTCTGGGATTGCCCAAATGGGTTATGTCCTGCTTGGAATGTCATTGTTATCTGAAATGTCTATGATAGGGGCGACCTTTCACTTTTTTGCCCACGCATTTATGAAAGGAACTTTGTTTCTGTGCGCAGGGGTTATAATCAAAGGTACGGGAATTCGTCTGATCAGTGAAATGAGTGGCGTAGGGTATAGATATCCATTGACTATGTTTTGTTTTGCCCTTGCCTCTCTAACTGCTGTTGGAATTCCACCTTTTAATGTCTTTATCAGCAAATGGTATCTTTTCGTGGGGTTTATGGAGCAAACCATGCTAATCCCGATTATCATTTTACTTATTAGCAGTTTCTTGAACGCATGTTATTATTTCCCAATCGTTATAAATGCCTTTTGGAAATGGAGGAGCTTGGAAGGAGAAGGACAAGAAGAAAAAGAAGCTGAGGCGGATGATTTAGCGGCAGCTACTTCTACTGTTTCTTCAAGTCCAATACAGGTTACTAAAGGGCTATTATTTGAATTTTCTGGTCATATGCTTGTACCTACCATTATTTTGACCGGTGGAAGCGTGATTTTCAATTTAATGTCATTTAACTGGCCCCTGGAATTGATTAAAGCAGGGCTTCAAAACCTTTTATAATAAATGAGGATAATTTTTTGAAGTAAGAAAGGGGTATATTTATGGTTTCGCCACAGTTTATACAAGGTGAATATCTGATTTTAGGTATCGTATTGATTCCTCTTTTGGGATGTTTAATTTCATTTTATCTGGGGACGATTAAAGAGTTTTGGCGGGATATCTTTGCTGCCTTAGTAGCTTTTGGAGCTTTTTTCTCTTCTCTTTTACTTTTTCTAGAAACTCTCATTGAGCCTGTGTCCCTAAGCGTTGAGTGGTTTATGATGCTGGGATTGGAGTTTAATGTAACCCCAATAGGGGCTTTTATGGCTTTATTATCTTCTTTTGTGTGGTTTTTAGCTACTGTTTTTTCTTGGACTTATATGGGAAAAGAACATTCCCGCAACAGATATTATTTCTTTTTACTGTTAACTGAAACCGGCTGTCTTGGCGTTTTCTTGGCGGGAAACCTGTTTACCCTCTTTTTATTTTTCGAATTGATGTCAGTAGCTTCTTATATGCTGGTGGTACACAAGGAGAAGCAAGAGGCTCTTGATGCGGGACGTAACTATCTTTACTTGGGAGTTGGGGGCGGTTTAGCCCTTTTATTAGGCATTATGATACTAAATGGTTATATGGGCACCACTGAAATTGCATCATTAACGGAAATGATAGATGAAGCCAGGATACCTGGTTATATTTCAGCCTTTTTAATGATTGTTGGCTTTGGTATCAAGGCGGGTATGGTTCCCTTGCATATTTGGCTGCCTAAAGCTCATCCGGTAGCGCCTTCACCAGCAAGTGCTCTCTTGTCCGGTATTATGATCAAAACCGGAGCTTACGGGATATTCTTGATTACAAATCTTATATTCACTTCTCCACTTGAAGAATATATCCACGACTATACCCGTGTTATGGCATTTATTCTCATCTGGATAGCAATGATAACGATGTTTTCTGCAGCCTTTATGGCCCTGTTTCAAACCAATGTGAAAAGAACCCTTGCCTTTTCTAGCATCAGTCAAATGGGCTACATTTTGATGGGGATCGGCTGTGCTGCTTATATGGGAAGTGAAGGTATGATGGGCTTTACAGGTTCCATCTATCATATTTTGAATCATGCTTTTTTCAAAGCTGGGATGTTTATGATGGTTGGAGCTGTCTATTGTAGGACTCACAAGCTGGAATTGTCCCAGTTGGGTGGGTTGAGAAAAGAGTTCCCTTATACGGCTTTTGCATTTGTGGTAGCAGCCTGCGGTATTGCAGGGATACCATTGTTTAACGGTTATGCGAGCAAAACCCTTTTGCACCATGCCATTGAGGATGCATTTTACTACGGGGGGCATGCTTCTCTATACTATGCCGAAATAATATTCTCCATAACTAGTGCCTTAACCGTATGTTATATCTTTAAGATAACCCGAGGGGTCTTCTTTGGTAAGCTTGACGAGTCCTATGAAGGGATTGGAGGAGAAACATTTTCTGAAAAGATTGTACTCTTGGTCTTTGCCGGGGCAATTTTGCTAATTGGAATAATCCCTCATCAGGTACTTAGGGAAGTTGTCATCCCCTTGTCACAAACATTTACCTTTGAAGCTGATAATATAGCTTATCTAGCCGATATAGATTTATGGGTGCCTTATGATCTTTGGAATGTGGCTCAAGCTGTCTTTATCGGTCTTGTATTGTATGATTTTATGAGCAGGACAAAATTATTTCAGCAGGCAAAGTTCCCCCACTGGTTGAGTATCGAGTATTTGATCTATATCCCCTTTAATCGGGCATTTATGTTTATCTTACAAAAAGTGGGGGCAGTTGTGGACAACTCAATCAACTATGTTGTGGTCTCAGGAACATTGAAACTTCTTAGCGGGTTTAAGGTTACGGGCTATATTTTGGATGGTTTAGTTGACAGCACTCTTGTTAATGGTAATAAACCGGGTATATTTATCTCAAAACAGGCCGCACTCCTTGATGAAAATATTCTACCTCGTTTGATGCTGAGATTTATTCAGGGTATTATTGGAATGATGTATGCAATCTATGATTTTTGGATGAGAGCAATAGATATTTATTCCCAGACTTTTAGAAAGTTATTTAGAAAAGTGTTTTTTGCATTGATCAAAGCGGACTATGATACAAAAGGGGACCCCTTTTATCAAACCATCAATCCCTTTAATTATAACTTTGACCTGTTTGTAGTTTGGTTGGTTCTGTTATTGTTGTTTTCTACCGCTATGCTTACAAATTAATCATGCTTAATTTTACAAATAAAGCCAATTAAGAAAGCTGCCATTTAAAATGGCAGAGTAGTCATCAGTACTTAAAATTATCAAAAGAGGCCCTTAGAGGCCTTTTTCTTTTTTAGCAAAAGATTTAGCAAAAGATATTGAAAAGTATTAAAGTATTTTGGTTATTTTATTATCAGTATATCCCTATCTATTTCCTGTGCTACAGCGTTACTTACACTTCCCAGGAAGAATTTTTTTAAACCTCTATGGCCTCTGTTTCCGAGGATAACCATGTCAAAATCTTCTTCGTTAACTACTTGAGTAATGGTTGTTGCAGGGTGCCCTTTTTCCAATCTTGTTTCAATGTTTTCTATACCTTCTTTTTCAAATTGTTTTTGGGCTTCTCCTAAGACTTTATGCTCAATTTCTTCTTTTTCTAGATAAAACTTGTTGATTGAATGAGACGGTATCATACTGCCCTCCGTATTATAGACATACATAATTGTGGGTTCAGCATTTTGAACTCGTTTAACAATCTTAGAAGCTTTTTCAACTACTTTTTTACCGTGTCTAGAGTTGTCGATACATACAAGGATTTTCATATTATTTTGCCCCCTATTTTTTAAAGTTAGTTTGTGAAATTGATACATTTAATATTATATTATAATTATAAATTAGATTATTATACTTTAACAGGGGTGGAGTTAAGAAAATTAAAGTACAAGAATTAATGTTTCTAAATTAAAGGCACATCCTGTTTTTAGGCACTACCTTTCTTGGCTCCTCTCCAAGATGTATTAATAATAAAAACTTAAAACTTATCTCCATATACTGCTGCAGTAAAATAAATCAGTTATTTTCATTACTGGTTAGTATGTTATTATTTCGTAATCGTCATCAGCTATGTCAGGACAGATGTAGTGCTTCTTGTCTTCGGGAATGGCTATTGTACTAGGATTGCCATCGCTGACATAGCGCTTTTCAGGGTTATCTTCGTAACCTTGTAACCACCTATCCATCTCCTGGTCAACACCATCATTTGCTTTTATCCTTTCTAGGTCAAGGGGATCAAAATCCTTATGAAATGGTGAGCTTTCAGGACTCCAGGAGACATTAAGCACCGCCTCATATTCATAGCTGGTTCCTTCATGTTCTCCTGAATAAACGTATTGGTTCCACTCTTCATTTTTAGGCCAAGCTCCAAAAGCCAGGGCCAAGCTCTTCATTTCATACCCGTCTAAGGCCTCTTTAACTTTTCCCTGCATTTTGGCTAGTTCTGCTTCGATTTCTTCAGGGGAGTTTAAGTTCCCCAAGTTAGCATGAGCATAGCCGTGATTTCCTACACTGAAACCTTTATCGGTCAATATTTCCAGATTTTTAGATAGATTGTCACGGTCCCCAAAGGGTTCTGGATACCAATTGATATAAAAGTTTCCTGCTAAAGTAAAGTCATCGTATTTATCCTTTAGGTCAAGTAAAATTCCAGCAGCGGAATCAGGATCTACGATTTTTTCGCCGTCTTCTTCTATGAGATTGAACTGTCCAACATGACCATCATCAAAGGTTAAAACCACCGGGGTGGTCCCGGCAGGGATATCGATATTGCCATTTACAACATCCATCAAGTCTACTAATCTAAAGTCTTTTTCGTAAAGTCTTTCCATATCTTCACGGAACTTTTCCCTGGTTGTTTTCCAGTCACCTAGCTCATCATCTATATCATGATACATGAGTATCATGACCTCCCCAAGCTCATTTGGCTGTACTTCTTGGTAATCGATCTCTTCTTCGGTTTCTTTTTCTTCGGCCTTGCCTTCTTTTTCTTTTTCATCTTTTTCATCTTTTTCATCTTTATCTTCATGTGCTTTTTCTTCAATTGTTTCTTCTTTCTCTTTCTCTGTATCCTCACACCCTGGTATTAAAACAAGGGAAGTTAAGATAAAAACCATCAGAAAAGAAAGATAAAGTATTGTATTAAAGCGTTTTATCATTATTTTACCCTCCATTAAGATTATATTTTCAAACATGACTATAGAACTGACTCAGAATTGGTTTGAAAGGTTACCTTGTAAAATAAGTTTCAAATAGACTTGAGATATAATTCTTTTTTTATGACAAAATACCTGCTTTTTTAAAGTGGTTTTAATTATTTTATCGATAAAAAAACAATTGCTACTATTGACAGTAGTTATAAAAATTCTGTATAATTATTACATAAATAAAAAGATATTTTTAATGATAAAAAATGTTAAACTTGGTAAAAATTTATTAATATTACTGGGAGGAGAATCTATTGAAAAAAGAAATTGTACTCGGAGATTTTAAACCTAAGAAAAGGGGTTTAAAGAAGGTTTTTGGGGATTTGGAGGCTAACATCCTGGAAAAAGTATGGGAAAAAGAACCTGTTACCGTTAGAGAAGTCTTCAAGGATATTTCTGAAGAAAGGAAACTGGCTTACACTACTGTGATGACTATTTTGACCAGGCTTGCAAACAAGGGGATTTTAAAGCAGACCAAGAAAGGTAATGCCTATGTTTATACATCCATATGGAAAAGAGATGAGCTGATTGAGCATGTGGTAGGAGAAGTGTTGGAAGGGCTATTCGAGGATTTCGGTGATTTTACCAGGGAAAAGGTTTTAGAAAAGCTTGATTGAGGGATAGAATATGGCCAAAAAAAACTTATTCTTTGTTGGCATTTTAGTCCTTATGATTAGCATTGTATATTGGTTAAATCTTTGGTACGGCTCTTCTGGTGGGGTTATGGAGAAGGGAATCGAGCAAGTTCTACCAAAGGCAGATTATGAAGGAGAATTAGTAGAACCTAAGGAAATGGACCTTGTTGTTGCAGAAGAGGATGAAAGAGTTAAATTTTCCTTGGAAACTGTAGAGAAACATAAACTGATAAATTTTAATTTAAGTAGTGATATTAAGGGGATGGCTTATATAACCCCATCAGGGAGACTTTATATAAGGGAAAGGTTTTGTCCCGTCTGTGGAAGTGATGAATTCATTATCCAAAATAATCTTCTTGTTAGTGAAGGATGCTATGCAGTTTATGATTTAGAAAGTGGGGATAAACTCGATGGGGCCACTGCACATCAAAAAGAACTTTCCCAGATAATCCATTACCGGATAGAGGAAGACAAGGTAATAATAAACTTGAACCAATTTTGATCACAATCATTGGAAGGTTATCATCCTATGGGTTTTTGGCTACCTAGGTTTTTATGACCATATAAGATAGAAGCATGAGAACTACGTGAGAACTACTATCCTGCTTCATGTCCTCCTCGTAATTGTTTTGGTGGCTTGTTTGTGCTATAATATAAACGTCCTTTTGGCTATTAAGTTAGAAGGATATTTTTGTAATCATGGTGGTAAATATTAAGACAGTAGGGCAGATGAGATAGGAGGTTTACATATGTCAAAAAATGATGAAGAGTTTGTAAAAGAGATAACCCCCCAGGAGGAGGATTATTCTCAGTGGTACTTGGATGTAATCAAAAAGACTGAAATGGTGGATTATGCTCCCGTAAGGGGTTGTATGGTGATCATGCCCTATGGGTTTGCTGTGTGGGAAAACATGAAGGCTGCCCTTGATAAAAGGATTAAAGATACGGGGCATGTAAATGCGTACTTTCCTCTCTTTATTCCTGAGAGCTTGTTGCAAAAAGAAGCTGATCATGTAGAGGGGTTTGCCCCTGAAGTTGCCTGGATAACCAAAGGTGGGGATGAAGAACTTTCCGAAAGGCTTGCTGTCAGACCAACCTCAGAAGCAATTATAAGCGAAATGTACAGCAAATGGATTCAGTCCTGGAGAGATTTACCCATGCTAATAAACCAGTGGTCCAATGTGGTTCGCTGGGAAAAATCCACCAGGCCTTTTTTGAGGACGGCGGAATTTTTGTGGCAGGAAGGTCACACAGCTCATAGAAGTGAAGAAGAGTCTAGAGAAGAAACTATCAGGATGTTGGAGGTATATAAGGAATTTGTGAATACTGAACTTGCTATGCCGGTAATTTCAGGCAAAAAGACCGAGAGAGAAAAATTTGCCGGGGCCCTTGAAACCTATACAATAGAGGCCTTGATGTTTGATGGCAGGGCCCTTCAGGCTGGCACCAGCCATAATTTTGGCCAGCATTTTTCCAAGGTCTTTGACATTACTTTTCTTGATAAAGATGACGAAAGAAAGCATGTTTGGCAAACATCCTGGGGAGTATCTACTAGGCTTTTGGGCGGCATGATAATGGTGCATGGTGATAACAGGGGTCTGAGATTGCCGCCAAGGGTGGCTACTTATCAGGTAGTGCTAGTACCCATAATGCCAAAAGGTAAGAAGGATCAAGTAAAAGAGGAGATTAATAAACTATATGAAGATCTAAAAGATGACTTCAGAATCAAACTCGATGATAGAGAAGAGTATACCCCTGGGTGGAAATTCAATCAGTGGGAGATGAAAGGTGTTCCCTTAAGGATAGAAATGGGCCCAAAGGATTTGGAGAAGGAACAGGTTGTATTCGTGAGAAGGGATACAGGCGAAAAGAATTTTGTGCCCAGGCAGGGGTTGAAAGAAAAGATCAAGGAAGAACTTGATAGTATTCAGTCTGATATGTATCAGAGAGCTCTTGATTATATGAACGAAAATACAAGAAAAGCGTCAAATATGGAAGAGTTACAGGAGATAATGGAAGAGCACAAAGGTTTGGTCAGGGCTTCCTGGTGCGGTAGTCAATCATGTGAGGAGAACATCAAAGATGAGACCAGGGCGACAATTCGCTGTATTCCTTTTGACAGCGAGGAAAAAGGTAGCTGTATTTGCTGTAAAAAAGAACCGGCAAATGAAGTTATTTTTGCCCAGGCATATTAGCCGAAACTAAGAGGAGGTAGCTCTTTAATGGGAGAGGAATTTTTGGAAGAAAAGGCTAATGAAGACAGAGTAATTGAGACCAAAAAAGGATTTAGGAAGGAAATGATAGAAAAAAGGAAAGAAATCCCTGGAGATGAGGTTGCAAAGAAGAGTGAGATAATAAAAGATAAATTTATCGGTTACCCTGAATACAAAAATGCAGATATTATTATGGTCTACCTTTCCTTCAAAAACGAAGTGGATACAATGCCGATTATAGAGAAGGCACTAGGTAACAGCAAGAAGATTACGGTGCCTAAGACTTATCCTAAAACAAAAAAAATGATCCCCGCCTTGATAAAGGATTTAGAAGAGGACGTTACAATTGGAAATTACGGTATTCCCGAACCAAGAGATGACAAGCTTAGCCTGGTGGATCCCACTGACGTTGACCTGGTAGTGGTACCCGGGGTTGCTTTTGACTTGGATGGTTATCGCCTAGGGTACGGAGGCGGTTACTATGATAGGTTTATCTCAGAGTTGAGAGAAGATGTAATTTTGGCGGCTGTTTCTTTTGAAGAGCAGATAGTTGATAAAGTTCCTTTAAATAAATGGGACAAAAAAGTTCATCTGGTGTTTACGGAAAAAAGGGTTATTGATGTTAGAGAGTAATTAACACTACAGGGAAATAGTTTAAGTATTGCGAGGTATTACCATGTCTGAAGCAGTTGCTATAATAGGGGTATTTCTTTCCATTGTAATTATCATGTACCTGACCAGAAAACAATTTCCCATGGGGTTGAACATGCTGCTTGCTAGCCTTTTGGTTGGAATTAGTTCTGGCATGTCCGGGTTTAAAATCGGCAGTATAACTGTCGACAGTCTTACTTCGCCTCAATCTATAAATCTTGTTCTGGTTGTTTTTTTTATTGGGGTGATGGGTGAGCTTTTAAAAGAGACAGGCAGTCTTGATAAAATGCTAAATAGCCTCAATATCTTGATAAAGGATAACAGAATATTGATCGCTACTTTGCCTTCCTTGATAGGGATGCTCCCGGTGCCGGGAGGGGCGATACTTTCTGCACCCATGGTGGAAGAAGTAGGTGGAAAGCTTAATTTGAGTCCTTCTAGGATGAGCGGCATCAACATGGTTTTTAGGCATATCTGGTATCTGATCTTTCCCCTGTTTCCGGCAATAATTTTGGCCTTGGAGATGTCCGGGGTTCCTTTGAGAACTTTTTTGCTGCTTAATATCCCTACCACTGTAATTACAATTGTGGTGAGCTTTTTTTGGCTGTTTAGGGGAGTTACTAATTACAAAGATAGCTCGGGTTCTCCTGTAGATTTTAAAACCTTGGTTAATTTTACCCAGAGCATAATTCCATTACTTGTTGCCGTGATTTTGGCAATAGTATTTGAAGTATATATACCTTTAGCTCTTGCTACTGGAGTAGTGTTAGCTTTTTTCAACTACTTAACGGATTCATCCCAACCTGTAATGGGGGAGATAAAGAAAAGAGTTTATTATTTGAAAGGCGGCATAAAATGGAATATGATCTTTGCCGTGGTTGGGATTTTGCTGTATCAGGATTTTATTGAAAATTCCGGGGTAGTGGATACCATATCAGCTGGCTTGGTGGAAATAGGTATTCCCCTAGCAGTGCTATTATTTTTGGTACCTTTGCTAGCGGGGTTTTTTACCGGTCATAACCTGGCCGCTTTTGGGATAGCATATCCTATTTTTGGGCCTATGCTGCCAGAAGGAAATGCTTTTTTTGGATTTTTTGCCCTGCTGTACGTGACCAGTATGGTGGGGTATCTTATTTCGCCGGTTCACTTGTGCCTGGTTCTTACCAGGGAGCATTTCCAGGCTGAATTTAAGAAGATATATCATGAACTTTTGGTACCTGTTATAACCATGTTAGTTGCTGGGGTGCTGGTGACGGTGATTTGGAGCATTTGAACCCTTGGCTGGTAAAGGAGCAAAGTTTGTCTAGTCTGATATTTATACTACTGGTTGTGGTGTGATAAACAAAACATGGACAGGTAGTATTGTGGCTAAATTTGTTATTTTTTTTATCATTATTATTACTTGACAGATTAGCACAATAGGTGTATTATTCTAATAAAATTACTGGTTGAATATACTTCAAATTTAATATTAATATTATCGGCAATGAAGGAGAGAGTACATTTTACCTAGATGGTGCCAGCGAGACGGGGATGGTGAGAGCCCGTTGCCAGGGTAGGATGGAAGCGCACTCCAGAGCTTTAGAACCTAAATCCGTCAGATCTTTGGTATTAGTGGGAACTGATTAGCCAAGAGGTTGGATCTGAGGAGAGTAGGTTTTAACGGAAATGACGCCGTTACCGTCATCTGTGCTTTATTTAAGGTGGGCCGGATTATATTTACGGTCAACCAGGGTGGCACCGCGGAATGAAAAGAGACTCCGTCCCTGTAGGTGATTAGTAGGGGGCGGTTTTTTATTTTATTAGTAAGAAAATAAATCAGTTATTTTCATTACTAGTTAGTGTGGATTAAAAAAGAAGGGGGATTAGTATATGAAAGTAGGAGTAATAGGTGCGACCGGGTATGGTGGGATTGAGCTTTGTAAAATTTTATCGGGTCATGAAAATGTAGAGCTTTGTCATATTGCCTCTCAGTCCAGCAGAGGGAAAAAATTATCAGATGTGTTTTTTCATTTTAATGAAAAGGAAAAAGACCTGGTTTTTCACGACCTCTATCCGGAGGGGGATGATATCCCGGATTTAGACTTGGTCTTTGTTGCCTTACCTCACAAGGTTTCAATGGATGTTGTTCCTAGCTGGCTTGAGAAGGGTGTTAAGGTTATAGACCTTTCGGGAGACTATCGTTTTGATGATGTGGAAACTTACAAGGAATGGTACGGGATTACCCATAATCATGAAGAACTATTGGAGAAAGCCGTTTACGGCCTCTGTGAGGTTAATCGGGAGGAAATTAAAACCGCAGATCTGGTAGCTAATCCTGGCTGCTTTCCAACGGGTGTGATTTTGCCCCTTTACCCTCTCTTGCAGGAAGGGCTTGTTTCCCGGGAAGGTATAATTGCAGATTCCAAGACGGGTGTTTCTGGAGGAGGTAAAGAGCCTAAACAGATCTTTCATTATCCGGAAAGGAATGAAAATTTCCAGGCATATAATGTGGCTTCCCACAGGCATAGCCCTGAAATGAAGCAGGTTTTGGAACAAGGGGCTGGTGAAGATATATCTTTTCTTTTTAGTCCTCACCTGGCGCCAATGGACAGGGGTATTTTTTCAACCATATATTGTAAACTTCAGGATAGCTTTGATGAGTCTCATGTCGCCGAGTGCCTGGAAGAATATTATAAAGCCAGTCCTTTTGCCATGCTACTAAAAACTTATCCTCAGGTAAAATGGGTTAATGGTACCAATTCCTTTGGCATCCATCATGTTTTGGACAAAGAAACAAATACTTTGATTCTCTTATCTGTCATCGATAATCTGATTAAGGGGGCGAGTGGGCAAGCTGTTCAGAACATGAATATCATGTGCGGCTTTGAAGAAGACAAGGGTCTTGTCAGGACAGCCCTCTGGCCATAGATTATCTTAAACTACCTGGCTTTTGATTTGGACGCTTCCCGCAAATCTTTGTGAGCGTTGGTATTTGGCTAGGATTATAGCAAAATTTACAAATTATATTTATAAGTATTATAAAACTATACAAGTAGCAATAAACTGGAGGTGTTTTTAATAATGGATGGTATAACGAGTCCAAAGGGATTTATTGCCCAAGGCATTCACTGTGGGATCAGAAAAAATAAAGCAAAACTAGACCTTACCATGGTAAAATCAGAATATCCGACAACTGCAGCAGGTACTTATACAAAGAATACTTTTGTGGCACCTCCTGTAGTGGTTACAAAGAAACATATTGAGAATTCAAATCCCAGGGCTATTGTGGTAAACAGCGGTCTTGCAAATGCCTGTACAGGAAACAAGGGTTATGATGATGCTTTAGAAATGGCAAGATCTACGGCAAAAGCTCTAGATCTGGAAACAGAAGAGGTTGTCGTCGCTTCTACAGGGTTGATCGGGGAGTATCTTCCTATGGAGGCTTTGAAGGAAGGGATTTTTGATATAGCCGAGAAGTTAACAAGAGATGGACACAAAAATGCTGCCATGGCTATCATGACAACGGATACCAGGCCTAAAGAAGTATCAACATCTGTTACTATAGATGGCAAGGAGATTACCATAGGTGGTATGGCTAAAGGAAGTGGGATGATATATCCCAATATGGCTACCATGTTAAGTTTTGTGACCACGGATTGTGCCATTACCAAGGAAATGCTTGACAAGGTATTGTTTTATTGTGTAGACCGTTCATATAATATGATCACCGTGGATGGTGATACAAGCACCAATGACATGGTCATCGCCCTGGCAAACGGGGCCGGGGGTAATAATTTGATAGACAGGGAAAATGAGGCTTTCTATGCTTTTAGGGACGCTTTTTTGAAGTTGAACAAAAAGCTTTCCAAGGAGGTAGTTACAGATGGGGAGGGGACGACCAAGGTGATCAAACTCACGGTTAAAGGAGCTAAGGAGTTTGTTGATGCCAAGAAGATTGCCATGGAGGTATTAAATTCAAACCTGGTTAAAACGGCATTTTTCGGAGAGGATGCCAACTGGGGTAGGATAATAATGGCCATGGGGAATTCAGGAGTTGATTTTGACCCTGATAAGGTCTGTGTTTATCTGGGGGATGTTCAAGTAGTGGAAAAGGGTCAGGGATTGTCCTTTGACGAAGATAAGGCAATGGAAGTATTGAAAAACTTTGAAGTTCCTGTTGTGATTAATTTGGCCCTTGGAGAAGAGGAAGCTACGGCATATGGGTCGGACCTTAGTTATGAGTACGTTAGGATCAACGGGGAGTACAGAACTTGATATTTATTTTATGGAGGGGATTAGATTGAAGGAAGAAAATGGCGTAAAAGAAATTATCAAGAAAGCAGATGTTTTGATTGAAGCGCTTCCGTATATTAAAACCTTTGCCGGTAAGACTTTTGTGATAAAGTTCGGCGGCAGTCTTTTGGATGATGAAGAGCTTAAAAAATCAATTCTACTTGATGTGATACTGCTAAAATATATCGGAGTGTCTCCCGTGGTCATCCATGGAGGCGGCAAGGAAATAACCAAGTTGATGGAAAAGGTGAACAAAGAGCCGGAATTTGTAGAAGGGCTCAGGGTTACCGATCCTGAAACCATGGAACTTACCGAAATGGCCCTTGTTGGTAAAATCAACAAAGACCTAGTTGGAATGCTTAATAACCTGGGCGGCAAGGCTGTCGGTTTTTCTGGTAAAGATGGTGATTTGCTGGTGGCGGAAAAAAGACCGCCGGCTAGGACCGGGAAAGGGTCCCATGGGGGAGAGAAAGAGGTAGACCTGGGTGCAGTAGGAGATATCAAAAAGGTTAATCCGGAAATCATTAGAAATGTTACTGAGAATGGTTTTATCCCGGTAATTTCTCCGGTAGCAGTTGACATGGACGGTAATTCCCTCAATATCAATGCCGATCATACCGCAGGTGAGCTAGCCGGGGCTCTTGGGGCGGAAAAACTGATTCTATTAACGGATGTTCCCGGGATTAAATATTCCGAGAAAGAAGATTCAGAGGTAATCTCCACTGTCAGCATATCCATGGCCAGGGAAATGATTTCCCAGGGAAAGATAAGTTCCGGCATGATCCCCAAGGTGGATGCCTGCATAAAGGCTTTGGAACAAAGGGTAAAGAGGACTCATATAATCGATGGTAAATTGAATCATTCTCTCTTGATAGAGATATTTACAGACAAAGGGATTGGAACAATGGTTACAGCATAAGCATAGGAGGTTGATTAAAATGGACTATGAAGAGATCAAAAAGTTAGACGGCGAGTACATCATGAACACTTATGGGAGAAGTCCAGAGAAAACTCCCCTTTTTACCAGGGGTGAGGGATGTTATCTATATGATGAAAATGAAAAACAATATCTAGATCTTTTGTCGGGGTTGGGTGTGAACAATCTGGGTCACAGCCATCCTGAAGTGGTTGATTATGCAAAAGCCCAGTTGGATGAGCTTTTACATACAAGCAATCTTTACTACACCATGCCCCAGGTGGAACTGGCAAAACTTTTGGTGGAGAATTCTTTTGCTGATAAAGCTTTTTTTGCCAACAGCGGAGCTGAGGCCAATGAGGCGGCCATTAAATTAGCAAGGAAATACTCTGAATTGAACTACTCGGAAGACCGGAAAAAGATAATCACTGTGGACAAGTCTTTTCATGGTAGAACCATAGCGACTTTGACAGCTACAGGGCAGGAAAAGGTCAGGGAAGGCTTTGGTCCTTTGCCCCGCGGGTTTTCATATGTTCCCATGAATGATATCCAAGCATTGAAAGAGGCTGTAGATGATGAGACCTGTGCTGTTATGTTAGAACCTGTTCTGGGAGAAGGCGGGGTATATCCATGCGAAAAATCCTATTTAGATCAGGTAAAAGAGCTGTGCCAAGAAAATGATCTTTTATTGATATTTGACGAGGTGCAGTCGGGTATGGGAAGGACTGCTAAACTTTTCGCTCATGAACATTATGATATCTATCCTGATATAATGTCTTTGGCAAAGGCTCTGGGCGGAGGATTGCCCATTGGGGCGATGCTCTGTACAGACAAGGTTGTCAATGCTTTTAATCCCGGAAGTCATGCAAGTACCTTCGGGGGAAATCCGGTGGTTGCCAGGGCAGGGGTGGCAGTGGTCAACACCCTCCTTGAAGATGGATTTTTGGCCGGGGTGCAAGAAAACAGTGACTACTTTGTGAATGGACTTAAAGGGCTGGTTTCTAAGTATGAAAAAGTAGTGGGAGTTCGCAACCAGGGAATGATGATCGCATTGCAGGTGGATGGTTGTGCTCCTGATATTTTGGCTAAAGCCCTTGAAAAAGGGCTTTTGATAAATGCCATTGGCAAAGATATCATCAGATTACTACCGCCTTTGATTATTGAAAAGGACGACATCGACAAAGCCTTGAGTGGATTGGAAGAGGTGCTTTCTGAGATATAATAAGATGTTATAGAAGTGAACAGAAGTGTATAGAAGGAGGAGGATGGGCTTGCCTTTAAATAAAATAGATAAGATCCTGCTGGTGGGCTCCGGGCCTATAGTGATTGGACAGGCAGCGGAGTTTGATTATGCGGGGACCCAAGCATTGAAAGCTGTTAAAGAAGAAGGTATTGAAGTGGTACTGGTTAACAGCAATCCGGCAACTATCATGACGGACTTAGAACTTTGTGATAAGGTCTATTTTGAACCTTTAACCCCGGAATTTATCGAGCAGGTAATCGAAAAAGAAAGGCCCGAAGGGTTTATACCCGGATTGGGTGGACAGACGGCTTTAAACTTGGCCTTTCAGCTGTCAAAAAAGGGAGTGCTGGAAAAGTACGGGGTAAAACTCTTGGGCACACCCTTGGAAGCAATAGAAAAAGCTGAAAACAGGGAAAAATTCAAAGCAGCTATGACCGAACTAGGAGAACCTGTGCCCGACAGCACTGTAGTAAAGAGCACAGAAGAAGCTTTGGAATTTGCAGGAGAAGTAGGATATCCTTTAATAGTAAGGCCTGCCTATACCCTTGGAGGTAGTGGGGGAGGTAATGCAACCTGCAAGGAAGAACTTATTGGTATTGTCAGTAGAGGGTTAAACTTGAGTATAATCGGCGAGGTCCTTTTGGAGAAGAGTGTAAAAGGATGGAAAGAAATAGAATTTGAAGTTATTAGGGATGGCAAAGGAAATACCATAGCGGTATGTGATATGGAAAACTTTGATCCCATCGGGATACATACGGGGGACAGTATAGTAGCTGCTCCTGTTCAGACTTTGACCGGTGAGGAATACAGGATACTTAAAGAAAGCGCCTTGCGAATAATATCCGGCTTATCAATTGAAGGTGGTTGTAATATACAATTTGCCCTGGATAAAGAGGGTTCTGGCTCATATTATATAATAGAGGTTAATCCAAGGGTGAGTAGATCTAGCGCTTTGGCTTCAAAGGCTACGGGATATCCCATCGCCAAGGTTGCTACCAAGATAGCTCTGGGGTATGCCCTAGATGAACTAGATGATGATCCGGAAAATGAATCATCTTATTTCTCCGAACCGCAACTTGACTATGTTGTCATCAAAATACCCAGGTGGCCTTTTGATAAATTCCACGGGGCTAACAGGGACCTTGGTACCCAGATGAAGGCAACGGGCGAGGTCATGTCCTTGGATAAGACTTTAGAAGGTGCTTTTATGAAAGCTTTGAGATCCTTGGAGGTAGAAAATAGCGGTTTTTATCTGCCAGAGTTGGAAGGGATGAATAGAGCTGAAATTTTGCAAGTTATAGAAAGAGCTGATGACAGAAGGATTTTTGCCCTGGCAAAAGCCTTGGAGATGGGTCTTACCACCAAGGATTTGGAAGAACTCACTGAGATAAATATCTTTTTCTTGAACACTTTAAATAATGTAGTCTCGGCCCAGTTGGAGCTAAAAGGATTAGAAACCTTAGAAAATCTTTCTAGAGAACGATTCTATGAACTGAAGTCTTGGGGAGTTTCAGATGAAGAGATTGCCAGGATGGTTGGTGTCTCTGTAGATGAGGTGCGCGCTAAAAGAAAAGAACTGAAGATCTTACCTAGATATAGGAAGGTGACAATTTACGGAGGGGATTACGGGGAAGAATCGCCATATTATTACAGTGCTTACCATGCTCTAGATGAAAAGAACCCTCACGAGGAAAAAGAAGATAATGAGAAAATTATAGTGTTTGGCTCTGGGCCTATAAGGATAGGTCAAGGGATTGAATTTGATTATGCAAGTGTTCACTGTGTCTGGTCTATTCAAAGATCAGGAAAACAGGCCATAATAATAAATAATAATCCGGAAACTGTAAGTACTGACTTTGACTGTGGGGATAAGCTTTACTTCGAACCTTTAACCCCAGAAGATGTGTTCGATGTCATTGATCTAGAAGAGCCTGATGCTTGTGTGGTTCAATTCGGTGGTCAGACGGCGATCAACCTGACAAGACCCCTGGATGAAAAAAACATTCAGGTCATGGGGACAGCTCCAGAAAATATAGATATGGTTGAGGATAGGGAGAAATGTTATAGTCTTTTGAGGTCTTTAAATATCCCTCAGGCTGAAGGTACTACTGTTACAAGCAAGGAAAAGGCCTTGGGTGCTTCTAAAAAGATTGGGTTTCCACTTCTTGTCAGGCCTTCCTATGTAATAGGTGGCAAAGCAATGGAAATAGTAAGGGATGAGACCGAATTGTTTGAATACCTGGCCTTGTCGGTGAAAGTGTCTCCTGATTATCCTCTTTTGATGGACAATTATCTGCCCGGTAAAGAGGTGGAGATAGATGCTGTAAGCGACGGCAAAGAGGTTTTTATCCCTGGTATTATGGAGCATGTTGAAGAAGCTGGCATTCATTCAGGGGACAGTATGGCTGTGTATCCCCCTGTTAGCCTACCCAAGAGAGCGGTTAGGGATATTGAAGACTATACCAGGCGAATCGCCAGGGCTTTGAATATTGTGGGTGTTTTTAATATCCAGTATATTTATTATGATGATAGGATCTATGTCCTGGAGATAAATCCCAGGGCCAGCAGGACGGTGCCGGTGATAGCAAAGGTGACAGGAGTGCCGGTGGTAGATCTGGCAGTAAAATGCATGCTTGGGGAGAAGTTAATAGACCAGGGTTATGGAACGGGACTTTATCCTGAAAGGGATTTTTCGGCGGTGAAGGCCCCCGTATTTTCTTTTGAAAAATTGGATAGGGTGGATACTTCTTTGGGTCCCGAAATGAAATCTACCGGTGAAGTCCTGGGCATGGGAGAAAATTTTGCCCTGGCCCTGTATAAAACCTTGCTTGCATCGGGAAATAAATTTTTTGAAAAGGGTAATGTTCTTTTGTCCATTGCCAATGAGCACAAAAATGAGATTATCCCCCTGGTGGAGGAGTTTTCTAGGTTAGGTTTTAAGCTTTATGCTACAGAAGGAACGGCCGCTTCTTTGCAAGCGATGGGGATAGCTAATGTTGAAAAAGTAAATAAAGTAGGAGAGGGAAGACCTAGTGTCATGGATCTGTTGAAAGATGGAAAAATTGACCTGGTCATCAACACTCCTACGGGAAATAAAAGTCCCGACTCTACAGGCTTTAAGCTCAGGCGGCTCAGCTCTGAATTAAATGTTACCACCTTGACTTCGCCTGATACCGCTGCAGCTTATTTGAAGGCTTTGAAATATTTGCAGGAAGCCGGTGGAAAGGTGCCTGTAAAGAGCTTGGGAGAGTATCTGGAGGATAATGCTAAATGAGATTAAGGTTAGTAAGAAAATAAGGTACATGAAGTTTAATCGTAAACACTTGAATTTTTTTGATACATCTAAGATTAGCAAGGGGGATTCTCCCCTTTCCTCATCAAGATGTATCAGCAAAAAAATCCAAAAAGTTTACTTATTAAACTTCATGTACCTTGGCTGGCAATGCAAAAAAGGTTTAATAAAAACTTAAAACGTATCTCAATATACTGCTGCAGTAAAATAAAACAGTTATTTTTATTACTGGTTGTGGTCTGAAAGGCAAAACATGGGAAGTTATAGAGAAGGGTTATTTATCTGATTGATTATGGAGGTGAGGTTTTGGACAGAGAAAAGTTTTTGAATTCGGTTAAGGGTAAGGATTTTTTGACCCTTAGGGATTTTGATGGGGATGAGTTGAGAGTGATCCTGGATATATCCAGTGAAATAAAGGAAGAGTCAGAAAAAAAGGCAAGGACCGATTATCTTGATGGTAAGACCCTTGGGATGCTGTTTGAGAAACCGTCAACTAGGACTAGGGTTTCCTTTGAGGTTGCTATCTATCAACTTGGAGGCATGGGCCTTTTTTTGAGTGCAAATGATCTCCAATTAAAGAGAGGCGAGCCCATCAAGGATACTGCCAGGGCCTTATCGGGATATCTTGATGGCATTATGGTCAGGACTTTTTCCCATAAAACAATTGAAGAACTAGCTAATTATTCTAAGGTACCTGTGATTAATGGTTTAACGGATCTGTATCATCCTTGCCAGGTTATGGCAGACCTGTTGACCATTAAAGAGGAATACGGTCGTTTGTATGGGCTTACTCTAACCTTCTTAGGAGATGGTAAAAACAACATGGCTCATTCTCTCTTGTATGGATGTAGTAAGCTGGGAGTGAACTTAGTTATAGCTTCCCCCAAAAACTATTTTCCCAGGGAAGAAATTGTAGGTGAAGCGAAAAAAATGGCTTCGCAAAAGGGAAGCGAGATCACTATAACTGAGGATCCTGATGATGCCGTTAAGTACAGCCAGGTGCTCTATACAGATGTATGGGCCAGCATGGGAGATGAAGATGAGAGAGATAAAAGGATTAAAGATCTATCTCCTTATCAATTGAATGAGAAATTGCTTTCAAAAGCTGATAAAGATGCTATAGCTCTTCATTGTCTTCCGGCCCATAGGGACGAAGAGATCACAGATGGAGTGATAGAGGGAAGTAGATCCAGGGTATTTGTCCAGGCGGAAAATAGGCTTCATGCCCAAAAGGGGATCTTGTATGCATTGATGAGAGATTGATTAGTACGAAAATACACTTTAATTTCACTGCTGCAGTATATTCCGATACT
>CAZCIZ010000002.1:0-80116 GCA_964498995.1 uncultured Clostridia bacterium | reverse complement strand
ATATACTGCAGCAGTGAAATAAATCAGTTATTTTCATTACTGGTTAGTAAGAAAAATACTAGAGTTCATAGGGGGCGGGGTTATGTCACAGGGTACAGTAGTGATAGTAATAGTTCTATTATTATCCCTGATAGGTAGAAATAATATTGTTATTGCGGCAGCAGCTTTACTACTGGTTATGAGGCTTACCATCTTAAAAGATACTTTCCCTTTTTTAACTGAAAGAGGTATAGAACTGGGGATATTATTTTTAACTTTAAGCGTTTTGACTCCTTTTGCATCTGGAGATGTTACCACCTCTGAAATTTTGGATACAGTTAAATCGCCGGCAGGACTAGCGGCAATATTTTCTGGAATTTTGGCCTCATATTTTACAGGAGAAGGTGTGAGTTTGTTGAAAAACAGGCCGGAAATTATGGTGGGGTTGATAATTGGTTCTATCTTGGGAGCTTCTTTATTGAAAGGTGTGCCCGCTGGACCACTGGTTGCGGCAGGCTTTGCAGCAGTTTTGATCCAAAAACTAAACCTTTGAAATAGATGCTTATGTCTATAATAAAAAATCTCCGCTCACCTGTTTGTTTCCAGGTATACCGGAGATAGGATTGATAAATCATATATTATAATTTGTAATAAATTATTCATCTTTACCTTGATTCACATTATTGTACTCTTTTTCTTCATTAGGGATTTTACTCTGATCAACATCTTTATCGCGCTCTCGTTCTAGATCTCGTTCTCGTTCTCGTTCTTGTTCTTGTTCTTGTTCAAGTTCATGGTCATCACTATTTACTTTGCTATCCACATCTAAGAGATCATCTATGAATAGCTTAAATTCACCGTGTTCTGGGCAACTGTATAATATAGTCGTGGATCGGGTGATGTGTTCTTTTACTATACACCCGCATTCTTTGCATTTTACTCCCTGGTCGTGTACTGATAACTCATCTTCTTCAAGAGCCTGGTGAACATCTTTCAGAAGGGGATGCTGGGATTCTCCTTTGACATAAGGGGCAACATATCTGTTGAGCCCTAAAACTCGTTTTTTAGCATATTCAATACCTGTGCCTATTTCTTCAGCTATTTTATCGAAACTTTTCCTGTGCTTTAGGTAAAATTCAGCAATACTGTGTTCGTCAGGTTCAATGGGAAGAGAACGTCGAAATTTATCGGAATATTTTTCAAATAAGGCTGATACTTTTTCACATCTTTCTTTTTGAGGTGAAACTTTAACAAATACATCAAAGTAGTTTTTTACTTGCATGGATTCATACATTTGGATTTCGGACTTGATAAAAACTTCTATGTTTGAAAAATCAGTAAGATCATTCTTGCAGCTTAAGTAACCCTCAGCTATATCATCTTCTCTGGGTGTAATAGGTCTTAACTTGCCGCAGAGCTGTTTAAGTTCCTGTAAAAAAAGATTTAAATTTTCTAAATCTTTAAATTTACCTCTATATGTGTAATAAAAAGTTGTGACTCGTTCCACCATTTGCCACCTCCAAAGGATAAACCTCTTGAAGCTATATGCAAGTTTTATAGCTATACTATAACACAGGGGTTGGTAATTGTCAAAAATATTTGGTAATGAGATATATCCTTGACAGTAGTCAATCAGGGGATTAAACTTATATTGAATAATAATATAGTTTTTTCCCGGGATGAAAAATGGCAAGGTATTTGGGGCAAACCTTGATTTTTTATTATTTAATATAATGTAATGAGCGATATTGGATAAAATCAAGGGGTTTTTTTTGGGGTGGTGGATTGATCTATCAATTTAGCAGATTAAAATAAATTGGCTCACCTGGAATATTAACTAGCATTAAGGAGGAAGATGAATGAAACCGCACAAAGCTATTGCACTTATCGATTCTGGTGTAGGAGGCTTAACTGTTGCACAAGAAGTTATGAACATGATGCCAAATGAAAAATTGATTTATTTTGGAGATCTGGTCCACATGCCTTATGGGCCCCGTTCTAAAAGAGAAGTTAAGAACTTTGTATATAAAATAACCGAGTTTTTGATTGGACAGGATATTAAGATGGTTATAGTGGCTTGCAATTCAGCTTCGGCTGCAGGTCTCAATGAACTAAGGCAGCATTTTGAAATACCGGTTATTGGCGTAATTGAGCCTGGAGCTAGAGCGGCAATAAAAAGCACTGATAATGGAAAAATTGGAGTGATAGGGACTTCCGGAACTATAGATTCGGGCGCTTATGAAAAGGCTTTAAAAAGAATAAACCCTTTTGTGGAAGTCTATAGTAAAGCTTGCCCTTTATTTGTTTTGATAGTAGAAAATGATTTGATTGGAAGCAGTGAAGCGGAAGTAGTTGCCAGAGAATATCTTAATCCCTTAAAAGAAGCTGATGTGGACACTGTTATTTTGGGTTGTACCCACTATCCCCTGATGAGAGATGTGATCCAAAAAGTAATGGGGCCAGATGTAAAACTCATAAATTCAGCTAAAGTTATTGCTAAAAAATCGTATAGAATACTTAAAAATGAAAACTTGATCAGGGTGAATGAAAAACCACCTAGACATCGTTTCTATGTAAGTGGCTATTCGGAAAAATTTCAGGAGTTAGGGGAGAAGTTTTTGCATCAGGAGCTAAAAGCCTATGAAGTCAAAATTTCCAATTGATATATTGTAAGGGGGAAATTGATGAGTAGGATATATGAGTATGATGATTTATTTTTTGAAAAGAGGAAAGAGGTATTATCGGAATGGGAAAGTGGTAGAGAAGTAAACATAAAGGAAGCATTTAATTATCACAATAATTTAGCTGATCAAAAAAAAGCCAGTGATGTTTTAAGAGAAGCTCGAGAGCAAAATGAGACTTTGATCCAAAGTTTGGGAAGCTATGCTTCTTTTCAACGTCAACTTGCTTTTTACAACAAACTAGAAACCAGTGGGGAAGCAAATTTTTTGACTTTGAGTGTAGACTCATTTTCTCAGAATAAAAAACACAAGAGAGCTAAGCATGACTATGAAAATGAACTTTCCCATGACCGGATATTATTGGATGGATTTCCCCTTGTTGTCCATGGGGTTGTTGGTTGTAGGAGATTGATAGAAAACAATCAAACGCCTATTCAAGTACGCCACGAGGCTACTGATGCCAGGCTTATGGCAGAAATTGCTTTTGCTTCTGGTTTGACAGATTTTTTGGGAGGGGGCGTCTGTAATACGGTATTCAACCCTCAAGCCTCAAACTTTGAAGAGAATATGACTTGTTGGGAATATGTTGATTTTTTGGTTGGTTATTATGAAAAAAACGGAATTAAAATCAACAGAGAAATATTTGCTCCTTTTTCTGGGGCTCTTATTCCCCCTTCTCTTCAGCTTAGCCTAATCATTATAGATGGATTATTTGCCGCAGTCCATGGAGTCAGATCGATTACATTAGCTTATAACCAATGTGGTAATATTAGCCAAGATGTTGCCGCAATTACTGTAATGAAAGGTTTGTTTTGTGAATACTTAGACGAATTAGGTTTAAACCTAGATGATTTTGATATTAGCACTTCATTTCACCAGTGGTCGGGGGGGTTCCCTGAAGATGAGGCAAAAAGCTACAGTATAATAACTTTAGGTGCAATGGTTGCTGCCTTTGGAAATGCAACCAAAGTAGTGATAAAAACACCGAATGAATCTGAGAGGATGCCTGATGAGGATTCTTTTGTGAATGGCTTGAAAGCAACAAAGCATATGCTGGCCCTGGCTAAAACTCAAAGGGATAGCTTTTTTTCTGACAAGGTTACAGTTGAACAAGACATCATTAAGGAATCCATTCGTTCTATAGTTGATGTGGTCCTGGGAGTTAACCCTTATAATTATAAATCAGCTGTAACTATGGCTTTTGAAGAGGGGATAATCGACCTACCTTTTTCTTCACTTGGCCAGAACTTAGGGCTTGTAATGCCTGTTAGAGATGGTGATGGTGCAGTAAGATATTATGACTGTGGCAAACTGCCTTTGCCTAAAGATATTATAAGTTATAACTGGGATAAAATTCTAAATAGAGGGAAGAAAGAAGAGAGGACACCATCATATCAAATGGTTATTGATGATATATATGCTGCAGGAAAAGGTTTAATAAAATGGGAAGAAGGATAGTTGAGTGTTTTTTCCCTTTTTTATGAATTATTGTCTCCCTTTTCAAATAAATAAGGTAATAGGAAGAATTATTTGAAAAGGGAGGGGAAAAAAATGAGGCGCAAAGTCAAGCTTTTTACATTGATTGTTTTAGTTGCTTTGATGGCTGTTTATGGTTCAGGTTGTTTCTTTTTAGATTTTCTCTTTGGCTCAGAAGAAGAACCTAAAGAACCAACTCCAGAGGAAGAAGAGATTGAAAGGGAAGAAGAGAAGGAACCTTTGAATGATGAGGATGAAAGAGAAACAACATTTTATTTATTGGAAAATGACTCAGGTAAACTGGTTAGAACAGAGAGCAATATACCATGGGTCGAAGGGATTGCTCAAGAAACTTTGACTAAAATGGTAAGGGATGATGAAAATTTAGACTATTGGGGAAATTATCATTTGGAGCCAGTTATCCCTTCAGGCACTGAAGTTAAAGGAATGACAATTGATGATGACGGTAGTGCCAGGGTTAACTTTACTGAAGAATTTATGGACTATCAAGGAGATAAAGCTCAAATGATAGATTCAGTCGTCTATACCCTCACGGAATTTGAAGCAATAGATGGGGTGGAATTTATGATTGATGGAGAACCTCTGAGTGAATTGCCGGAGAGTATTGATGCTATTACAGCCAATGATGTTATTGATCGAATGGGGATTAATGCTGAAGTGCCGGTGGTGGCAGATGATGGTGTGCCTATAACTCTGTATTATATTTCAGAAAAGGATGGAAACACTTTCTACGTGCCTATTACCAGGATGGTATCTGAAACCGATGAAATTGAAGGTGAAGCCCTTGCAGAACTTATTAGAGGACCTGATGAAGATAGCAATTTGGAGTCTTTTGTATCACCTGAGATACAATTGAATGAGATAGATTTTGATAACGAGAGTTTGACCATTGATGTATCTAATATAACTACTGAAGAGGGAAGGGAAGAAGAAGCTGCTAAGCAGATCATCTATACTTTGGGAGAATTTGATATGGTTCAATCTGTTGAGCTAACAATAGATGGAGAAAAGACAGATTTTTTATGATGTTTTAAACTACAGGTTATCTTAATTTTAAATTGTATTTATTCATAGCCCGGAGACCGGGCTATTTCATTTCTTTTGCTGATGCCAAATAAGCGTAGGTGATTATAATATTATGAAGGATTATAAATTTTATCGTAAAAATTGTATTGATGAAAATAGTGGACTAAAAACATACAGAAACCCGGGAGATAAATTCGGCTTACGGAGATTGGGTAAGAAAGTCTCAGAAAAATTTGTCTCAGAAGAGGATAAATTGATTGGCTTAGTGGGAAATCCTAAGGTAGGAAAATCGGCGTTGATCGAAGGAATGCTTCCAGAACTTGGTCTCACCAATGATGATGAGGGGATTAATATTCGCCCTCTTCCGATAATGATAGATTTTAAGAATGATATCTTTAAATCTCATACTTATCATCTGGATGTTTTGTTTGAATCTGCTTTTTATCCCAGATATATGTTGTTAAGAGCTGTTAATTTTGCTTTGACCAATGGAAAAAGAGTTGTTATAGAACACTTTGACATTATTGAAGATAAAGTGGAAATAAAGCCCGACCTTAAGGTAATAATAAATGAGGATATTTGTATAATTAGGCCTGACAAATTTTAATATTACTAATATTTTGTAGCAGTGAAATTAAAGTTTATGTTAAAATCTTATAGCCAAATAATTTAGTAATTTAGGAGGATATAACATGACAATCAGAGAAACAAGAAAACCAAACGAAGTTAGGGAAATAAAAATAGAAAAGGATATTATAAAGCATGCTGAAGGATCTTTGATGATCAGCTTTGGTGCTACTAAGGTGATTTGTGTTGCAAGTGTAGAGAATAAGGTTCCTCCTTTTATGAGAGGGGAAGGAAAGGGTTGGATCACTGCGGAATATTCTATGCTGCCACGGGCTACAGAGTCAAGAAATATCAGGGAAGCTGCCAGGGGCAGAGTGAGCGGTAGAACCAATGAAATTCAGAGGATGATCGGTCGGTCTTTAAGGTCTGTGATAGATTTAGAAGCTCTAGGTGAAAGAACTATCTGGATTGATTGTGATGTTATACAGGCGGATGGAGGGACTAGAACCGCAGCTATAAGTGGTGGATATTTAGCTTTGATACAGGCGTTAAAAGGGCTGGAACAAGAAGAAAAAATAAAAAAAATAGCAGTTAAGAACTACCTTGGAGCTGTAAGTGTTGGGATTTTGGATGGGGAGGTTCTTTTGGATCTCGATTTTAATGAAGACTACAATGCAGAGGCAGATATGAATGTTGCAATGACTGACGAAAAAGGTTTTGTGGAAATACAGGGCACGGGAGAAAGTTTTCCCTTTTCTAAAGATCAGGCTAATAAGATGATGTCTTATGCAGAAGAGGGAATAGAAAAGATTATTGAAATTCAAAGAGAATTTGTCGATAACGAGCTCTAGTCTAGCCTGAAAAGGAGTTTGATCATGGTTAAAAAAATGGTTATTGCATCCAATAATCAGGGCAAAGTGGACGAACTGAAAGAAATATTGGAAAGTCAGTCGTTAAAAGATGTTGAATTATTGAGCTTAAAAGACTTTGATGATATCGGCGATATCAAAGAATATGGGAAGACTTTTGAAGAAAATGCTAGGATTAAGGCCGAAACTGTTAGTAACAAAACCGGCTTACTGGCTTTGGCAGATGATTCAGGGTTAGAGGTGGATTTTTTAGGAGGTAGTCCAGGGGTGTATTCTGCAAGGTATGCTGGGGACAATTCTAATGACGAAGAGAATATAGCAAAGCTGTTGAAAGAATTGAAGGATGTACCCTGGAAAGATAGGAAAGCTAGGTTTAAGTGTGTTATAGCTTTGTCTCACCCCGAGATCGAAACTAGATTTGTAGAAGGTGAGTGTGAGGGTTTTATTTCGAAACAAAGAGAAGGTGAGCAGGGCTTTGGATATGATCCTGTATTTTACTACCCTGAAAAAGAAAAATCCTTTGCAATGTTAGCTTCTGAAGAAAAAGCCGCAGTTAGTCATAGGGGTGAAGCCCTAAAAAGACTTGCCCCTGTATTGAAGGAAACTATAGAGTTAATTGAAAGAAGCTAAGAGAAAGGAAGATTTGGAATAATGAAGCTTGCAGTTGTAAGTGATACTCATGGCAAAGTGCAAAAAGCGGATAGAGCTTTATATAAACTGGGAGAGATTGAAGGCCTGTTGCATGTAGGAGATTTTTATGAGGATTTCTTGAAACTGAGCCGGAGATTGAGCTTGGATGTGTTAGCCGGGGTGAGAGGTAACTGTGATCAAATCTACTATCCTGAAAGGTTAGTTATGGATATTTTAGGGTACAGGATACTGATGGTGCATGGGCATCAATATAATGTAAAGTACAATATTAACTCATTAAAATTTGCTGGCCAGGAGGCTGAAGCCGATATAGTGATTTTTGGGCATACCCATATAGCTTTTTCACAAACTGACTGGGACAATAATGCTGAGAAAGAAGTCTTGTTTTTTAATCCAGGTAGTGTTTTAACTACCCGAGGGAAATCTTCGGTCGGGCTGATAGAATTAGATGAAAATCAGTTTAATATACATACCGAGATTAATAAAATATAAATAAATATAAATCTAATCTAAATAATTTAAATAAAGCTAATTTTAAAGAGAAAACCCTTTGACAAAATCTCAATTGTACGTTATACTATGTTTTGCCTTAACAAGATGGCAAACGGGGCGTAGCGCAGTTTGGTAGCGCACTTGGTTTGGGACCAAGGAGTCGCAGGTTCAAATCCTGCCGCCCCGACCATTTTATATGCGGGTGTAGCTCAGTGGAAGAGCCCTGGCCTTCCAAGCCAGTCGCGTGGGTTCAATTCCCATCACCCGCTCCATATGCTAAGGTTAAGTATCAATAGTTTGTGCGCCTGTAGCTCAGTGGACAGAGCAACGGACTTCTAATCCGTAGGCCGGAGGTTCGAGTCCTCCCAGGCGCGCCATTGGTTAAAAAATGTGGTGAGTGTAGCTCAGCCCGGTTAGAGCACCAGATTGTGGCTCTGGGGGCCGTGGGTTCAAGTCCCATCACTCACCCCATATATTTATAATAATTGCCAAATAAAATTTGAATATTATTCATTCTTGATGTTAACAATTAAAATGAGTTGGGGCGTCGCCAAGTGGTAAGGCACGGGATTTTGGGTCCCGCATTCGTAGGTTCGAATCCTACCGCCCCAGCCAAATTATGTTGACCAAATGAACAACTTGCGAGGGTGGTGGAATTGGCAGACACGCTAGACTTAGGATCTAGTGCCTTTCGGTGTGCGGGTTCGAATCCCGCCCCTCGCACCATTAAAGTTGACAAACTCCCTTGAATTGGGGGTTTATTTATTATGAGCTGGAGGTTTATATGTCAATATATTTTGAGCCCGAAAATGCTTGTGTGTTGGTAATTGATTTACAAAAAGCAATCTTTCCTGGAGAAGTTTGGGCTGTAGAGGATTATGACCAGGTTTTGGAAAATGCCCAAATCTCCATTGAATCTTGCAGAGAAGCCGGCATACCTGTAATATACGCAGTTTATCAATTGGAACCTACGGGTGTCGATAAGATTAAACACGAACCTGTGGATAATAATGGCCGTCCCCTACACAGCGTCAAAGGTGATGAAGACGCAGAAATATGTGATAAAGTTAAACCAGAAGAAGATGATATTGTATTTACAAAGCAAAAATTTACTGCCTGGTATGGTTCTAGATTGGAGACGATTTTAAATAATCTGGGTGTTAATCATATTATAATATTGGGTGTATGGACTGAAGCGTGTTTGGAAACTACCGTTTGGGATGCTATTTGGAAAGATTATAGAGTTACTTTAGTAAAGGATGCATGTGGAAGCGGGACTAATGATATCCATAAAGTTGCTGTTTTGGACATGGCTAACTGGCTATACGGGGGTTCTGTGATTAAAGCCAATGACCTTGCCAGGGCTTTACAGGGATACGATTATCATGCATGGCATTTTACTAAACCAGCAGAATTTTTATATACATTAAATACAGTTGATGAGTTATATGAATCAATATAATAGTATCAAAAGTTCGCTTATGGTATGTTGGGCAAGCAATAAAATTAAATCACTTATTTTCATTCTCAGGACAGGTCCCGAAAATTTGCTGCTTTTTTGATATTGCTATTGACGGGAAGTTAAACATGTGGTAAAAATATAATCGGTCCTAGAAGAATAAATGCGAGGGTGGTGGAATTGGCAGACACGCTAGACTTAGGATCTAGTGCCTTCCGGTGTGCGGGTTCGAATCCCGCCCCTCGCACCATTAAAGTTGTCAAACTCCCTGAATGGGGGTTTTTGTTATGTTTCAAGTTATTGGTTAAAACAACATTTTCAAACCAGTAGTTATATGCTATAATTTAAGTTACAATTGAAAAGAATAAAAGTAAACTGGAAGTAAACTGGTTTGTTATCTGGTTTGTTGTGCAATAATTTGATTTTTAAGGCCGCCAGTCTTTGCGGCGTTTTTTTATATAACCTGAGTTTTTATGAGGGTTTTGCAGCCAGGTAATATTGTGGTATAATTTTCAAAGTGAGGAAATCGCCCATAATTGAATTTAAAATTTGTGGGAATACATATTGTAAGGAGGAGGCATAATGAATAGTAACTATGAAAAGATAGAGGAAAACAAGGTTAAATTAACTATTGAGGTTGATGAAAGTAGGGTCGAGGAAGCATTGGATTCAGCCTACAATAAGGTAAAAAAGGACATCAACATACCGGGTTTTAGAAAGGGTAAAGTGCCTCGTAAAATTTTAGAAACCAAGTATGGTCCGGAAATTTTGTATGAGGATGCTTTGGAGTACATAGTGCCTAACGCTTACAGAGAGGCTGTTAAAGAAAATGAAATAGAGCCGGTAGAACAACCTGAAATTGACGTAGAACAAATGGAAAAAGGTAAGCCGATGAAATTTACTGCAACTGTTATGGTTAAGCCTGAAGTAGAGTTAGGTGAATACAAGGGTGTAGAAGTTGAAAAAGAGAAGGTAGAGATAACAGAAGAAGATGTCGAGGCTAAGTTAAAGGATATGCAAGAAAAACATGCTGAGTTTGAAAAAGTTGATGATGCAGAGGGTGAGATTGGTGATAGGCTGGTAATTGATTTTAAAGGTTACAAAGATGGGGAAGAATTTGAAGGAGGAAGTGCGGAAAATTACAATATTGAATTAGGGGCAGGTCAACTGGTCCCAGGTTTTGAAGATCAGCTGGTAGGAGCGAAACCGGGGGAAGAAAGAGAAGTTACCGTTACTATGCCAGATGATTATGGAAATGAGGACCTGGCAGGGCAGGAGATAGTTTTTGAGGTCAAGGTGAATGAAATTAAGAAGAAGCAGCTTTTGCCTCTTGACGATGATTTTGCCAAGGATGTCAGTGAGTATGATACCCTGGAGGAGCTAAAGGAGAGTATTAGGGAGGAGCTTGAAAATTCTGCAGAGGAAAAGGCTCAAAACTCAGTGGAAGAACAAGTGATTAGCAAGATTACAGAAAATGCTAGTGTAAATATACCAGAGCCTATGATAGATCAAGAGGCAGAAAGAATGGTAAATGAATTCGAACAAAATCTAAGCTCCCAAGGGCTTGACATGGAGCAGTACTATAAGTTGGCAGGTACGGATAAAGAATCTTTCAAAAACCAATTTAGGTCAAGTGCCGAAGGAAGAGCAAAAACACAGCTTGTTTTAGAAACCATTGTAAAAGAAGAAGGTATTGAGGCTAGTGACGAAGAAGTTGAAGAGGAAATAAAGAAAATATCTGAAGCATATAATCAAGATCCTGAGCAGATTAGGACTGTTTTAGAAGCTCAAGGGCAAATGGATATGATGAAACAAGAAAAGGCACTTCGTAAGGCAATTGAATTCCTGGTGGAAAATGCCAAGGTAGTAGAAGTAGATCCTTCTGAGAAGGATGATGGAGATGGTCAAGAGGAAGAAGCTGAAGAAGCTGAAGAAGCTGAAGAAGCTGAAGAGGTTGAAGAAAATGAAGGGAAAGAAACAGATTAAAGATGACAGAAATTAACTAGAATTGGAGCTCGTATGAAACCTACTTGACATATGAGTTATACTTGAATGGAAACCAAAAGGAGGAGGGGTATAATGAACTTAGTGCCAATGGTAGTTGAGCAAACTAGTAGAGGGGAAAGAGCTTATGATATATACTCAAGGCTCTTAAAGGATAGAATAATTTTTATTGGGACCAGTGTAAATGATGCAATTGCTAATTCGGTAATAGCCCAATTATTGTTTTTGGAGTCAGATAACCCTGATAAAGATATCCACCTATATATTAATTCTCCAGGAGGACATGTTCACGCTGGGCTTGCAATTTACGATACCATGCAGTATATAAAGCCCGATGTATCTACGATTTGTGTTGGCCTTGCTGCAAGTATGGGGGCAGTGCTCTTAGCTGCCGGGGCCCCGGAAAAAAGGTTTTGCCTTCCAAATTCTAGACTGATGATACACCAACCTATGGGTGGTGCCCAGGGTCAAGCAACTGATGTGGAGATTCATGCAAAAGAAATAGTAAAAACCAGAGAAAGATTGAATAATATACTTTCGTATCATACAGGTCAACCTATAGAAAGAATACAGCAGGATACCGACAGAGACTTTTTCATGGCGGGGGATGAAGCTAAGGAATATGGCTTGATCGATGATGTTTTGGAACGTCCCCCTGAATAAAGTAGTATTTCTCTTGAGAGGTGATTTTTGATGTTTAAACTTAATGATGAAAAAGGTAGATTAAAGTGCTCCTTTTGTGGGAAGACACAGGAGCAGGTAAAAAAGCTGGTGGCAGGACCAGGTGTATATATCTGTGATGAATGTATAGAACTTTGCAATGAAATAATCGAAGAAGAGCTGAGTGAGGATGCGGAGTTAGAAACATCTACTATCCCAAAACCCAAGGAAATATATGAAATATTACAGCAGTATGTTATAGGTCAGGATAAGGCTAAGAAAGCATTATCCGTTGCTGTTTACAATCACTACAAGAGAGTTGGCTCGGAGAAAAAGGAGAGCAATGAGGAGATAGAAGTTCAAAAGAGCAACATACTCCTTTTGGGGCCCACCGGGGTTGGTAAAACCTTATTGGCCCAGACCCTTGCCAAGATTTTGAATGTTCCTTTTGCAATTGCTGATGCAACTTCATTGACTGAAGCAGGCTATGTTGGGGAAGATGTTGAAAATATCTTGCTAAAACTGATTCAGGCATCAGATTATGATGTGGAAAAAGCGGAGAAAGGGATTGTATATATCGATGAAATAGATAAGGTTGCCAGAAAGACCGACAATCCTTCCATTACCAGGGACGTGTCAGGCGAAGGTGTACAACAGGCGCTGTTGAAAATTCTTGAGGGAACTACGGCAAGTGTACCACCCCAGGGAGGCAGAAAACATCCACACCAAGAATTTATCCAGATAGATACTACAAATATACTATTTATATGTGGGGGAGCATTTGACGGAGTAGAAAAGATAATTCAAAATAGAATTGGGCAAAAGGGCATAGGATTTGGAGCTGAAATAAAAACCGTTGAAGAGGAAAATAATGATAAAATTATTGCAAAAACTATGCCTCAGGATTTGATGAAATACGGTTTAATCCCGGAGTTCATCGGTAGAATTCCAGTTATTTCATCACTTCACTCCTTGGATGAAGATGCTTTGGTAAAAATTCTAACTGAACCGAAAAATGCTCTGGTCAAGCAATATCAAAAGTTGTTTGAAGTTGATGGAGTCACTTTGGAAATCCAAGAAGATGCTCTTAGGGCCATTGCCAGGGAAGCAATAAATAGAAAAACTGGTGCTAGAGGATTGAGGGCAATCATCGAAGAGATCCTGAATGACATAATGTACGAAACACCTTCTGATGATGATTTAGATAAGTGCATTATAACCAAAGAAGTGGTAGAAAATGGAGATGAACCCATGCTGGTAAGAAAGCAAAACAGAAATAATGAGACAGCTTAACTTTGGATAGTAGAAAGCTCCCGGTCTTAGTTTAATTAAGGTCGGGAGCTTTTTTATGGCATAAAAACTGGTTAAAACAGGGATAATAATTCGTAAGAAAATAACCTTAAATTTTATTGCTTGCAGTATATGTCGATATTAAAAGTTTTTATTAATACATCTAAGAATCGGGGGTACACAAAGTTTAATCGTAAACACTTGGATTTTATTGATACATTGCTTGCTAAATACCAACGCTCACAAAGATTTGCAAAATCGTCCAAATCAAAAGTTCGCTTATGGTATTTAGCAAGCAATTTAAGAGAAAATTCCTAAGGTAGGTTTACTTGTTAAACTTTGTGTACCTTACCTGCCTAGATGTAATGTATTAATAATAAAAACTTAAAGTTATCTCCATATACTGCAGCAATAAAATAAATCAGGTTATTTTCATTACTAGTTGTGGCCTGAAAGTCAAAACATGGGGAGTTAGTAAGAAAATAAAACAGTAGCTCAAAACATGGGAATTTAGTTATATATAAAAGAAAAGGGGGCCCTATTTTGACCAGTTTATGGGTTGTTATTGGGTTGGTGCAATTTTTTTTCGCCGTAATTATAGGCCTGTATTTTTGGAATCAATTAAAAAATCAAAAGAACAATAAAGTAACAATAGAGAAAGAATCTAAAAAGCAAATGGATAAACTTAGAAAGTTGAAGGAAGTTTCTTTAACAAAGCCACTTTCTGAAAGGACAAGGCCAAAAAATTTCACAGAAATAATCGGGCAAAGGGAGGGTTTGAAAAGTTTAAGAGCTGCATTATGTGGAAGTAATCCCCAGCATGTATTGATTTACGGTTCTCCAGGCACAGGCAAGACAGCTGCTGCAAGACTTATCCTAGAAGAGGCCAAAAAGAATCCCGATTCTCCCTTTAGACAAAACGCCAAGTTCATAGAGCTAGATGCTACAACGGCCAGGTTTGATGAGAGAGGGATTGCGGACCCACTCCTTGGCTCTGTCCATGATCCAATTTATCAGGGTGCAGGTGCAATGGGAATTGCAGGGATACCTCAACCTAAGCCCGGTGCAGTAACCAAAGCCCACGGAGGGATCTTGTTTCTTGATGAAATCGGCGAACTGCATCCTCTCCAAATGAATCGCTTGTTGAAAGTCCTTGAAGATAGAAAAGTATATTTAGAAAGTGCATATTATAGCAGTGAAGATTCTAAGTGTCCTGTACATATACATGAAATATTTCAGAAGGGTTATCCTGCTGATTTCAGGTTGATAGGAGCCACCACTAAAAGCTCTGATGAAATACCTTCGGCTATTAGGAGTAGATGTGTGGAGATTTTTTTTAAAGATCTCTCCTCAGAAAGTATTAAAAAAATATGTAAAAATACCTGCGAAAAAGTTGGTTATGACATAGAAGAAAAAGCTCTGGAATATTTGTCGAATTATGCAAATAATGGTAGAGATGCCGTGAATGTGGTTCAGACTGCTGTGGGACTGGCCAGGGAAGAGATGCGTGATGTGATCAATCTAGAGGATATTGAATGGGTGATTAATACCAGTCAGATCAGTACGCAAAAACCGACATTTTTATCTGATCTTCCCCAGGTGGGGAAATCAAATGCTTTGGCCGTTTATGGTGCAAATAGTGGTAGGCTTTTAGAAGTCGAAGCTGTTTCCTTTTTGTCAGAAAATAGTAAAGGTAAAATAAATATCAATGGTTTGATAGAGGAAGAGGAGTTGAAGAATAGCAGCAGAAGTGTAAAAAGAAAGAGCATGGCCAAAAGCTCTGTGGAAAATGTAATGAGTTATTTCAGAAAACATATGAAAGTTCATCCTGATAACTACGATATATATTTGAACTTTCCCGGGGGCATGCCGGTTGATGGTCCCTCAGCAGGACTTGCTATCGCTGCAGCGGTTTATTCTTCAGTGGTTAAGGAGCCTGTTGATAACAAAGTTGCGATGACAGGCGAAGTATCTTTAAGGGGATTTGTAAAGCCTGTTGGAGGAGTAAAAGCCAAAATTGAGGCTGCTGTTTCAGCTGGTGTAAAAAGAATTATAATACCCTTTGAAAATCATCAGAGGGTTTTTCAAGGGTATGAAAATATTGAAATAGTTCCAGTGACCACAGTGGAGGAGGCTATGAAACATATTATTTTGAAAGATGATAAAAACATGAATAAAGAGACAAAAATATCGTTAAACATCTGATTTTAACGCTTCCCTGGATGCTTTCTTGGATGTCTATATTGATAAAAAAAGGTTTTTAGGTTATTATATTGAAAATAGGATATAGAGATCTAGGGAGGCTAAAGATGGAGATAAAGAAAGTTGAGTTCATAAACAAAGCTCAAAGGGTAAATGAGCTACCTGAGCCTGACCTGCCCGAAATTTCTATTATGGGCAGGTCTAATGTTGGCAAATCTTCAGTTATAAACACTTTGACTGGTAGAAAAAAGCTTTCAGGTATCAGTAAAAAGCCAGGTAAAACCAGGTCGATCAACTTTTATCTGGTAAATGATAGTTTTTACTTTGTGGATCTTCCGGGATACGGATTTGCTAAAGTATCCAAACAGATGAAAGCAAATTGGAAAAAACTAATCGAAGGCTACCTGGCAAATAGGATTAATTTGGTTCTATGTATTTTATTAGTTGATGCTAAAGTGGGTCCTACCGATAAAGACATTCAAATGCTAGATTTTTTACTATACAACGAAATCCCTGTCCTGGTTATAGCGACCAAGGTGGATAAACTAAAGAAAAAAGACAGGCATAAACAGTTCAAGGAAATGAGAGCAAGATTAAACTTTACGGAAGACGAACTTATTTTACCTTTTTCTAGTGAAACCAAGGAAGGTAGAGATGAATTACTAGAGATAATGGAGGATTTTCTTGAGGAGAGGATGTTAGATGGAGAAAAATCTTGATGAGGCGGCACGAGATGATTTTCAATGGGGTTTAAAAAAAGTTCTCCCTGATTATGAGTTTAGAGATGCTCAAAAAAGAATGATGGAGTATGTGGAAGAATCTTTTGCCCAGAATGTTCACTTGATGATTGAAGCAGGTACAGGGACGGGAAAATCTTTGGCCTATTTGTTTCCTGCAATAAAATATGCTTTGGAGGCTGAAAATCCTATAGTTGTGTCGACGGCAACAATTGCCCTACAAGAACAGCTTATTAATAAGGAAATACCATTATTGAACAAACTGTGGAAGTGTGAAATTAAAGCTGCCCTTGTTAAGGGGAGAAATAATTTTTTGTGCCTTGATAAGTACTACGATAAGTACTTTGATGATACTCTGGTGGATACCGTGGAAACAAGTTATTTGAAGGAGTGGATTTCCACCACCAGGAAAGGGGAATGGCAGGAAATTGAAGGAAAGATTTCATTTGCCACCTGGCATGAAATCCTATCAAGCAGTGAAAGTTGTCTTGGATACAAGTGCCCAAATCATAAAGAATGTTTTGTGAACAAACAAAAACAAGAAGCAGCTAATGCACATATTGTGATAACCAATCATCACCTTTATTTTAGTGACCTCAAACTAAAAGCAGATTCTTCAGGTGCTGCAGGAATTTTGCCAGAGTATGATTTTGTCATTTTGGATGAAGCTCATCATGTTGAGGAAAGGGCTTTATTTGCACTGGGAGCCCAGGTTAAGAAAAGTATAATTTTATTTTGGATTAATGAACTGAAAAGGCAGTTAAACCAAGAGCCTGACTTCGATCTAGAACTATGTCAGAAGCTAGAAAGAACCAGCCATAAATTATTCGATAAACTAGGTGAAAGCTCAGGGAAAAGTTACCTTTTGGATGAGAACCCTCCTCAAGGATTTTCAAATCTGCTAAAAAAATTAAAGCAGGTGTCTCATCATGCCGAGGGGTTTATCAACCGGGAAAGTGTAAATCCCGACAAAATAGAAAGCCTGGCAAATTCATTTAGAAACATTCAACAAAACCTAGATTTCATCCTAGATACTACTAACTCCGACTACGTTTCATGGGTGGAAATCAATCATAAAAATAACAATCATGTAATGCATGCTAATCCTATAGATGTATCGTGGCATCTTAATGAATACTTGTTTGAGGAAATTAATGCTTGTATTCTAACTTCTGCTACCCTTACAGTAGCAGGGCAGTTTGATTATTTACAAAAGAAATTGGGATTGTCGGATTGTAAAACATGTATCATTGATTCTCCTTTTGATTATAATCAGCAAAGTGCAATCTATATCCCTAAAACTCTTCCCCAACCTGGTGAGGATGGCTATGAAGGTTATTTGGTGGAAAATTTGCATAAGTTAATAGAGGCTAACGATGGCAGGGGATTGATTTTATTTACAAGCTACAGGATGATGGAATACGCCTATAATGAGTTGATGGATAAACTGGATTATAGGCTCCTAAAACAAGGGGAAAAAAGCAAAAGAGAACTTTTAGAAATATTTCAACATGATACCCATTCGGTTTTATTTGCCACGGATAGCTTTAGAGAAGGGATAGACGTGAAAGGGGAAGCTTTAAGTCTTCTAGTTATGGATAAATTGCCATTTTCCGTTCCTGATGAACCCCTTATAAAAGCAAGAAGAAGGCATTTGGATAAGCAGGGGAAGAATAGTTTTTGGTCCTTGTCTTTGCCGGAAGCTGTATTGAAGTTAAAACAGGGATTTGGAAGATTAATCCGTCATCGTAATGATCACGGTATATTCGCCGTGTTTGACTCCAGAATTTATACTAAAAATTATGGGAAAATTTTTCTTAACTCCCTTCCAAAAACCTCTCTATATGATAATCTTGAAGATTTAAAGCAAAATTTTTAAACCTGCAACTTCACGGTGAAATCTTGACATTGAATGAATTAGGTAGTATATTTTGAAGGCTTTTTTGTTGTATAATAAATGTTGTATAATATCCAGGCAAAAGGAGTGAAATCTTATGGCTGTAGAACTTTCCAAAGTTTATAACCCACATGAGGTGGAATCTAAATGGTATGAAAAATGGACGCAAGAAGGATATTTTGAAGCAAAAGGTGATGAAAGAGAAAAGTTTTCTCTGGTTATTCCTCCGCCAAATGTAACGGGCTCATTACATATGGGTCATGCTTTAGATAATACTTTGCAGGATGTTTTGACTAGATACAAAAGAATGAATGATTATGATACCCTGTGGATGCCTGGGACAGACCATGCGGGGATAGCTACACAAACTGTGGTGGAAGCTCACCTGGCCGAAGAAGGGATAAGTAAATATGATCTAGGGCGAGAAAAGTTTTTGGAAAAAGTATGGGATTGGAAAGAAGAATATAATGAAAGAATAAGGGGACAACTTCAAAAACTGGGAGTTTCCTGTGACTGGTCCCGAGAAAGATTTACCATGGACGAGGGATGTAATAATGCTGTTAAGGAAGTTTTTGTTTCCTTGTATGAAAAGGGATTGATATACCAGGGTAGTTATATAATAAACTGGTGTCCTAGCTGTCAGACAGCCCTTTCGGATATAGAGGTTGAACATTCGGAAGAGAAGGGTGACTTGACCCATATAAAATATCCTTTAACCGATGGCAGTGGAGATATTGTAGTATCAACCACCAGGGTGGAAACCATGTTGGGAGACACAGGTGTTGCCGTTAACCCAACAGATGAACGTTACAAGGATTTAGAAGGGAAAAAGGTTAAACTGCCCATTGTCGGCAGGGAAATTCCAATAGTATTTGATGAGTATGTTGATCCCGAATTTGGCTCTGGAGCGGTCAAAGTTACGCCTTCCCATGATCCAAACGACTTTGATATGGGAAAAAGACATGATTTAGAGAATGTGGACGTTATCTCAAAGGACGGAACCATGACGGAAAAGGCGGGGGATTATGCCGGTTTGGATAGATTTGAATGTAGGAAAAAGTTGAAAGAGGACCTTAGAGGACAGGGGTATATAGCTGATTTAGAAGACTATAATCATTCAGTAGGCCACTGCCAGAGATGCGATACTATAGTAGAACCCCTTCAAAGCACCCAGTGGTTTGTTAAGATGAAGCCTCTGGCTGAACCCGCAATCCAGGTTGTAGAGATGGGTGAGACAAAATTCATTCCTGAAAGATTTAAGAAAACTTACCTGAATTGGATGGAAAATATTAGGGATTGGTGTATTTCAAGGCAGCTGTGGTGGGGTCATAGAATTCCAGCCTGGTACTGTGAGTGTGGGAATACTATAGTATCAAGGGACGAACCCGTCAATTGTCCTGAATGTAAAAGTAATAACCTAGAACAAGATCCTGATGTTTTGGATACCTGGTTTAGCTCTGCTTTATGGCCTTTTTCTACCATGGGTTGGCCAGAAAAAACTGCTGATTTGGAAAAATTTTATCCTACAGATGTCCTTGTCACTGGCTATGATATAATATTTTTCTGGGTAGCGAGGATGATTTTTTCCGGCTTGGAATTTATGGGGGAGGTCCCCTTCAGGAAGGTTTTGATTCATGGTCTGGTCAGGGATGCTTATGGTAGAAAGATGAGTAAATCTCTAGGCAATGGCATTGATCCCCTTGACGTAATTGAGGAATATGGGGCAGATACCCTAAGGTTCACCTTGGTTACTGGTAATACACCGGGGAATGACTTAAGGTTTTCTTATGATAGAGTAGAAGCTAGTAGAAATTTTGCCAATAAGATCTGGAATGCTTCTCGTTTTGTGTTTATGAACTTAGGAGGATACGAGAAAAGAGAAGTAAACCCTGAGGACGGTAATCTTACCCTGGCCGACAGGTGGATTTTAAATCAAACCAGTGAAGTTACTGAAAAAGTTACCCGGCTTATAGATAAATTTGAATTGGGAGAAGCAGCCCAGGAATTGTATGAATTTATTTGGACTCAGTTTTGTGACTGGTACATTGAAATGGCAAAAATCAAGCTAAACAGTGATGATTATGAGGAAAAACTCCTTACACAAAATGTTCTCGTTAAGGTTTTGGATGAGCAATTGAGATTACTACATCCTTTCATGCCATTTATAACTGAAGAGATATGGCAAAAACTGCCTCTTAAAGGTGACAGTATTATGATAAGTTCGTGGCCTATAAGAGAGCCTGAATTTGAAAATGATCATTCAAAAGAAAAGATGGAACAGCTTATGGAAGCTGTGCGGGCTACTAGAAATTTGAGAAGAGAGCTTAATCTAGCTCCTGCCAAAACATCTCCAATAACTGTTCTTGCACCAAAGGGAAATGACTATAAAAATTTCCTAGAAGAATCGGTATATCTTGAAACCCTAGCCGGGGCTGAACCGGTAGATGTGTTAAAGGAAATGGATTCAAAGCCCCAAAAAGCTCTTACCGCTGTGGTTAGGGGAGCAGAAATAATAATGCCTTTAGAAGGACTTGTTAATATAGATGAAGAATTAGAGAGATTGAAGAAACAATATGATGACCTTTGGCAGGAAGTGGAAAGGGTAGAAAAGAAATTATCTAATGAGAATTTTATAAATAAAGCTCCTGAGGATGTGGTTTTTAAAGAGCGGGAAAAAGAAAAGGATTACAAAGAACGTTTAGAGAAAGTAAAACAGAGGTTGGATTCTTTGAATGCGATGAAATAACCATCGGAGATATAGGGAGGTATATCCATGGCAGTAAAATATGGAAGAGGAGTGGAATGGATTTTCAGCCTGGGCAAATTTGGTCAAAAACCTGGTTTGTCCAGGATAAGTCATATTATGGAAAGATTGGACAATCCCCAGGATAAAGTTAACTATGTCCATGTAGCAGGTACAAACGGTAAAGGTTCAACATCTGCATATTTAGCTGAAATATTGAAAGAGGCTGGGTTTAAAGTAGGTTTGTTTACTTCTCCTTTTATGGAAACTTTCAATGAAAGAATCAATATCAATGGTGAAAATATTGAAGATGATGAATTAGAAAGCCTCATCCAGGAAGTAAAACCTATAGCTTTGGATGAAAGATTGCATAGTATATATGGTCATCCTACCCAGTTTGAAATAGTTACTGCCATAGCTTTTCTTTACTTTGCCAGGAAGAATACAGACATCGTGATTTTAGAAGTGGGTCTTGGAGGCAGGTTGGATGCCACCAATTTGATCGTACCTGAAGTTTCTGTAATTACAAATATAGCTTTAGAACATACTGATGTTTTGGGTGAAACCGTAGAGGAAATAGCAATGGAGAAGGCTGGGGTGATCAAACCTGGTGTCCCTGTAGTTACCACCATTGAAGAGGATGATGCTCTTAAAGTAGTAGAAAGAAAAGCCGCAGAGCTGGATTCGCCTGTATATAAGATGGATACTGACTTTTGGTTTGAGTTTTATGATTCAAACCTGAAAGGACAGTTTTTTGATTATATTGGTCTAAGGGGTAATAAAATTAATTCCCTGGAAATATCTTTATTGGGGTATCATCAACTGAAGAATGCCTCTCTTGCTGTGGCTGTAATGGAAGTGTTATCAGAGCTAGACTATGAAATCACTATGAAATCAATAAAAAGGGGACTAAAAAAAGCTAGCTGCCCTGGCAGAATGGAAATATTCAATGATGATCCTCTGATTTTATTAGATGCTTCTCATAACCTGGAAGGAATTAGAAGTTTAAGCAAAGAAATACGAAGGAATTTTACTGAGGATAAAGATATAATAATATTACTAGGGGTTCTTGAGGACAAAGAAGTAAGAAAGATGTTGTCTGAAGTTCTTCCATTGGCTACAGAAGTTATCCTTACTACACCTGATAATCCCAGGGCCAAAGAACCTAATAAATTACTAAAGGATGCCCTTGAATTTATTTCCGAAGATTATATCAGAGTTGAGGAAGAGATTCAGATGGCGACAGAAAAGGCTTTGGAATATATTCGATCTGCAAGGAATAAGGATAAAGATAGAGCCCTTGTTTGCTGTGGTTCTTTTTTCTTAGTTTCTCCTGTAAGAAATTATTTAAAAAAAGTAAAAACAAATTTTAAGTTTGATTAAATAAAAATCAATAAAAAGGCAGGATTTGTAGATTTATTATAGAAGTAGAAAAATTGTCGTTATAATAACTAATTTATAAGGCAAAATTTTTTTGTCAAATTTAGTTCCGGCTCTGTTTGGATACGGGTTGTGATTCGTGCTGTAGGGGTGCCGATGCCTCGGCAGAGCCAAAGATGTAAATTTTTATTTTCACTTGTTTATCTTTTAACAATAGGTATTAAATTTTATAAGGTAGGTGATTTTTAAAAGGCTTTAACTAGCATCATCTAAATATTTATAGAAAAGGGGTGAAATAATAAATGGTTATTGAACCACAAAGTTTTAAGGGTGGAATCGATCCCGGTCATTACAAGATAACTGCTGAAAAACCAACAGAAAAAGCAGAAGCTCCGGAAAAAGTTTATATTCCACTACAGCAGCACATTGGCGCCCCATGTGAGCCCTTGGTCGAAAAGGATGAAGAGGTGAAAGTAGGGCAAAAAATCGGGGAAGGTCAGGGTTTTGTATCAGCTCCTATACACTCAAGTGTGTCTGGAAAAGTTATTGAAATCACAGACTATACCCATCCATTGGGCACTGATACCCCGACCATCATTATTGAAAACGATGGCAAGGAAGAACTGCACCCTGATGTCAAGGGAAAAGGTGAACTCGAAGATCTATCTAGTGATGATCTAAAAAACATCATTAAAGAAGCTGGTATTGTAGGAATGGGTGGAGCTACTTTTCCAACTCATGTTAAACTCTCTCCTCCTGAGGATAAGCCCATTGATACAATAATAATCAATGGAGCTGAATGTGAGCCATTCCTAACATCTGATCACAGGACCATGGTAGAACAACCAGAAGAGATAATTTATGGTACAAGAGCTATTCTGAAGACAGTGAACTGTAATAAGGCTTATGTGGGGATAGAAGCAAATAAGCCCGATGCCATTGAAAAAATCAACGAACTTGTTAAAGACGATGACAGAATTGAAGTTGCCAAGCTTGAGGTTAAATATCCTCAAGGTGCTGAAAAACAATTGATCAAAACCATCACAGATAGGGAAGTTCCTTCCGGTGGACTCCCAATGGATGTCGGTTGTATTGTCAGTAATACAGGAACGGCGGTGGCAATAACTAAAGCCATAAGGGAAGGTATGCCTTTATGTGAAAGGATAGTAACTGTCACAGGAAGTGGTGTAAAAGAACCTAAAAATTTACTTGCAAAAGTAGGTACTCTGGCTTCAGAGCTCATAGCCCAGTGTGGAGGGATAACTGATGATACACGCAAAGTCATAATGGGTGGACCTATGATGGGAATGAGTCAGCCAACTGCGCACTTTCCTTTGATAAAAGGGACTTCAGGGATATTGTTGTTGACTGACAAAGAGGTGCAGCTTCACGAAGAAAAACCCTGTATCAGTTGTGGAAGATGTGTCGATGGTTGTCCCATCTCACTGTTGCCTAACAAAATTGCTGAATTCAACGAGAATGAAATGTATGAAGAGGCAGAAGATTATAATGCCCTGGATTGTATTGAATGTGGGTGCTGTACTTTTATCTGCCCAGCCAGGCGGCTATTACTGCATCACATCAGACTCGCCAAAAATCAAATCATGGCAAGGCGCCGGGAGGAACAAAAGTAAGTTTTAGATAAAGATGTTAATGAAAAGGAGGGAGCATAATGGAAGACAAGTTTGTAGTATCCTCATCACCCCACTTGCTAACCCAGGAAAGCACAGACACCATAATGCGTGACGTTGTGATCGCTTTAATTCCTCCAACTATTGCAGGTGTGATCTTTTTCGGTTGGTGGGGGCTGGCTATAGTAATTATTGGTATGTTATCAGCGATGGTTACAGAGTCAGTGTTGTTGAGAAAGTCATTGTCGTTTAATTCCTTAAAAGGCGATTGGAGCGCTGCGGTTACGGGTATTTTGGTAGCCCTGATTTTACCACCGTATTCACCTTGGTGGGTTGTTGCAATAGGATCCTTTATTGCTATTGCAATAGGTAAATTATTTTTTGGTGGGATAGGAAACAATACATTCAACCCTGCTTTAGTTGGAAGGGCAATATTATTTGTTTCCTGGCCTGTATTTATGACAGCATGGTCAAAGCCTGTGGGAACCCATGATGTAATGACTGCAGCAACGCCCCTAGGTGGTGCTGACGCCACCTATACAGAGTTATTTATGGGTAATGTAAGTGGGTGCCTTGGCGAAACTTCAGTTCTTGCAATTTTAATAGGTGGTATATTTCTTATCGCCAGGGGGCATGTAGACTGGGTAGTCCCTGTTAGTTATTTGGCCTCCATGGCAGCTTTAGCCCCTATAGCAGGGGAAGATCCTGTATTTCACTTGTTAAGTGGTGGCGCCGTTTTTGCAGCGTTTTTCATGGCGACCTGCATGGTTACTTCTCCATTTACTAGGTCCGGAAAGGTTATTTTCGGGCTTGGATGTGGAATTTTGACCGGACTGATGAGATATTACGGTGCGGCACCAGAAGGTGTAACTTATGCCATTTTGATTATGAATGCTTTGGTACCATTTATAAATAGTTACACCAGGCCCAGAATTTACGGGGAGGTGTCTGAGAGATGAAAATCGGTGAGATTTTAAAGCTAGGAGTTACTTTGATGATCATAGCCATGATTTCTGCAGGAGTCTTAACCGTGGCTGATGGCGTAACTGCTCCTGTGATAGAAGAGCAGCAGATGGCAGAAATTGAGTCGTCTTTGTTAGATTTCTTCCCCGAAGCTGATTCAGTTGAAATAGAAGAAATAGACGGGAAAGAATTTTATCTGGCTATGAAAGGTGAAGAAAAACTTGGTGTTGCTACTACTGTAACTACCGGTGGTTATGGCGGCGATATTGATATGATGGTGGGTACAGATGAGGAAGGAACGATAAAAGGGATTGAAATCCTTTCCCATGAGGAAACTCCTGGACTTGGAGATGTAATTGAAAGAGAAGAATTTAGAGAAGAATTTGTAGGTATTGATTTGGAAACCTCAGTATCCGGGGAGGTTGACGTGATCAGTGGCTCTACGGTAAGTGTAATGGCTGCTATCTCTGGCGCTGAAACCGGTAGATCTGTCCTTGCTTATGATTATCTTGGCTTTGAAGAACCCATTTCTGATGTTGACGTGACTGAAGTTCCAGATGGAACCTATGAAGGGGTAGGAGAAGGATTCGGTGGAGATACAGTGCTAGAAGTGACAGTAGAAGGTGGCGAAATAGTTGATATTGAAGAAATAGAAAATGAAGACACACCTGAATACTGGGAAGATGCTTGGCCTGAAACGGCTGATAGGATCATTGAAGCTCAGTCAATGGAAGTTGATGCGGTTGGTGGTGCTACGGCATCAAGTGAAGGTATTAAGGAAGCGGTTATAAATGCCCTGGTGGATGAAGTAGAATAATTAAAGTCTCGGGCTCATGTTTAGGTTCTATGTTAAATGGATAATAGATGAAAAGTTTAGTTGGAGGTGAAAAGATGAGCGTATCACAAACAATTTCTAATGGAATCCTAAAAGATAATGCCGTTTTTCGCCAGGGTTTGGGGCTGTGCCCGGTCCTTGCAGTTACCATTACTGCTGCTAACTCCCTTGGCATGGGCCTTGCAACAACTGCGGTTTTGCTTGGCTCAAACACGGTGGTTTCTCTTATAAAAAACCTTGTTCCTGCTAAAGTTAGGATCCCAAGTTATATTGTAATAATTGCTACCTTTGTTACTTTAGTAGATATGTTCTTAGCAGCATATATCCCAGATTTACATGCTGAATTGGGGATATTTATTCCATTGATTGTTGTTAACTGCTTGATCATGGGAAGAGCTGAAGCCTTTGCCTCAAGGAATTCATTACCTTCGTCAATATTAGATGCCCTTGCAATGGGTGTAGGTTTTACCGTGGCGCTGGTCATGCTTGGGATATTTAGAGAAGTACTAGGTGCGGGTGAAATTTTTGGTTATCCGATTATGCATGAGATCTTTGGAGCTTTTGGAGCTCAGTTCCAAGAGATGCAGATTTTTGTATCCCCGGCGGGTGCATTCTTTGGTCTTGGAATTTTGGTAGCCTTGATGAACGCGGTTTATAAGAGAATGGAAGCTTAGTAAAAGAAATCAAGATTTGAAGGGAGGCAGGATTAAATGGGAGATCTACTACCTATATTCTTTGGTGTAATCTTTGTTAACAACCTGGTTTTGATTCAGTTTTTAGGTATATGCCCTTTTATGGGTGTTTCCAAAAAAGTGGACACGTCTATTGGAATGGGAATGGCGGTCACCTTTGTAATGACTCTGACGGCAGTAATAACCTGGTTGGTTCATCATTATATATTGGTACCGTATGAAATTACGTACCTCCAAACGGTTGCTTTTATTGTCGTTAAAGCTTCACTTGTTCAATTTACTGAGATGGCAGTGGAGAAAATAAGCCCATCGCTTCATCAGGCTTTAGGGATATTTTTGCCACTAATCACTACTAACTGCGCCATTATGGGGCTTGCTCTATTGAACATCACAGAAGGATATAACTTACTTGAATCCGCTGTGCATGCTATAGGTGGTGCCATTGGATTTACCATAGCGATTGTAATGATTGCTGGAGTAAGGGAAAAGCTAGACCTAGTCAAAATGAACGACTTGTTTAAGGGTGTTTCCGTTGCCTTTATTGTAGCTGGAGTAATTTCTGTTGCCTTTTTAGGATTTGAAGGAGTTGTATAAAGAGTTGTTTAAAGATAAGGGAGGTGAAGGAAGATGGTTTCGGCGATAGTCAGCCTAGGAGGTATTGGCCTGGTTTTCGGGATAATTCTTGCAGTGGCTTCACAGATATTCTATGTGGAAAAGGATCCAAAAGTAGAGGCAATTGCTGATATGCTACCAAGTGCTAACTGCGGTGCTTGTGGTTATCCCGGTTGTAACAAATTTGCAGAAGAACTTGTGAGTGGTGATGCCGGGATTACTGATTGTGCTCCCGGTGGAGATGAGTTAGCTGGCCAGATAGCCGATCTCCTTGGGGTTTCGGCTGCAAAATCCGAGGAAGAATATGTGGCAGAAGTATTGTGCATGGGAGGTAGAGAATATTGTGAAGAACAGTTCATCTACCATGGAATAGAGGATTGCCGGGCAGCTATGATGTACGCAAATGGTTTTAAAGCATGTGATTATGGTTGTTTGGGGCTAGGGACCTGTAAGGAGGAATGCCTTTTCGGAGCCATTGAAATGGGAGATAACGGTATCCCTATTGTAAACCCGGAAAAGTGCACAGGTTGCAACAGGTGTGTGAATGTCTGTCCCAAAGATGTTATCAGGATGATCAACAAGAAAACCAAGTTTCATGTACGCTGTAACAACCAGGATAAAGGAAAGATTGCTAGAAAGGTTTGTAAGGTTGGGTGCATAGGATGTAAAAAATGTGCTAAAAACTGTCCGGAAGAAGCTATAACAGTAGAAAATAACCTTGCTTATATTGACAGCCATAAATGCACCAATTGTGGTCAATGCAAGGATGAATGTCCAAGAGATTGCATTACTGATACTTTGGATTGGCCTTCAAAGGCATTATAAAAAATGGATAGTTATTGAACTAGTAGAGTGCGAAAGAGGGAAGGCCCCGCTTTCGCACTCAGTTTTTGGAGGGGTGTTAAAATGACGGATAAAAAATTTACTCATATAAATGAATCCGGTAGACCCAGAATGGTGGATGTAGGTGAAAAAGGTGATACCAAAAGGGAAGCAATAGCAGGTGGTTATGTATATTTGCACCAGGATACTATTGAAATGATAAAGGCAGGTCAGTTGAAAAAAGGTGATGTTTTAAATGTGGCTCAAACTGCCGGGATAATGGGGGCAAAAAAAACATCAGAGATAATCCCCATGTGCCATGTTTTAATGCTTACAGGAGTAGATTTGGAATTTAAAATTGAAGAAAATAATTGTAGGATTTACATAGAAGCAACTGTAACAACTACTGGCAAGACAGGCGTTGAAATGGAAGCATTGAATGCGGTCAGCACTGCTGCTCTTACAATATATGATATGTGTAAAAGTGTAGATAAAGATATCATAATCAAGGAAATCAAATTATATAAAAAAACGGGAGGCAAAAGTGGAGAATACAGGAGAAATAAATCTTAATTTTTACTTGAGTTTTCTACATTCAAGGAGTACACTATACGGTAGAGTCAATAAGTAAAGTTTAAGATATTATGAATTTTAAAGGGGAAATGGTAAATGAATAACATGTCCAAGAGTAAAACTAGGTCATACTATGTCTCTCTAGTAGTCATGAGCATTTTATTATTGATTTTTTGGACTTTGATTGTGGAAGGTATAACCTTAGGGGGATTTTTCTTGGGCTTGGCTTCTAGTGGAGTTATAGTATATTTGTTTAGAGAATTTGTTTTGACCAAGGAATTAAGATTTCCCCTGAATCCTAAAAATTTGTTAAGAGTATTGACATATGTTGGAATTCTTATTAAGGAAATAATCAAGGCTAATATTGAAGTGGCCAAGCTTGTTTTGAGTCCTAATATGAATATAAAACCTGCGATAGTAAAATTTAGGATGAATGTAAAAAAGGAAACAACCAGAGTTATTCTTGGAAACTCAATTACCCTTACCCCTGGGACATTGACCATTGATATAGATGGCTGTGATTATGTTGTACATGGGCTTACTAAGGAACACGCCGAGGGGCCTATGGGCTGGTATTTGTGTGATAGGCTGAAGGAAATGGAGGCTGAAGAAGATGATAATTAGTGTTTTTATTGTAACAGGAATAATTTTGGTCATTTTATCCTTTGTTGCCCTCTATAGGGCGTATGTTGGGCCGACATCAGCTGATAGGGTTGTAGCTATTACTGTCATATCCACTAAAACAGTCTCTATTATAGCTTTTGTCTCTTTTATACATGAAAAGGAGTTTTTTCTAGATGTGGCTCTGGTATATGCTTTGATTAGCTTTATTGCCATGATCGGGGTTGCCAAGTATATTGAGAAGGGATCAATATAAAAGTATAATCTTGAACTTAGGATATTTATAGGCTGTGCTTTAAGTTTGCATATCAGGTTAACTAATAGGGGGTTTATTTATGGGCGTTATAATTGATTTTATTGTCATAGCGCTGTTGATTTTGGGTATATTCTTTTTTACTGTAGGGGTGATCGGTTTAATCAGATTTCCAGATGTGTACAGCAGGATGCACGCTACTACTAAGTGTGACACCCTGGGTGCAGGGTTGGTGTTGTTTGCCCTAATCCTTGCTCAACCCTTTACTGTTGCTTCAGCAAAGATCTTTTTTATTATTCTTTTCATATGGATAACCAATCCTACTACTGCCCATATAATAGCAAAGGCGGCTTATAAAACGGATATAAAATGTACAGAAGAAACCGAAGTAATAGATCACTGTAAGGGGGAGTAAATAATGCTGCTTCATATTCTGAATATTCTTTTACTCGTCTTTTTGGTAGTCTGTGCCCTAGCAGTTGAAAAGACCAAGGACCTTTTGAGCGCTGTGATTATATTTGGAGCTTATAGTCTGGTTATGGCTATTACCTGGGAACAGCTTCAAGCCCCTGATGTAGCTGTTACTGAAGCAGCCATAGGTGCAGGAGTTACAACCTTGCTGTTTATAGTTACCATTAGCAAAACAAGGAGGTACGAAGACAGATGAAGCGACTTGCTGCCCTGGCAATTTTGATTTTGATAGCTTTAAGTTTTTCAATTATGGTTGCCGAGATGCCTGAGTTCGGTCATGAGGAAAACCCTATAAATAATGAAGTTAAAGACAGGTATGTATATAAGGGGTATGAAGAAACTAATAATCAAAACACCGTAGCAGGGGTGTTGGTGGAATATAGAGCCCTAGATACCTTTGGCGAATTGACGGTGCTATTTACTTCCATGACTGCAATTATGGCCGTGTTGATGGGTGATGAAGAAGAGGAGGAAGAGTAGATGCAAGACCAAATCTTAAATATAGTCAGCAGGGTGCTGATCCCATTTATAATCATATACGGCTTTTATATAATATTTTATGGTGATGTATCTCCAGGTGGAGGATTTGCAGGAGGAGTTGTGGTTGCTGCCGGCTTCATACTTTTTCGTCTTGCCTATGCGGACAATCCCGAAATAGATAGAATGCCCTGGTTTAAAAAGGTCGCCTATTACTTGGAAAATAAGCAGTATCTATTGTATGCTATTACTGGTGTGATCAGCTTTGGGATAGCATTGACTTTCTTGGCAGTTATATTTCCAATTTCACTGGTTGAATTTTTGGCCCCTTACTTTAAAATGGGGATAGGTTTTATGGTTGCTTTGAGTATAATAGTCATATTTTACACGTTGACAAAGGGTGATTGATTTGGACATAATAGACAGTCTAATTAATAATTATTACTATATGTTTGCCATGCTTTTATTTTTGATCGGTGCATTTACCATGCTTACTCATCCAAATTTGATCAAAAAGATCATAGGGTTGAATATCATGGAAACATCTGTCTTTTTACTTTTAGTTTCAATAGGTTATGTGTCGGGAGGGGAGGCTCCTATTGTTACACCTGGAGCAGAAGAAATCTATGTCAACCCATTGCCTCATGCCTTAATACTTACTGGACTGGTGATTGCAGTTAGTATAACCGCCTTTGCATTGAGTTTAATTATCAAGATTTTCGAACATTATGGAACCCTGGATACTGATGAAATTTCTAAATTGAGGAGATGATCTTCTTGGGCATACCTTTTCATATCCCAATAATTATAATATTAACCGGACTTCTTGTATCCTATCTTGTACCGGCGATCTCCATAAAAAACACAAAAATCGCTGGATATGTTAGTCTATTGACAATTGCGGGAATGTTTATCTTTGGCCTGGTGTTAAGATGGCAACTGGCAGCAAGAGGGGCTTTTACTTATGAAATAGGTGGGTGGCCTGCACCCTGGGGTATAGAGCTAAATATTGACCCCTTAGGGGTTTATATGACCCTGATTTTGACGGGGGTTGGTTTTATTATTTTATTATATGCCACCAAGGATTTAGAGCATGAGCTTAGTGAAAGAAGCCTTGGAATCTTTTATACTTTGTACTTGCTCTTAATTTCATCCATGGTTGGACTGGCATTGACTAATGATTTATTTAATATTTTTGTGTTTCTAGAAATATCTACAATGACTGCTGTTGCAGTAATTTGTGTTAAGGAAAAGATGGAGACCATTGAAGCGAGTCTAAAGTACTTGATATTAAGTGTAATGGCATCGGCTTCGATCTTGATGTCTATAGCATTGCTTTATATGGTTACAGGTCATCTTAATTTGAGCTACATAGCCAATGAATTGAATCAAGCTATTGAGGTGTACCCTAGTACCATCACAGCTGCAATGGCTTTATTCTTGGTGGGCTTTGGTGTAAAATCGGCCTTATTTCCAATGCACGTATGGTTGCCTGATGCACATGGTTCTGCCCCTTCGCCTTCTAGTGCGGTTCTTAGCGGGCTAGTAATAAAGATCTATGCTGTAATTTTGATAAGGCTGTACTATCAAGTTTTTCCCAGGGAGTTCTTAGAAGCCATCCCTATAATGGATATTATTCTCTGGCTGGCATCAATAGGGATAATCCTGGGTTCTATGTTTGCCATAGTTCAGGATGATATTAAGAAGCTCCTTGCTTATTCTTCTGTTGCTCAAATAGGATATGTATTTCTCGGGATTTCTTTGATGAGCTTTGATGGATTTCAAGGTGGTCTAATTCATATATTGAATCATGCATTTATAAAGTCAATGTTATTTTTGACTGCAGGTGTTATAATTTATTCAACAGGGATTAGAAGTATTTCTCATTTGAAAGGAATGGGATTTAAACTTCCTTTTGCAATGGCATGTTTTACTTTAGGTGGAATTGCAATGATCGGCATTCCTGGTACTAATGGTTTTATCAGTAAATGGTATCTGGCCCTTGGTGCCCTGGAAGCGGGGAGACCTTTTTTTGTACTGATTTTACTTGTTAGTAGTATGTTAAATGGAGTTTACTACTTGCCAATAATTGTCAATGCTTTTTTTGGGGAAGAGGCTGAAGAGCTAGAAGACCTACATGTAGAAAAAGTACCATGGGAGATGACATTGCCTTTGTTTATCCTGGCTTTCGGGGTTGTATTTTTTGGACTATTTCCTTCCCTTCCTCTGGGTATCCTGGAAGATGCAACCATTCTTATTTTCGGTAACTAACGAGGGGTTTAAAAGGAGGATGAGTTATGGATCTTTTTCAGATTGTGGAAGGGGAAAGAATTGAATCCATGCTGCCAATCTGGATAGTAATGGTCCCAATTATTGCCTCTTTCATATTGATATATATAGGTAAAAAAAGTGAAAAAATAAGGGATATTTTCTGCAGTGTCGTTTCTGGCATAACTTTGGCTTTGGTTTTAAGCCTTTATCCCATGGTAAGAGAAGGTGTTGTAGAAAAATCCTTGGGCTGGTTTTTAGGAGAAGGATTGTTATTCAGGGTAGACCAGTTCAGCTTTATTTTGGCAGTCCTGGTATCTTTGATCTGGTTTTTGGCTACCCTGTATGCTACTGAATATATAAGCCATGAAGAAAACAGGAGCAGGTTTTACTTCTTCTGGATGATGTCCTTGGGTACTACTTTAGGTGTTTTTGTAACCGGAGACCTGTTTAGTTTATTCTTGTTTTTTGAGCTGAAGGCTTTTGCAAGTTATGTTTTAGTAATCCATGAAGAAGATGATGAAGCTATGAGGGCGGGGAATTTGTATATTTTCCTTGCTGTCCTTGGTGGTTTAGCTATATTGATGGGGATATTTTTGCTTTATTCATCTACTGGCTCTTATGAACTAACTCCAATGCTTGAAAAAGTGGCAGATTCCGGGATAAACTTCATCCTGCTTTTACTGATTTTCATTTTTGGTTTTGGGATCAAAGCTGGTATGGTACCCCTTCATATTTGGCTTCCTAAAGCTCACCCTGTAGCGCCGACCCCGGCTAGTGCTTTGCTATCTGGCTTAATGATCAAAACGGGTGTTTACGGAATATGGAGAGTTTCCATGACCATTTTGGCTCCTTCCGATGTTACGGAGGTCCCTGAAGCAGCATTTAGTACCATAACTAGTTTTGGCTTCGTTATCATCTGGATCGGAATTATAACCATGTTTTTAGGAGCATTCATGGCATTTTTACAGACAAGTGGGAAAAAAATTCTGGCCTATTCTAGTGTAAGCCAAATTGGCTATATATTAATGGGTATGGGAGCGGCGATTTATTTAGGTTTTGAAGGTCCCGTGGGATTTGCAGGTGCTATGATGCATGTGATCAATCATGCTGTTTTCAAAGCTGGACTGTTTTTGGTTGTTGGTGCTATATACATTAAGACACATCTACTAGACATTGAAAAGGTTAGAGGTATGTTTAAGCCAATGCCTTTTTTGGGGGTCTCTTTTTTAATCTTTACTTTCGGCATTGCCGGGATACCTTTGTTCAATGGCTATGCCAGCAAAGTTGTTCTGCATCATGCAATCGTAGATGCCTATAGCTTGAATGATAGTATTGCTCTATCCATAGCGGAGACGATTTTTACCATTACCAGCGCATTTACCGTGGCATATTTTATCAAGCTGTTTAGAGGTTTATTCTTAGGACCTTTACCGGAAAAATATCGACGTAAAAACCTATCTGTAGCGCCAATTATAAAGGTGGTTCTGGCTTGTTTCATAGTTATGGTAATAGGGATCGGAAGTTTTCCTAATTACTTTTTAGAGCAGATAATAGTACCTGCAATGACAACCTTTCCACAATTTGGTTCTGAGGCAATTTCCTCGCAATTGATAGGGCTTAATTTTTGGGATTCTTATGACCTTCAGAAAGTCGTACTTGTATTATTGATTGCTGTATGTATTTATATACTTGGTACTGCTACTGAGTTTGTCAAGTGGAAACCTCCTTTCTGGCTGAGTATTGAAAGTGTGCTTTATAGACCTGTAGTTAGTGGGTTTTTAAAAGTATCTACAACTCTTGGTGCTACATTTGATGTTACAATTAATGACTTTTTTGAACACACCAGCAGACAATCTATAGAGCTTGCTAAAAAAGTGAGTCGTCTCGATGAAGCCTTGGATGAAACATATTCAAAAAGCGGTGAAAAGGCTAAAGATGCCATGGAAAAAGCCGGGGTATTAGATGGGAAAATAGATGATTTTTATGAAGAAAGTGGTAGAAGGGCTAAAGGTCTGGCTAGATCAACCAGTGATTTGGACGAAAAAATAGATGATTTTTATGAAGAAAGCGGTAGAAGGGCTAAAGGTCTGGCTAGATCAACCAGTGATTTGGACGAAAGAATAGATGATTTTTATGAAGAAAGCGGCAAAAAAGCTAAAAACTTGGCCAGAACTACTAAAAGCTTTGATGAAGGAATTGACAGTGCTTATGAGAAAACTGCAGCGAGCCAAGCCTCTGAAGAATTTACGGATGGTTCACTAATATATGACGAGGAAGAGCTTGAAAAAGCATATTCTCAAGTAGGCCGGGTGAGTCATCATGTTACGTCCCGTAAAAAGCTTAGCAGACGACCAAAAAGTATATGGGAAATGTTTGGTCTAGATGCTACCCTTTTAAACATTAAAAACCTGAATTTTGATTCTTTTATAATCGCATTGGTGCTTGGTATATCTCTTTTCTTCTTGTTGATATATCAGCAGCTAAGTTAAATTATCACTGCAGAAAGAATGTAACGTATATGGAAAAGGAGAGATTATATGAAACATACCAGAATTTTGAAGGCTCTTGCAGTAATTCTTGCAATAAGTCTTGGCATGGCCTTATTAGTGGGATGCAATGATGATGAGGAACTGCATGAAGTTAGTGATTCAACCATGAAATATTTAGATACGGAGATTCAGATTATACTGTATACTGATGATACTGAAAAGGGCGAGGAGTTAATCGATGCTGCTTTTGATGAAATAGCGAGACTGGAGGGAATTTTGTCTAGACATGTAGAAGGTAGCGATATCATGAAAATAAATGAAAAAGCTGGCGAAAGTGAAGTAGATGTAAATCCTGAAACCGTTGAACTTATTGAAGAAGCTAAAGAATGGGGTGAAAAGACCGAGGGGCATTTTGATATAACTATAGCACCTTTGATGAACCGGTGGGGATTTGATCCGGACAGAACTTATGAAAAAATCGGTGATGGTGGTAATGAAGACTCGGAAATTGATTTTGAGTTACCGACTGAAGAAGAGATAGAAGAACTTAAGGAGCTTGTAGATTATACCAAAATTGAGTTGGATACAGAAGAGGAAACTGTATTCCTTCCCGAGGAGGAAATGGAACTTGAAACTGCGGGAATTGCCAAGGGTTATGTCATGGAGGGGGTTTTGGAGTTAATTCAAGAGGAAGGCATCAAACACGCCCTTGTTAGAGCGGGAGGAGATATGACCACCATAGGTGATAAACCGGGTGATGAACCCTGGGTGATTGGTATAATGAATCCAAGAGAATCAGGGCAATTTGCCACTTATCATTTAGATGATAAATCCATGGGAACTGCCGGGGATTATATGAGATACTTTGAACTAGATGGGGAAAGATATTCTCATATTTTAGACCCAATTGATGGTAGGCCGGCTAAAGGGATTGTCAGCGCTACAGTAGAGGCATCAACTGCCATGGAAATCGATGTTATTTCTACCACGGCTTTTGTTAAGGGCAAAGACAAAGGGTTGGAATTCATTGAAAACCTAGAGGATGTTGAGGGTGCCTTAGTTGATGAAGATGGTGTAGTCCACTATTCATCTGGCTTTGAGGATAATATGGCAGCTGATGGACCGGCCTCAGGTGATAAAATTTTCTAAGCGAAAGAGGGTGTAGGTGCTGATATGGAAGAAAATCAAACATTCAATAATAGAAGAGGCACTTACAGACTAGTTTATTTGGCCTTACTCGTGGCATTTGCACTGGTATTGCATTTGGTTGAACGGGCGTTGCCTGCTCCTTTTTTACTTCCTGGAGCCAAGCTGGGGTTAGCTAATATAATAACCCTTTTGGCTCTAATTATTTTTGGCTTTAGAGATGGATTGATGGTAGCTCTTCTTAGGACTTTTTTGGGCGCACTCCTTGCGGGAACGATATTCGGCTTCCCATTTTATCTGAGTGTGAGTGGTGCTGTTGTGAGCACTTTTGTTATGCAATTTGGTATTTTTATGAGAAATAAAGGATTGATAAGTATCGTTGGTATAAGCCTTTTGGGTGCTGCCAGTCATAACGTAGCTCAATTGACAGTTGCTAGTTTTTTGATTGATCAGATAGGCATTTTCTTTGTTTATTTACCTGGATTACTTGCCTTTGCAATCCCTACCGGATTGTTCACAGGTATTGCTGTTGTATTTTTGGAAAATAAACTCAGAAATAGCTTGAGCATAGTCAACCGTATGTAGTCTAGAGGTGTAATGATATGAGAGGAAAATATAGTATCCTATTTTTATTGATTATTATCACAGTAGGAGGCCTATTGGGGAATTTAATCGGATCTATGCTAGGGGAGTCTTTACCATTATTATCTAATTCCAAAAGTTTGGGGTTGGAACCACCTTTGCATCTGGATTTAAACTTTTTACAGCTTAAGTTTGGATTTGTTTTAGATATTAATTTAGCTGGTTTATTAGGCTTAATAGTTTCATTATGGATATTTAGAAGATTTTAGCAACTGGGGAGATAAATATGAAAAAATCAATTGTTCTTGCTTCCTCTTCACCTAGACGAAGAGAACTTTTAAAAAATTTAAAAGTTGATTTCGAAATTGTTCCCAGCAAAATTGATGAGAAAATTACAGTTGATTTATCTCCTGATAAGTGGGCTATGGAACTAGCAAGGCAAAAAGCTCTAGATGTTAGTAGTAGATATGGGAGCGGATTCATTATCGTCGGTGCTGACACCTTGGTTACTTTTGGAGATAAAATTTTAGAAAAACCCGAGGATAAAGAAGAAGCCAGGGAGATGTTATCAATTATGAGTGGAGAGAAACACCGTGTGATAACAGGAGTTTGCCTGGTAGATACCACTGTTCAAAAAGTTCTAACTGACATGGAAATCACTGAGGTGTGGTTTAAAGAATTAACGAGTTTTGAATTGGAAAGGTACATTAAGCAAGGTGAATGGATAGATAAAGCTGGGGGTTACGGAATTCAGGGTCTGGGGGCATTATTTGTTGAGAAAATATATGGTTGTTACAACAATGTGGTGGGGTTACCGTTGTTTAAGCTTAGCCAAATGTTTAAAGAAGTTGGGATTTACTGGTAAGCAACAACCCTCAAAAAGATTATGAAAGGGGATAGAAATGAGTGAAAAACTGGGATAAAAACTTTAATGGCCTTCCCCAGGATGAAATGCCCAGGGAAAAATTGTTAGCTTATGGGGCAGAATATCTTGCTACTGCTGAGTTGGTAGCTATATTGTTGGGCACTGGAAATAAACGTCAGCCGGTGTTGGAAGTAGCGGGTTTAATAGTAAATAAGTACAGTGACTTATCTTCTCTAGCTAAAGCTTCTCCCCAGGAACTAGCCCAAATAGAAGGTATTGGAGTAGCTAAAAGTGTAAAGATTATTGCTGCCTTTGAACTAGCATCTAGAATTAAAAGTCAGGAAATAATTAAAAAGAAAAGTATTTGTTCCCCCCAGGATGTTTATGACCTGGTGATATCAAAAGTGCAAAAAGAAAATAGAGAAGTTTTTATCCTGGTTTTGTTGAATACTAAGAATAGGATAATTACAATAGAGACTATTTCTATTGGGAGTTTGAACACTTCAGTAGTTCATCCCAGGGAGGTTTTTAGAAAAGCAATTAGCTGGTCTTGTGCAGGCTTAATTTTGGTTCACAACCATCCAAGTGGCGATGTTACACCCAGTGAAGAAGACCGCTCTCTCACTTTAAGACTTGTTGAAAGTGGAAAAATACTAGGAATTGATATTCTTGATCATGTTATAATTGGGCAAAATGAGTATTATAGTTTTAAAGAAAATAACTTTATTTAACAATAATATTTCTGTTGCAGTCGGGTAAACTCCATTGTTATAATATTGTAGTGAATATTAAAGAAAATATACTCCTGAAAGGAGTTCAAGATATGAGCTTTATCACAAAATACTTTGCAAAATCAATAGGAATTGATCTTGGTACAGCTAATACCCTTGTATTCGTTAAAGGCAGAGGGATTGTGCTCAGGGAACCTTCAGTAGTTGCAATTCAAAGTGATACTAGAGAAGTCCTAGCTGTTGGTGAAGATGCTAAAAGGATGATTGGTAGAACGCCTGGAAATATTGTAGCTATTAGGCCTATGAAGGATGGTGTAATAGCTGATTTTGATATTACCCAAATAATGTTAAGAAGTTTTATTCAAAAGGCATACAAGAAAAACTCTATTTTTCGTCCCAGGGTAATGGTGTGTGTCCCCTCGGGAGTGACAGAAGTCGAAAAGCGAGCTGTCCTAGATGCCACAAATCAGGCGGGAGCGAAGCAGTCGTATATTATTGAAGAACCTATGGCTGCTGCCATAGGAGCAGGACTCCAGGTGGAAGAACCATCTGGAAACATGGTTGTTGATATAGGCGGAGGTACAACTGAAGTCGCGACAATCTCCCTTGGAGGGGTAGTCACCAGCAATTCTATCAGAATTGCTGGTGATGAGATGGATGATGCTATAGTGCAATACATTAAGAAAAACTATAATTTATTGATAGGGTATAGAAGTGCTGAAGAGATAAAAATTTCTATTGGCAGTGCTTATACTGCTGATAAAGAAAATACTTTGGAAATTAGAGGGCGGGATCTGGTCAAAGGATTACCCAAATCTCAATTGATTAATTCTGAGGAAATATATCATGCCCTTAAACCTCCGGTTAATGATATAATTAATGTTATAAAGCTGACTTTGGAAAACACTCCTCCTGAGCTTTCTTCTGATATCATGGATAAAGGTATTATTTTAACAGGTGGAGGCAGTTTGTTGGAGGGCCTTGATAAACTTGTTGCTGATGAAACGGGGATGCCCGTTATAATTGCAGAAGAAGCTTTAGATTGTGTAGTTGAAGGTACGGGGAAAGCACTCAATGAAATGGAGTTATTACGTAAAGTTACTGTCTCTTCGAAAAAAATCAGTTAAGGAGTGTTAGTTGTTGTTTTCCCCGCTATTAAAATACAAAAAGGGCATAATAGTTGGAATAGTGACTATTTTGCTTATCCTATTGATAAGTTCTACTTATCAGAATCGAATAGAAATCGATTATATGGATGATTTCTTCTCTGCAATAACTATGCCTGTCCAGGATGTATTTAGTAGTGCAAATAACAGGATTTATGATGTGATAATTTTTTTGGTCAATATCAGAGATTTGAGCGAAGAGAACAGAGCTTTACAGGAAAAGCTAACGGAATATGAAAATATGAAACTGGAAAAAAGGGAGTTGTTAGAAGAAAATAACAGACTGCGTCAGTTATTGGACTTTGAAGCAAGAACGGATTATGATATGATTCCTGCCCGGGTTACGGGTAGAGACCCAAATACCTGGAACCAAATGGTGCTTATAGACAAAGGAGAAGAGGATGGCATAAGCAAGGATATGCCTGTTGTAACCGATGATGGCCTGGTGGGTCGGATTATCTCCACCAATAGATCTAGTAGTCAAGTATTATTGCTTCTTGACCCCGGTAGTGCATTGAGCAGTTTAGTACAAGAAACCAGAGTAAGTGGTATTACAGAGGGGCGAGGAGATAATACAGGTTTGCTTCAAATGATTAACCTTCCTAAGGATGAAGAGTGGTCAGAAGACGATGTTATCATAACATCTGGACAAGGCCCCATTTTCCCTAAAGGTCTGAAAATAGGTCATATAGTTGAAACAGAAGAGGAAAGCCTTGGTTTTACAAAAAGAGTAATTGTGGATCCAGCCGTGGACTTTCATAAGCTAGAAGAGGTCTTTGTAATTAAAGAATGAACTAAAATCCTGGATTTAGGTGGATATGATGAAAAAATTTTGGTTTATATTGTTTATTTTTTTTACAATAGTTTTGCAAATAAGTATATACCAGCAGTACTTATCTCAAATCATCCCCGATATTTCACTTCTCTTATTGCTCCTATATTCAATAAGTAGTAAAAATAAAGAAGAAGCTTCAGTAGTTGCTGTAGCTGCAGGTTTATTTCAGGACCTATTAATAGGTAGGGCTATTGGTGTTTATGCCCTGGGAAAGCTACTGGTGGTTTATTGGTCCGGCTGGATTGGTGAAAAGGACTTTATGCAGGATAATACAATCGGAGTCTTTTCCCTGCTGGTTTTGGCTAACATGGTATATTGGCTTATCATTTGGGTTCTATTTACCCTTGGTTTTCAAGTAGATATAATACTATACCCATATTTACAGGACCATCTATTCTTACAAAGCTTGATATTAGGAATTCTAGGTGTGTTTCTGTATGCAAAAGTTAAGAGGATAGTCAAAAAGAGAGGACATTTGTTTCCTTATGTTTAATGTTTTTAAAGGAGAGGGATAACATGCCGGTGGAAGACAAGGTGTTTAAAAAAAGGTTGATAGTATTTTTTGCCCTTTCCATGTTGATATTGGTTGCACTTATGTCCAGGCTTTTTCATTATCAAGTGGTTCAAGGGGAACACTACCGAGAAATTTCAGAAGAAAATAGGATGAGAAGGGTTAGTATTGTACCGCCAAGGGGCGAAATATTTGATCAAAACGGCGATGTCCTAGCCCGTAATTCACCTGGTTATACAGTATCTTTGATGGATGTACCCCAACAAGACGAAGATGAATTCATTGATGAGCTAAGTGATATACTTGAGATTAGTAAGGAAGAAATTGAATCAAGGATGAGATCCCAAAGGTATCGAAGGTTTGAGCCTGTACCGCTAAAAACAGATGTAGATTATGATATTGTGACATATCTTGAAGAAAGAAGAACTGATTTCCCAGGGGTGGTAATTGAAGTTCGTCCTACGAGAAATTATCCTGAAGGAGAATACGTCTCTCATTTAATGGGATGGATGGGAGAAGTATCAAGGTCAGAGCTAGAAAATGGAATGGAAGAAGATGGCTATGCTCCTGGTGATTATATTGGCAAGAGCGGACTTGAGAGGGTCTTTGAAAGTTATTTAAGAGGAGAAGAAGGGGTTAGACAGATAGAGGTTAATAGGTTTGGCAGCATTATCACCGAAATGGGTGAAGAAAAACCAGAGCCAGGGAAAGACCTAAGGCTAACAATAGATTTTCAACTTCAAAAGGATTTGGCAAATTCTCTAGAAGAAGTTAGAGAAAAGACAAAAGAAGATAGAATCGAAGATGCCAGAGAAGATGGATTGAGTACGGATTCTATTGAAAAAAAAGGGGCTTCAGGAGTTGTACTTGATCCGAATTCTGGGGAATTGTTGTCCATGGTTAGCTTGCCTCAATTTAACCCGGAGACCTTTACCAGAGATTATAATGAACTTCAAAGTCACCCGTTAAATCCCATCAGAAATAGGGCGATAAGGGAACAGTATGCACCCGGATCTACCTTCAAAATGGTTACAGCTATTGCTGCCCTTGAGGAAAATAAAATATCCGAAGGAGAAACAATTTTGGATCAAGGAAGGTACTGGAAACCACCTTATCCTAGAAACTACGGGGGCGCTGTTCATGGTCGAATCAACATAGTTCCAGCTATATCTAAATCTTCTAATGTTTTTTTTGCAGAGCTTGGCGATAGGCTGGGGATAGATAAACTGAGTGCTTGGGCTAGAGAATTCGGATTTGGAGATCGAGTTGGTTTAGAAGATATAAATGGAGAAATCGGGGGTGAAATAGCAAGCAGGGAATTAAAAAAACAGCTATATGATGAGCCCCAGTACAGCATCTGGTTTCCGGGAGATACCTTGAATGCTGCTTTGGGACAGGGCTATCATTCCTATACTCCCCTTCAGATGGCTAACTACGCTTCCATGATGGCTAACAAAGGAATACATTATAGACCTTATATAGTGGATAAAATTGTTGATGGTGATGATGAAATTATTGAGGAAGGGTCTCCTGAAATAATCAGGGAAATGGAAGTGGAAGAGAGAAACTGGGAAATAGTTAGGCGAGGGATGAGAGATGCTTCTTTGCCCGGTGGCACCGCGGGACGAATATCAGAAGATCTTCCTTTTGAAGTGGCGGTCAAAACGGGGACTGCTGAAACCGGTCCAGGAAGAGAACCAAACAGTTGGATAGTGGGGTTTGCCCCTTATGAAGACCCTGAAATAGCCTTCGCTTTACTGGTAGAAAAAGGTGGGGTTGCAGGTGCAAGGCTTACTCCTGTAGTTAGAGATCTGCTGGATTCTCACTTTGACCTGGGTATTGATGAGGTTGAAATAGAAGAGGATGCCACTGGTGAAGAAACGATATATTAACAAGTTTTCGCTGATTAATATACCGTTAATTAAAACTGGCACTATATAACGGAACCGTTGTCAAAAAAGAGCTAAATAACTACAATTAGGCTCTTTTTTGTCTTAACATGAAGGATTTTACCGCCTGAAGGCGAATATGAAATTTGAAGGGGATTATAGAAGAAAGATAGGGATGATTGGAATTTTATAATTGAGGTGTATTTATGATGATAGAGAAAAATTTTAATGCTCCTATTATTTTTAAAGGAACTAAAAAAGGGATGTTAATAATCCTTGATGGTTCAAATAAACTTGAAGGTTTATTTGAGGAATTAAAAAGTAAGCTTAGAAAATCAAAATCATTTTTTAAAAATGCGCCGGTGAGAGTTCAGATTAAAAACAGAAATCTTAATTCTGAAGAAATCGATCTTATTCAAAACTTTTTTGATGAAGAGAGTGAGCTGGATTTGATAGAAATAATGTCAGGTGATGGAGAAGTTCTTGCAAGTATGCCTACTTACTATAATAAAGAGCTTGGTAAAAACGAGTATGATTATAAGGTTGACAGGAGTATAGTCATTAGAAAGACTCTTCGTTCAGGTCAAAGGATCAGTTTTCCTGGCACGATAATCGTAATAGGAAATGTGAACCCTGGAAGTGAAATTATTGCAGAAGGAGATATAATAGTATATGGTGCTTTGAAAGGAATATGTCATGCGGGCTCTAAGGGAGACAAAAATGCCATGATCATGGCACTCAGTTTGATGGCTAGCCAACTTAGGATAGCTGATATAATCACTAAGGCACCTGATGATGATATACAAGAACCTGAATATCCAGAAAAAGCGTACGTTAGTGGGGATGAAATAGTTGTTGATACTGTTGATTATAAAAGTTTGACTAGAAAATAAAGGGGATAATTAAGGGGGCTTTATCATGGGAGATGTTATTGTTGTTACAAGTGGAAAAGGAGGAGTTGGTAAGACGACAACAGTTGCAAATATAGGAGTCGGCCTTGCAACGCACGGTAAAAGCGTCGCCCTTGTAGATGCAGATATAGGTCTGAGGAATCTAGATGTTGTACTTGGCCTAGAAAATAGAATAGTATATGATTTGGTAAATGTAATAGATGGCGAAGCAAGGTTGAACCAAGCTTTAATCAAGGATAAAAGGTATAAAGGTTTGTTTTTATTGCCAGCCGCCCAAACGAGGAGTAAAACCGATGTAAATGTAGAACAGATGAGGTCACTATTTGGAGAGCTTAAAGATAAATTTGATTATGTTATTGTAGACTGTCCTGCTGGGATAGAACAGGGTTTTCAAAATGCTATTGCCGGTGCTAATAAGGCGATTGTGGTGACAACACCTGAGATAACAGCAGCCAGAGATGCTGATAGAATTATCGGTCTGTTGGAAGCAGAGGAGATAACGGATTACAGCTTGATTATCAATAGAATTCGTCCAGATATGGTAGAAAGACAGGACATGCTAGACATCGATGATTTAATTGAATTGTTATCCATTGAGCTTTTAGGTGTGATTCCCGATGATGAAGATGTAATAGTATCTACCAATAAAGGAGAGATCCTTGCTACTAAAAGTAACGGTTCTAAAGCATCTCAAGCATATAAAAACATAGTTAGGAGAGTGCTCGGTGAAAAGGTTCCATTGATGACCTTGGAAAGTGACGATGGTTTCTTTAAAAAACTTAAGAAATTTATCGGAATGGCAAATAATTAAGGGGGAGTTTTACATTGTTTAATTTCAGAAAGAAAAACAAAAGCAAAACTACCGCAAAGGACAGGTTGAAACTGCTACTTGTTCATGACAGGGCTGACGTATCTTCAGACTTAATTGAAGAAATGAGGGAAGAAATCTTACAGGTGATCAGAAAATACATGGAAATTGATGAGGAAAATACGGAGATAAACTTGACTAAGGAACAAAATACGGCAAAACTAGAAGCAAATATGGCGGTCAAGTCGATTAAGAGAGATGCAGTACGTTAAAATATCAAAGGGCTTGCCTATAAAATCTGGCAAGTTTCTTAATTTAATGACGGCAGCTTATATATAAGTTATAATGCTATATGAATGCAAAAATGCCACTGGGAGAGGTAGCTGCTTATATGATTGATAAGAAGTTATTGAGAAATTTTGATTATGTTTTATTATTCAATGTGCTGATACTATCAGTTCTTGGTTTATTTATGATCTATAGTTCCACTCAAGCTGTTGGAGATCCATACCATTATATGTTCAGGCAACTCACTTTTATTTTAGCAGGATTATTACTGCTGTTTATAGTTATTGCTGTAGATTATAATAACATCTTGTATTTTTCTAGAATTATATATTATGGCAATCTCTTTATCTTATCTTTGGTATTTGTTCCTTTTATCGGCAGAGCCGGGGGCGGGGCCCAGCGGTGGATAGATCTTAGGTTTTTTGATTTCCAACCTTCTGAATTTGCTAAAGTAGTTGTCATCATCACTCTGGCAAAATTTCTATCCTCTAGAGGGAACGAAATAGATAAGTTTACCGATATGATACCTTATTTTGTTCACATTGCGATCCCTATGGGACTGGTGTTTTTACAACCTGACTTGGGGACTTCCATGGTTTTTTTAGCAATTTATTTTGGAGTGCTGTATTTTCATAAAGTTAAAATAAAATTTTTGTCGTATTTTGCCGGACTTCTATTATTATTAGCTATTCCTGCTTATTTTTTTCTACTGGGTGATTATCAAAAAGCAAGACTCACCGTTTTTTTGAACCCCGAAAACGTGGATCCCCTTGGCGCTGGATTTCAGATCTTGCAATCCATTGTAGCCATCGGTTCTGGAGGGATTACAGGGCAAGGGTTATTCCAGGGAACCCAAAATCAGCTAAGGTTTATAATTGAAGCCCATACGGATTTTATTTTTTCAGTCATAGCGGAAGAATTAGGATTCATCGGCGCGGGTATAACTATTATTCTATTTATAAACTTGGTCTATAGGATATTGAAGATTGCATATACCTCCAAAGATCTAGTAGGTCGTTTGATTTGTGGTGGAGTCTGTACCATGATAATATTCCAAGCTTTTGTAAATATGGGAATGGCTTTAAGCCTTATGCCTTTGACAGGTATACCATTACCTTTTGTGAGTTATGGAGGTAGCTCCTATATCGCTAATATTGTCGCTATAGGGTTGGTATTGAATGTGGGTATGAGGCGAGATAAAATAATGTTTTGAAAGCTTAGTACGAAAATAAATCAGTTATTTTCATTCAAGTCCTGTTTTTACTCTTAATATATTTAAATCATACATTTTCGAGAACCCGCAATATTCACATGATACAGATAAAAATTTCAATTTGCTATAAAAGAGCCGAACCCCTTATACTTTTGAGGGGTTCGATTTGTTTTTATGATTACTTTTACATCATAATTTTCCTTTGTACAAAGTATATATATTAATGATTAGGACAGACACATAAAATCATAGTGGCGGTGGTGAAGAGTATGAAAAGAGATAGGAAAAAATTAAAAAGCTCTAGGAAAAGAACCAGGACGATTAAAAGGAAAAAAGGGAGCAGTAAAGTCAAAGAAAAAACCTTGAAAAAAAGGATCTTGGCCTTTATAAAAGAGAGGTTAGCAAATTATTTTGCTTCATTTCATCTAAACTTTATAAAAAATGCATTGATAGCAGGCTTTATTTTCCTGCTTTTATTGTTGTTATCTCAATTCGATTATAACTGGAGCCAAATGCTATTGGAAAATGTTTATCTTGTTAGCAAAGAAGGCATAGACTATCAAAACATCACTAGATATTGGAATGACATAAATAATTTTGTTTCCCAGTAAAGATATTTTAAAAGGATAATAAAAAAGGTAGGTTAGAGCTTTATGAAAATAAGAGTTCACTGGTCGTTGATTGTTTTTTTAGCCCTTTTTGGTTTGGTGGGAATGTTGATTGAAATGGTTATTATATTTTTACTTGTTGTTTTTCATGAACTAGCTCACCTTATAATAGCTAGAGGTTATAATTATACAGTAAGTGAAGTCACCCTTTATCCCTTTGGCGGTAAAGCTGTGATTGAAGAATTAATTGAAACTGATCCAGGTCCTGAAGAGCGGATAGCTTTGGCCGGTCCATTATTTAATATTCTCTTGGCTTTGCTTGGGATAATAGTATATCAGGGTGAGTTGATCAGCTATGAAAATGCTGAATTTTTTATCAGGGCTAATTTAATACTTGCATTCTTTAACTTGCTTCCGGCTTTACCCCTTGATGGGGGTAGAATTCTTCGAGCCAGGCTAGCTAACAGGATAGGCTTTAGAGATGCTACTGAAAAGGCATGCTTGATGGGTAAGATAATAGCGCTAATGATTATTGGTTTAGGCTTATTGGGTTTGTACTGGCAATTCTTGAACTTGAGCATTTTTATAGTAGCCTTGTTTTTGTACTTTGCAGCTGCCAATGAAAAGAAAAAATCCGTGTACATCTATTATAGTTATTTGACTAAGAAGAAAAGAAAACTAAAACAAATGGGAGCAGTTAACTGTGAAGAGTTACTTGCTTTTGAAGATGTAGAAATTAAACATATTACCAGGTTATTTCAGCCAAATAAATATCACCTTGTTACCGTGATGGATAAAAATTGGGATATAAAGGGGAGAATAGGTGAAAAAGAGATTTTAGATGTGTTGTTAAGCAGAGGGGCCCAAACTCGAATATCGAATTTGTTATAATCTAATGGCCTAAGTTTCCCACAGCATACATTAATGTTATAATATTTCTAACCCGTTTACGGAGATAATTGCTTACTAACTAGTAATGAAAATAACTGATTTATTTTATTGCTGCAGTATATGGAGATGAGTTTAAGTTTTTATTATTAATACATTACATCTAGGCAGGTAAGGTACACGAAGTTTAATAAGTAAACCCTACTTTTGAGATTTTCTCTTAAATTGCTTGCTAAATACCATAAGCGAACTTTTGATTTGGATGATTTTGCAAATCCTTGTGAGCGTTGGTATTTAGCAAGCAATTTATCAAAAAAATCCAAGTGTTTACGATTAAACTTTGTGTACCCCCGATTCTTAGATGTATTAATAAAAACTTTTTAGTATCGGAATATACTACTGCAGTGAAATTAAAGTTTATTTTCTTACTAACTTTACATGTTTTGCCTTTCAGACCACAACCAGTAATGAAAATAATCTGATTTATTTTACCGCAGCAGTATATGGAGATATGATTTAAGTTTTTATTATTAATACATCTTGGAGAGGAGCCAGGAAAGGTAATGCCTAAAAACAGGATGTTTTTAGCAAATTGGCACAGGATGTGCCTTTAATTTGGAAGCATTACCTTTCCTGGCGACGATCCGTAGATGTATCAATAAAAACTTTTAAATATCGGAATATACTACTGCGGTAAAATTAAAGCTTATTTTCATACTAAATATCGCCAGCGAACTGCTAAATAAGGAGGTAGCCCCTCAATGGAGCAAGATGAGAAAATTAACCTGCAAGGAGAATTAGATAAGATACTTCTACAAGTAGAAAAACCCGGTAGATATATCGGAAATGAGTGGAATAGTGTAGTCAAAGAATGGACAGAGGATAAACTTTCTGTAGCTCTTTGCTTTCCAGAAACTTATGAAATTGGAATGAGTCATATTGGCCTTAATATTCTTTATAATATCCTCAATGATAGGCCTTGGCTGGTGGCAGAAAGGGTTTTTTCTCCCTGGGTTGATATGGAAAAGGTGCTTATTGATAAAAAATTGCCCCTTTTTTCTCTGGAAACAAAAACCCCTGTTAAAGATTATGATGTTCTGGCTTTTACATTGCAATACGAATTGACATATACTAATTTACTAAATATCCTGTATTTAAGTCATATCCCTATAAAAAAATCCGAGAGAAATATAGCCCATCCCTTGATTATTGCAGGAGGGCCTAATGCTTTTATGCCTGAGCCCCTGGCAAATTTTATTGATGTCTTTGTCATTGGAGAAGGTGAAGAGATTATACTGGAGTTAATGAATAGTATCTATGAAAGTAAAATTGCTAGAAAAAATAGAAGGGAAATCCTTGAGGATTTAATAAAGGTGGAAGGTGTTTATATTCCTGAATTTTATCAAGCTGTGTACGATAATGATAGGTTTAGGGGATTGAAACCCTTAGTTTCTGGTGCTCCTTTTAAAATCCAAAAACAAGTAGTTAAGGATCTAGATAAGGTTGAGGGTCCTCTAAAGCCAATAGTGCCAAACATCGAGATAGTTCATGATAGGGCGTCTATAGAGATATTTAGAGGTTGTGGTAAGGGATGCAGGTTTTGTCAGGCCGGGATGATATATAGGCCAGTGAGAGAACGTTCTTTAGAAAACATAAAAAATTTAGCAAAAAAATATTTGTCAGAAACAGGGTATGAAGAGTTATCTTTAACTTCCCTGTCATCGGCGAATCATAGTGAAATTGAGACCCTGGTAAATGAATTGAATGACTGTTATAGCGATGAGATGATTGCCATATCTCTTCCTTCATTGAGAATAGACTCTTTTTCAATTGAGCTTTTAAAAAAGGTTCAAAAAGTCAAAAAAACGGGATTAACCTTTGCTCCTGAAGCTGGCTCTGAGAAACTGAGACAGGTGATTAATAAAAAGGTGACGGAAGCTAATTTATTAGATGCTTCTAAGGCAGCTTTTGAATCAGGATGGCACACTCTTAAATTATATTTTATGCTGGGGCTTCCAACTGAAACCTATGATGACCTGGATGCTATAGTTGAACTGGTTCATAAAGTGATTGAGGAGTATAAATCAGTTAATGGTGGGACGGGCCGTTTGAAGCTTAACGTTAGTACTTCAGTATATGTGCCTAAGCCTCATACACCATTTCAATGGCTAGGCCAGATTACCAAAGAAGAAATGAGAACTCGCCAGGAGTATCTTGGAAAGATATTAAACCACAAAGCCATCAACTACAGTTGGAATGATCCTGAAACTAGTTTTTTAGAGGCTTTTTTGGCTAAGGGAGATAGGAGTTGTGGAGATGTTATTTATCATGCTTTTAAAGCTGGGGCGAGATTTGATGGTTGGAGGGAAATGTTTGACTTTGAAATTTGGCAGAAAGCTTTTGATGAATGCGGGGTAGACCCCGGCTATTATGTAAATAGGGAAATGGATTTAGAAGAAGTTTTGCCATGGGATCATATAGATACTGCAGTTTCAAAAGGATATCTGAAACAAGAATACAAAAAGGCTTTTCTTAGGGAGACTACAATGGATTGTCCAGGGAAGAAAAGATGTGATATTTGCGGAGTATGTCTTTCTTTGATTAGGGATGTTTGAAATGGAAGGTGATTATATTTGCTATACTGGTTTATATTTTCTAAGCTAAAGCCCATGGCCTATATCTCACATCATGATACAGTTAGAATGTTTGAAAGGGCTTTTAGAAGGGCAGGAGTAATATTGGAATTTAGCCAAGGGTATAACCCTCAGCCAAAGATATCTTTTGCTCAGCCCCTTCCCCTGGGGATTGAAGGAGAAAGGGAATATGGCGAATTTAAGTTGGCAGGTGGGGGATATGAAGATACGGACTTACTGATTAAGAGGATTAATTCAAAGCTTGTTAAGGGATTTGAGCTTAAAAAAGTCAAAAAAATTGAAACACCTTCACCGCCTAGCTTAATGTCAATAGTTCATGCATCCTTATATGAGGCTGATTTTTCTCTGCTACTCACTAAAGATGAACTCAAAACAACAGTGAGTAAAATAAATACGGCTGAAGAACTTTTGATTACCACCCGAAAAAAAGGCAAAAAAAAGAAAAAGGGAAAAGGAAAAAAAGAAGAGGGCTATAAGTTTAAAAATGTGATAGAATATATTTACAACCTAGAAGACGATGGGAAAACATTAAAAGCATTGATTAAAACCGGCAGCCAGGGTAATTTAAGACCGGATGAGTTAACTAGAGGAGTTATGTCAATAGCACGGGGTAAAGAAAGTGATAAAGACTTTGAAGACGTGGACACTACCAGAGTGAAATTTAGAAGAAAAGAATTATACTATCAAGATTTTAAAGGGAACAGTGCAGGAGAAGAAAATGAATTGAAACCTATTTGGAATTATTGACTTTGACTAACACTACAGCAAAAATCATTAATACTTGTTAATATAATTTGTAAATTTTGCTATAAACCTTGCCACCTACCAACGCTCACAAAGATTTGCAAAAACGTCCAAATCAAAAGTTCGCTTATGGTAGGTGGCAAGGAATTTAAAGAAGTTAATACAAAACAATAGCAGATAAATTTTAGATTTCGCTGTAGTACTAATTAATGGTTTGGATTATTAATTTGGATTATTAATTGTTTGACAGCAGTAGTTTAACATGCTAAAATTATTGTGTTATCTGAATAACCGCATGCTTAAGGTTAATCCTGTGCTGACAAAGCGGGTACCTTTGGCAGCGAGTCTAAGGTTGGAGGTGTTAATGCAGTTATGTATGCAATTTTTGAGACTGGTGGTAAGCAGTATAAGGTTCAAGAAGGGGATTTGATCGAAATTGAAAAGTTGCCCGGGCAGGAAGAGGGTTCAGAGGTATCCTTTGATAGAGTATTGATGGTCCGGGGTGAAGGCGAAGAGGATTTGAAAATCGGGATGCCTTATGTAGATGGAGCCAAGATCAAAGGCAAGGTAGAAGAACATGGGAAAGGTGATAAGGTCGTGATTTTCAAGTATAAACCCAAAAAAGATTATCGGAAGAAAAAAGGCCACCGTCAGCCATATTCCCGGGTGAAAATAGACAAAATCGAGGCTTAATTATTTATGATAGAGATAAAAGTCCACTGGGCTAAAGACAATCTCAGTGGTTATGAGATCAAAGGTCATGCCCTGTATGCAGAGGAAGGGGAAGATATCGTTTGCGCTGCAATATCTGTACTGGCCCAGACGGGAGTTTTTTCCCTGGACAGGTTTACTTCCATGGAGCTAGAGAAGGATGTGGACAAAGGTATGTTGTGTTGTGAAATTCCTGAAGATATCTCACAGGAAGAGAAAAATAAGGCGGAGCTGATAATTAAGACCGTTCTAGTGGGAATGTATGAGACTGCTAGAGCGTACCCTGAAAGGATAAAAATCATCGATGAAAGGGGGTTATTCAGTTGTTGATGAATTTACAATTGTTTGCTACCAAAAAAGGAGTAGGTAGTACAAAAAATGGTAGGGATAGTATAAGTAAACGCTTGGGTGTAAAAAAGCAAAGCGGTCAAGAGGTTAAAGCAGGAAATATTATCGTGCGTCAAAGGGGAACAAAGGTGTATCCTGGCCAAAATGTAGGAATTGGAAAAGACGATACTCTTTTTGCTAAAGTAGATGGTCATGTTGCCTTTGAAAGGGTAGGTAAGAAAAAGAAAAAAGTGTGTGTATATCCGGTAGCAAGTGAAGTAGTGGCTGCGAACTAGTCAATTTTGGTTAGTAATATAAATTGAGAAGTAGATGATAAGTGAGATATAGAATTAAATCCACAAAAAAGCTGTCGATATTATAGCCCATCTTATCGATGGCTTTTTTGTTTTCGGAGTGGTTTTAGTGCACTGGCAGTTGGCCCGAGGAGTTTTAACAAAAAATTACTTTATGCTTTTAGCTGGAATTATCTTGACCTTCATTGCCCCATTTATTTATTATAGTTATAAGTATTTATTTCTCGCTTTTATCATATTTATTATTATATATTGGGTAGTCTATTCTTTAATTATAAAGAATAAGTTTTTTGAAGTTTTAAACAAAGCAGAAAAAGAAACATGCCATAGTGTAACTAATATTTTGAGATCATTCAAGCATGATTTCCTTAATCACTTCCAGGTGATTCAAAGTCTAGCAGAATTAAATCAATATAATAGACTAAATGATTACTTGGAGGTTGTTAATTCCGATGCTAATAAGTTTGGCCGTATATTAAAAATTTACCATCCTGAAATTTCTTTATTTTTACTGGAGCAAACGGCCAAGTATAAAAGAAATGACGTTGATTTTGAGATTAGTATCGATACTAATCTGGAAAAGATAAGTTGTAAACCTGAAAATTTAGTCTTAATCATGGAGAGAATATATAATGTAATAGATAAAAACCAAACAGTAGAGGCTAATGAAGCTCAAGAAATAACTCCCTGCAGGATTGATTGGTATATCAAAGAAGAAGAAGGGTCATATAGATTTGAAGTAAAGCTCAACAATTACCCTTATCTGTGTGAAAGGGTCATTAAAGAACTAGAGTCTCTAAAAAAAGGTTACGATATAAGAATTTCTAGTGAAAAAGACCGGTTGGAGATTAAACTTTACATAGAAAAATACAATATGGATCAGAAGTAGGTGAGTAATAATTTATGTTTGTTGATAAAGCAAAAATCCAGCTAAAAGCCGGTGATGGAGGAAATGGAGTAGTGGCTTTTAGAAGAGAAAAATATGTACCTCATGGGGGACCTAGTGGGGGCGATGGTGGAAAAGGTGGAGATATAATCTTCAAAGTGGATGAAGGTTTAAAGACTTTGTTAGATTTTAAGTCAAAGAAACACCTTAAGGCAAAACGAGGGGAACATGGTAGTGGAAGCAACAAACACGGAAAGAATGGGGAAAACTTGGTAGTCAATGTGCCTCCCGGAACCATAATTAAAGATGACGAGGGTAGTATCATCTGTGACCTAGTAGAACCTGGGGATGAATTCACCGTGGCTGCAGGCGGCAGAGGCGGTAGAGGCAATGCTAAATTTAAAACACCTAAGAACCGGGCTCCGAGGATGGCGGAAAAGGGTGAGCCAGGGGAAGAAAAGATTGTAACTTTAGAATTAAAGCTAATCGCAGATGTTGGGTTAGTAGGTTTTCCAAATGTGGGCAAGTCTACACTTTTGAGTATAGTTTCAGCAGCAGAGCCTAAAATAGCGGATTATCCTTTTACTACCTTAACTCCTAATCTGGGAGTTTGTGAAACTTCTGATGGTTATAGTTTTGTTGCTGCCGACATTCCTGGAATAATAGAAGGAGCTTATTCAGGGAAAGGTTTGGGTCATGAATTTTTGAAGCATATCGAACGTACAAAACTTTTGGTTCATATAATAGATATGTCCGGTTTTGAAAGAAATAATCCAATAAAAGATTATGAAAGCTTAAATGATGAACTATATAATTATAGTGAAAGGTTGGCAGAAAAGCCGCAAATAGTGGTTGGCAACAAAATGGACATTGGTGAAATTGCCGAGGCCAACTTGGCAAAATTTAGAAAAACCTATAATGTTGAAGTTTGGCCTATTTCATGTGTAACAAAAGCAGGAATTTCCGATTTGATAGATAAAATAGGAAATGAAATAAAGAAACTACCCGTGGAATTGAAAGATGAGGAAAAAGAACTAGAGGAGCAAGTCGGTACCAGGGGTTTACAGCAGGGTCATACGGAAAGCACAGATGAAATTGAGGTTTTAAAAGTGGAAGAATCCCTCTTTGTGGTAAAGAATAAGAAACTAGAGAAACTTGCTTCAATGACTGACTTTGAGAACGAAGAAGCTTTTGATAAATTTCAAAGAACTATTGAGAAGATTGGGGTGGAAAAGGAGCTCATAGAAAAAGGGATACAAGAGGGGGATATGGTTAAAATAGGAAAAGTAGAGTTTGAATATTATGAATAAAATCTGAGTACACAAAAATACCATAAATAGCCATAAATAGACTTAAAAACTAATTACTTTTTCTCATTAATATTTTTAAAATCCCTCTAGTGTGTTATACTTATTTTGTAATAATAGGACAAGTAGTATATTCATTAGCATAAGCATTAAATTGAGGTGTTAAAATGGAAGCTTTCATTGGTGACAGGCCAATTTATTTAGGGATAATGGGTGGAACCTTTGATCCCATACATAATGGGCATCTTATTTTGGCCCAGGAGGCACTAAAGGATTTCCAATTAGATCATGTAGTGTTTGTGCCCTCGGGTATTCCACCACATAAAGATGAGGAGAAAGTAACCCCTGCTGAAGAAAGATACATGTTAACCGTACTTGCAACTGTTGAAAACCCGAATTTTTCGGTGCATAGATTTGAATTGGAACGTGAGGATAGATCCTATACAATCCATACCCTGGAATATTTTAATGAAATTTTGCCCACGGGAAGTGAGTTATTTTTTATCACTGGTTTGGATACAGTCCTTGATATAATGACTTGGAAAGACTATGAAAGAGTCTTGGACTTATGTAAGTTTATCTGTGCAAAAAGGCCTGATTTTTCCTTCGAGGAACTTGATAATAATATCATAAAAAAATGTCCTAAGATAAAAGAAAGGGTAAAATATATGGAGATCCCCCTCATGCAAATCTCTTCTACAGATATCAGGAATCGCTGTAAAGACAACAGGTCTATAAAATACCTGGTTCCTTCTAATGTTGAAGAATATATCAAAAAGAAAGGTTTATTCCAACAGGAGGGATAATGCCTTTGCAAACAAAATTCGATTTTTACGAAAAAAAGCTCAAAAAGATCTTATCTAGAGAGAGATTTGAGCATTCTTTAAGGGTAGTGGAAACTGCTCTTAAATATGCGTCAGGGCTGAAAATAGATAATGACAAACTTATCCTATCGGCCCTTATACATGATAGAGCTAAGGAACTTCCCGAAGATAAACTGGCAAAGATAAGTGTGGAGAATAATAGGCCTCTTGAACTGGCTGAAAAGATAAATCCGGTTTTACTACATGGGCCCGTGGGTGCAATAATTATTAAAAATGAGTGGGAGATCTTTGATAGAGAGATTTTGAGGGCAGTAAAATGTCATACTACAGCTTGTCCTGAGATGGGTATGATAGAAAAAATAGTGTTTTTAGCCGATTGTCTTGAGCCTAATAGGGATTATCCTGAGGCGAACGAGTTGAGGGAAATCGCCAGGGAAGATATTGAACTGGCATTTAGAAAAACAATTGATTATACTATTTGGCATGTTGTTAAGAAAGGGTGGGCACTCCATCCTTCAACTGTAAAAGCTAGAAATCATATTTTATACCATGATAAGGCCAGGGGGCAGAGATAATGAAGGATTCAAAAAAGCGTAAAGGCATAAGTCCCCGTACAAAAAAAGTTAAGCAAAAAAAAAGAATAAAAATTAAGAAAAAGAAGGTTTTAAAGGCCCTGGTAATTCCCTTTTTGGTAATAACCATGATAATTTTCGGTGTCTCCTTGAGATCTGCTTTAAATATAAAAGAGCTTGAAACCCAGTCGGGATGGGTAGGTGAGCTAGCAGAGCTAGAAGGGGATGAAGAGGAAGTGGAAGAGGAAGAGATAAATACGGTCTTGTCAATTCTAGACCATGAAGATAATTTGGATTACATAGTCTTGATGAATTATACCAGGAATAAGGGATTAGATGGCGAGAAAGATTCTGATACTGGCTATGATGATATTACCGGCATTATACTCCCTTCTAATACGTATGTTGAAGTAGAAAATGGTACAGAATCCAATGGCGAATCAAATGATGAATCAAGGAAAACCCTTAAAGAGGTTCGTTCTCGAGAGGATCCAGGTTTTTTATTAAACATCCTTAGCAAAAATTTTGAAATTAATTTTCACAACTTGGTTGAGGTAAATACCGAGTTGGCAGAAATACTCGCCGATACTTTAGCTTTGCCGGAGGAGATCGATCTTTCTACACTAAAAACAACTGCTTCAAAGGAAATCGATGAAGATGAAGTGATAAATAGATTTTTGGTTAAAGAAGAAGTTTTGTTGGAAATTATAGATGCTTACATGGGAGAAGCTGGATTTTGGAATAGGTCCTCATATTTAAATAAAATTGCCACAAAAACTGAAACAAACTTAACCTGGGAAGAATCTGAACGATTTTTGACAGCCTTGAAAGAAATATTTTCTAAAGAGGATGAAATATATTTGCTCCCCGGAGCAGAAGAGAAAATTGAAGAAGAAACCTACTGGGTTATGGATCACGAGGAGTCTAGGAATTTAATAGAAGAAGTATTTTTTCCAGATCAAATGGTTTACCGGGAGATGACCTCTGAGGATGTCAGCGTTGAAATAATTAGTTATGGTAGAGGAGAAAAGGCTCAGAATGTTAAAGAAACATTAAATGAAAAAGGTTTTGTGGTTAAAAGTGTCGAAGAGCTAGAAGATAAAGAACATGGGAAAAAAGGTAAGTTAAAAGAAGCAAAGATAAATCATGACTCCATTCTAGTAATTTCTAGAACAGGCCCGGAAAATGCTGCGAAAATGGTAGCTTTGGAGGTAGATGGTGCTAATCTACTTAACAAACCTGATCCAGATTCCCAGGTAATGGTATCGGTGATTATTGGGGATAATTAAGGTTAGAAAACTTCTTATTTTATATTATCATTATACATAATAAACTGCACGGGAGGTATTTTATTGGAAAGAGATGATTTTGAATTAGTGGAAAAAATAGCAAACTATTTAGGAGATAAAAAAGGTGAGGACATAGTGGTTTTAGAAGTTAAAAATATCACTCTTATCTGCAATTATTTTATCCTAGTGACAGGTTCTAATCCCACTCACATTCAGGCTTTAGCTGATGGAGTGGTGGAAGAGCTAAAAGAGAATGAAGAAATTAGGCCAATAAATTATGAAGGAGTCAAAAAAGGAGAATGGATACTTTTAGACTATGGATCTGTAGTCCTCCATGTATTTGGCTCTGAAGCCAGGAAGTTTTATAATTTAGAAAGATTATGGGGAGAGGCTAAAGAAGTTGAAGTTTGAAATTTTAAGGAGGATGTAAAATGGAAAATTACAATCCAGGTAAAGTAGAATCTAAGTGGCAAAAAAAATGGGAACAAAATAATAATTTCGAAGCTGATGTTGAAAATGATAAAGAGAAGTATTATGTATTAGAGATGTTTCCTTATCCATCTGGCAAGTTACATATGGGACATATGAGAGTTTATTCAATTGGGGATGTTATGGCTCGTTTTTTGAGAATGAATGGATATAATGTGCTTCATCCTATGGGATGGGATGCTTTTGGATTACCAGCGGAAAATGCTGCCATAGAAAACAATACTCATCCCGCGAACTGGACCTATGAAAATATAAAACATATGAGAGAACAATTAAAATCTTTAGGTACAAGTTATGATTGGAGAAGAGAAGTTACCACTTGTTCGCCGGAATATTACAGATGGACCCAGTGGATGTTTTTAAAATTGTATGAGAATGGATTGGCTTACAAGAAAAAAGCTCCAGTTAATTGGTGTCCTAAATGTGTTACTGTTCTGGCTAACGAACAGGTGGAAAATGGTGTATGTTGGCGCTGTGGTATTACTGTGGAGAGAAAAGAACTAGCCCAGTGGTTCTTTAAGATTACAGATTATGCCGATAGATTGTTGGACGACTTGGAAAGGCTAGAAGGTTGGCCAGAGCGGGTAAAAGTCATGCAGGAAAACTGGATTGGTAGAAGCGAGGGAGCAGAAATATATTTTGAGATAGATGGACCGGAAGATGAAAAAATTGCAACTTTTACCACCAGGCCCGACACTTTATATGGTGTGACCTATATGGTTCTTGCGCCCGAACATCCCCTGGCTAAGTCTTTAGTTGAAGGTACTGAAAAGGAAAAAGATGTATCGGAATTTATTGAACAGGTTATGTCTTTAGAAGAGTCCGATAGGGTTTCAGATAAAGCTGAAAAAGTAGGAGTTTTTACCGGAAGATATGCTGTTAATCCTGTGAACCAAAAGAAGGTCCCTATCCTGATAGGAAACTATGTTTTAATGGAATACGGTACAGGAGCGGTAATGGGGGTTCCTGCTCATGACCAACGTGACTTTGAATTTGCAAAAAAATATGATCTTCCTATAATTCAAGTGATATCAACGACAGGAGAAGAACAAGAACTACAGGAAGCCTATACTGAGGAAGGGATCCTTGTTAATTCCGGTGATTTTAATGGAATGCAATCTTCTAAAGCAATAAAGGAAATCACATCATACCTAGAGAAAATGAATTGGGGCAAAGGAACCATGACCTACAGGCTAAGAGATTGGTTGGTTTCTAGGCAGAGATACTGGGGGGCTCCCATACCTGTTATATACTGTGACAATTGTGGTACTCTGCCAGTACTAGAAGAGGATTTACCTGTTAAACTCCCGGATAATGTGAACTTTAGTGCTGACAGTAAAGGTATATTGGTAAATAACCCTGAATTTTATGAAACCAAATGTCATCAATGCGGGGGTAATGCCAAAAGAGAGACTGATACCATGGATACATTTGTTTGTTCTTCCTGGTACTTTTTTAAATATTGTAGCCCGAATAGCGACAAAGTCCCCTTTAATAAAGATGATGTGGATTACTGGATGCCTGTTGATCAGTATATTGGTGGGATTGAACATGCTGTACTGCACTTATTATATGCTCGCTTTTTTACTAAGGTCATGTACGACCTGGGTTACACCAATGCTAATGAACCTTTTTCAAGATTATTAGCCCAGGGTATGGTTAATAAAGACGGGGCAAAAATGAGCAAGTCTAAAGGTAATGTAGTAACACCGGATGAGATAATTGAAAAATACGGTGCGGATACGGGAAGATTATTTATCTTATTTGCTTCTCCGCCGGAAAAGGATTTGGATTGGACGGATGAGGGCGTTGAAGGTTCACATAGATTTTTGCACCGGGTTTACAGGTTGATAGAAAACAACAAAGAGTTGGAAAAAGGGAACCTTTTTGGAGATTTAGACAAAGAAGACAAAGAATATCTTAGAATGGTCCATTATACTATTAAGAAGGTAACAGAAGATATTAAAAAGCGATTCAACTTTAATACGGCTATTAGCGCAATCATGGAATTGGTTAATGCAACGGGCCAGTACTTGGAAACTAAGAGTCCGGTGAAGCCCCTGGTAAGGGAAGGAATGGAAACTATAGTCATTTTACTGTCACCATTCACCCCCCATATTGGAGAAGAGTTATGGGAAAAGCTCGGATATGAAGGTAGTGTGCACGAATTGAGCTGGCCTGAATACGATTCTTCCGCTTTAACGGTGGATGAGGTAGAACTTGCAGTTCAGATAAACGGAAAGGTTAGAGACCACCTTGTAGTACCATCTGATTGGGAGGAAGAAGATATCAAGAAAGCTTGTATGGAAAAGGATAAAGTTAAAAAACATGTTGAGGGAAAAGAACTAAAAAAGGTAATTGTTGTGCCTAATAAAATTGTAAATATTGTTTGCAAATAAGTAGTACAATTAAATAGGGAGAGGATTGAAAATGAGTGAAAAGAGCAGAGAAGAAACATTTAATTTTATTGGGGCTGGGGGTGTTAATTTTGTTTTTTTTGCTTGTACCGTTTTTTTTAGAAGATGATGAAAGCAACAAATATCTTGAAATAGGATTGGACCTAGAAGCTCAAAAAGACCTATTAGATGATCAACAAGATCTGGATCAATTTGAATATGATGAAGAAAAACTTGATGAGTTGGAAATCTTGGATTTTGGTAAGGATGATTATGAAGATGAATATGCTGTTTATGTTAGTGGTCAGGTTAAAATTCCAGGGGTATATTATCTGGACTCCGGAAGTAGGGTCTACCAAGCTATTAGAGAAGCAGGAGGAGCTCTAGATAATGCTTCATTAGACCGCTTGAATCTGGCTGCTAAGATTGAGGATGGTCAGCACATACATGTTCCCGATAAAGATGAAGACATTCAAGGAAATAAAGGAGGCACAGTATCTGCAGTATCCGGATTAACTGAAGATGGGCCTGATAATGAACTCATCAATATAAATAAGGCTGATGGCCGCTCTTTAGAAGAACTTCCAGGAATAGGTCCTTCTAGGGCAAAAACTATTATAGATTTTAGAGATAAGAATGGCCCCTTTCCCACCACTGCTGATATTATGAAGGTGCCTGGAATAAGTACGGGAATTTATGAGCAAGTAAAAGATAATATCACGACTTGATATAGGAGAGATTTTAACAGTAACATAATCTTATGCTAATGTATATAATATATACATAGGCATAGGCATAGAAGTTTTTTAGTTTAAATGAAGGAGAGAAACCAGAATGAGCTATAGGCTTAGATGTGAAGAATGTAAGAAAGAATTTTATCCAAACTGGCACCTAGACAAAAATGATCACAACAGAAAAGAAAAATGTCCTGAATGTATGAGTACAAAGATTAAAAGAATTAAGTTGACCAAGAAAAAGATGTTAAAAGACTTGAGCGTCTCCCTAGAAAAGAATGGTTGTGGGGGATGAAGATGATTTTTAAGGGCAGCTTGTAAGCGCCCGGGTTGTATCAAATTTTACAGCACCTTAAGGTGCTTTTTTCTATTTAATAAAACAAACTGAATAAAGTATAGCTGGAGGTTGAAAGTCATGAACTATATTATTGGTACTGCAGGGCATATTGATCATGGTAAAACCAATTTGATCTACAAATTGACAGGGAAAAATACCGATCGTCTAGATGAAGAACAAAAAAGGGGGATATCCGTAGATTTGGGTTTTGCCCCTTTGGAATTGCCTGATGGAAGTGAAGCTGGGATTGTGGATGTTCCAGGACATGAAAAGTTTGTTCACAATATGTTGGCAGGTGCAGCAGGGGTTGATATGGTTTTGCTGGTTGTTGACGTTGGCGAAGGAATAATGCCACAAACTAGAGAACATTTAGATATAATGGAACTGCTAGAAGTAAGATCAGGAGTTATAGTATTAACTAAAATAGACCTAGAATCCGAGGATTGGGTGGACTTGATGGAGATGGAAGTCAGGGAAGAACTGGATGATACTTTTTTAAAGGATAAGCCTTTAATAAAAGTGTCAAGTGAAACCGGTGAAGGGATTGAAGAACTGCGAAACCTAATCGTGGAAGAGCTGAAAAATGCAAGTAATAAAAACATTGATGGGCCCCTTAGAATTCCAATAGATAGGGTGTTTAAAATTCAGGGTTTTGGCACCGTTGTTACTGGAACCATGGCCTCTGGAAAGATAGAAGAAAATGATGAGGTTGAACTTGTACCTGGCCAGATAAAAACACGGATTAGGAGGATCCAAGTTCATGAAAATGAAGTAAAGGTTGCAAAGGCAGGTCAGCGAGTAGCTTTGAACATTTCGGGACTTGACAAGGAAAATATCAAGAGGGGCTGTGTGGTGGGCAAACCAGGGTTTTTTGAAGCGGTTTATTACCTTGATGTAAGGCTCAAGTTACTGGATAATATTGAGTGGCAGCTAAAAAATGGGACTCCTATACATCTACATCTTGGGACTGGAGATACTGTGGCAAGGACATATTTTTATGAAAATAAAGGGGTCAAGCCCGGACAGTCAGCTTTATGCCAGCTTAGACTTGAAAGGCCTTTAGTGGCTTATAGGAAAGATCGATTTATCATCCGTTCATACTCCCCCGTTACTACCATTGGAGGGGGATATGTCATTGAACATAAAACCAAAAAACACAAGCTTAAAGATGAAAGGATAATCGAGAGATTACGTAATATGGAAAAGGGTAGTTCTACTGAAATAATTACTCAGCTTGTCTTGGCAAGAGCTCCAATTTCTAAGCAGGAGCTGTATAAACAAAGTGGGCTTGGAGAAAGTGATTTTAATGGAGCTTTAAAGGATTTGTTAGATGCGGGTAAGATGGTTAAGTTAGATGAATACTTTATAGATGATGACTTTTATAATCGATTAAAGAATTTGGTAGAAGAAAAGTTGACTGAATATCATCAAAAATATCCTTTGAGAAAAGGAAGGGCAAAAGCAGAGCTTATGGGACAGGTATCAAAACTACCTCAAAAGGCCTATCAGGCATTTTTGGAAAGATTAAGGGAAAAAGAGAATATGCTGGAAATAGAAGGGGACTACGTAAAAATAGCTGGATTTACCCCGGAAGTTACAAAAAAAGATGAGGAAGAAATGAGTCGGATCAAAGATATTTTGGAAGAAGAGCTATTTAAGCCTCCCACTAAAAAACAACTTAATACGAGAGGTATTTATAGGTTGGATGAATATCTAGAATATCTAAGGCAAAAGGGTTTGATTGTAAAAGCCGATGAAGAATTGTTTTTCTCTGACAAAGCCTATGAGAAGGCAAAAGATTTGCTGAAAAGCCATTTTAAAGAAAATGATACCCTGTCAGTAGGGGATTGGCGTGACATTTTGGGGACTACTAGACGCTATGCAATTCCATTGTTAGAACTTTTTGATCAGGAAAAACTAATAAAAAGAGAGGGAGAAGTCAGGGTGCCCTGGCTATTAGAAAAGTAAATAGAGGGATTGTATTTATTCTTCTGACAGGTTACAATCCCTCTGTTTGTCCTTGGTTTAACTTAAACTCTTTCTTTTTCTTCTCAAATAATATTTCCCTCAATTCCTATAGTTAATTTCCGATAGGGGACTTGAAGACCGGCTGTCTCATACGCACTGTCTGTGATTGCAACTATTCCACCGCAACATGGTACTGACATCCTAAGAACGGTAATACTTTTGATATTATTTTCTCTAAAAATTTCTGTCAGTTTTTCTAGGTATTCCTCTTTATCATCAAGCTTTGGACATCCTATCAAGGTGATATGGTCTTTGATAAAGTCTTGATGCATTGCTCCGTAGGCAAAAGCGGTGCAGTCAGCTGCTATGAGGATGTTTTCATTTTCAAAGTAGTCAGCGTATGGATTAACAAGCTTTAACTGCACGGGCCATTGCCTTAACTCTGAATATACTTCATTACTTTCTTGAGTTTTATCTCTACCTTGTTCTGATAATGATTTTCTTGAACTAGTGCTTTTTTCTTTTTTGATAGCTTTAATACCAGGACAGCCAAAGCTATCACTTGCACAGCTACTTTCCTTGCTGTTCTCTTTTTCTGCCATCCTGGCTTTAACTGCTTCCTCATCGAAAGGTTTAGCTTCTCGTTCGATTACTTCTATGGCATCTTGAGGACAAGCAGGAAGACAATCACCAAGACCATCACAGTATTCATCCTTGACTAGCTGCGCTTTGCCATTAACTATTTCTATAGCTCCTTCATGACAAGCTTCAACACAAAGTCCACATCCATCACATAAATTTTGGTTAATCTCTACAATTTTTCTTTTCATGTTAAAAATCCTTTCTGTCTTATTATTTTTGTTTTATTAACTTCTAGAATAAAGTATAATAGATTTATACCAAATTATCTGTAACATAAGTTACAGATTTATATTTTTTTAAAACCTGACTATCTAGTTAACTCACAAAAGCCCACAACTTTGTCTTTTATAAAAACGCTTGCAATTTGTAAAATGCAGCAAATTTAAATCGCTTATTTTATAAAAGACAAAGTTTAAGAAGTATCTGAAACTCTTATGGTAATCATCCTAGAATTTAAGTATGAACTATTACTTTAATACAAGCCTTTTAAAAAAGATTGAGTTTAGAGGGTGATTAGAATGATATCTACTGAAGAGCTTAGGAGTTTGCAAAAATGCAAAATTTTTAAAAGAAAATGTGAACAAGGAATTCAATTCCTTTTACAGAGGATTGATATAGATATTAATACTTATAATAAAAATGAAGTAATTGTAACTGAAGGGGATCAGGCCTATAGGTTAGGGATAATCTTGGAAGGGAGTGTCGAAGTTAAAAAAATATTTCCCAGTGGGAAAAGCATCTCCATGGCTAGGCTAAAAGCAGGAGAAACCTTTGGCGAAGCGGTGTTATTTTCAGCAGAAAATTACTATCCTGCCACGATTATTGCTCAGAATAAATCTAAGATAATATTCATTAGTAAAAATGAGATGGAAAAGTTGATTTCCATAGATAGACAAATTGCAGTTACTTTCTTGGAAACTCTTTCAGATAGATTGTTTATGTTGAATAAAAAAATTCAAATTATGTCCCTAGATACTTTAAGAAAAAAGATTGCTCTATTTCTATTGGAAGAAAGCGGTAGAAGACAGGATTTGTCCTTTAAGTTGCCATATAATCGAGAAGTCTGGGCCCAGCACTTAGGAGTTGCCAGGCCCTCATTGTCTCGAGAACTCGCTAATATGCAGGAGGAAGGATTGATTATATTAAATAAAAAGGATGTGAGGATACTAGATGTTGAGGCTTTAGAAGAGGAACTAATACAAGATTAGGAAGTTTCTTCATCAATCCAGCTTAAAAACTCAGGGTTGCCCTTATGAATTTCCCAAGTAACTACGCAGGGAACATCATAGGAATGTAGTTCTTTCACCCTGTCGACAAGTCTTTCCACCAATTTAGTCTGGGTTTTTCCCATCATGAGAGTTTCCCCTTCGTTTTGAGCTTTACCTTCCCAATAAAAGAAAGATTGAATTTGAGGAAATACGTTTATACAGGCAACAAGTCTGTCCTCGACCAGTTGTTTTGAGATTCTTTCAGCTTCTTCCATATTTTCGACAGTTATATAAAACATTGATTGTGCCATAAAGTTCCCTCCTTGTCAAAATGTGTTAGCAATATGTTTACGACTCTTATATATCATTATCGAGCCAGGATGTCAAGAAAATGATTGTGGGATAATAAGTTTTATTTGTAATTATGGAATTAAATGTCGTATAATGAAAGTAGAAGGAGGCTTTTTTTTTATGAAATCGTATAAAGGTTTATATATATGGACAGCTTTATTAATAATAGGAGTTTATCTTTTATCATTACCTGCAGTTAGTGGTGATGATGGACGTGATGAGTCTCAAGAAGTCTATGTAGTCCCCGTTGAGGGTACAATAGAGAGAGGCCTTTATGCATATATGAACAGGGCTTTTGAGGATGCGGGTGAAGAAAATGCCGATTTGATTTTATTGGAAATAGATACTGAGGGAGGTATGCTGGATGCAGCCTTTAAAATCAAAGATTTAATTGTCCAGGAAAATATCCCCGTTTATGCTTATGTGAGGGGTAGAGCCATGTCTGCCGGAGCTTTTTTGGCTTTTGCTGCAGATGAGCTATATATGAGTCCTGGAAGCAATATGGGCGCAGCTGAAGCCCGTATGGGAGATCAACCTGCAGATGAGAAGGTTATGAGTGCCTGGGAAAGTGAAATGAGAAGTGTGGCAGAACTAAGGGGTAGAGACCCAGATATAGCTGCGGCCATGGTTAGAGAAGAGATGGAAATAGAAGGATTAGTGGACAGTGGGAGGCTCTTGACATTATCGGCTTCTGAAGCTGTAGAGTATGAAATGGCTGACGGCATTGTAGAAAATTACCAAGAATTGTTCGAAAAAACCGGGTTTGAAGGAGCAGAGATTATTGAGTATCCCATGGCCTGGGCTGAAGTTCTGGCCAGGTTTCTCACCTCTCCAATAGTCGCTTCTATATTGATGAGTATTGGCATGGCCGGGGTTATAATCGAACTCACAAGTGCAGGATTTGGAATTGCCGGTACTGTCGGCTTAGCTTCTTTGGGCTTGTTTTTTGGCGGACATATATTTGCTGGCCTGGCAGGATATGAAGTCCTATTGTTTTTTGCTCTGGGGATAGTGATGTTGTTGATAGAAGCAGTGGCAGCAGGTTTTGGTATTTTTGGACTGTTGGGGATTGTATCTAGTGGATTTGCTATTGTTCTATCGGCAGAAGATACTGAGCAGGGCTTAACCTTACTGGTTTACAGTATTTTGGGTACTATTATCATTCTTGTAGTTGCTTTTAGATTTTTGGTCAGGAGCAGATTTTGGGACAAAATAGTGCTAAGACATACAGAAGATAAAGACAAAGGTTATGTAGGGCCAAATGAGAACTATAAGGATTTTCAGGACAAAGAAGGGGTTACACAAACACCTTTAAGACCAGCGGGTACTGCAATTATAGATGGTGATAGAGTAGATGTTGTCAGTGAAGGGGGGTATATTGAGGAAAAGAAAGAAATTAAAGTTGTTAAAGTAGAGGGAAGCAGAATTATAGTAAGAGAAAAGTAAAGATCAACTATATCATTATTAAAGTTTTGTTAGGGGGTCAGGATATGCTTGAAGGTGGAATGGTGAGCTTGTTGATTTTGGTCGTTTTAGCTATTATCGCTCTGGCGGTAATATTCAGTTTTATACCTTTGGGACTTTGGATTTCGGCCCTAGCGGCAGGGGTTAGAATTGGAATCTTTACCTTGGTTGGAATGCGCCTTAGAAGGGTTGTGCCGGCTCAGGTTGTAAAACCTTTGATAAAAGCCACTAAAGCTGGACTAGAGCTGAATGTTAATAAATTGGAAGGACATAACCTTGCCGGTGGTAATGTAGATAGGGTGGTAAACTCTCTTATCGCTGCCCAGAGGGCGGAAATACCTCTGAGTTTCGAAAGGTCTTCAGCCATTGACTTAGCAGGAAGAGATGTTTTGCAGGCTGTGCAGATGAGCGTTAATCCTAAAGTGATTGAAACTCCGGTGGTAGCAGCGGTGGCTAAGGATGGTATCGAAGTTAAAGCTAAGGCCCGGGTTACCGTCAGAGCCAATATAGATAGGCTTGTTGGTGGAGCTGGTGAAGATACTGTTATTGCCAGGGTAGGTGAAGGGATCGTAACCACTATTGGTTCTGCAGCAAACCATAAGGCGGTATTGGAAAACCCTGATAATATGTCCCATACTGTCTTGAATAAGGGATTGGATGCAGGTACAGCATTCGAGATTTTGAGTATCGATATTGCCGATGTGGATGTTGGTAAGAATATTGGCGCTGCCTTACAGACTGATCAGGCCGATGCTGATAAAAGAATTGCTCAGGCTAAAGCGGAGGAAAGGCGTGCCATGGCAATAGCTCAGGAGCAGGAGATGAGAGCTTCTGTGCAAGAAAAGCGGGCGAAGGTTGTTGAGGCTGAAGCTCAGGTGCCCCTTGCTATGTCTGAAGCGTTGAAATCTGGAAATCTTGGTGTAATGGATTACTATAATTTAAAGAATATCCAAGCAGATACAGAGATGAGAACTCACATTTCAGGCAAGGGAGATGACGAAAGTAGCAGTGATACACCTCATTATCGCCCTAGAATAGATGATGATAAGGATAATGAGGAATAAAATGACTGACTTGTTAAGGATCAGTTAAAATTTATTGAGGTTTTTAAAGGGGTTGAAAACTTATGGAAATTCTTCCTATAATTATTATAATCATGATAATATCTGTTGTAAGAAATGTAATCGAACAGGCCAAGAAAAAACGACAGGAAACAGATCAAGGTAGGGGGGGTACAAGAGAGAAACGAGACGAAGGACGGAAATTTCCAGAATTCCCGGAATTCCCGGATATTAATGATGTACCTGGTTTTCCTAGGCAGGATTATCCAGAAGAAAGGCAAGAGAGAGAGGTAGAAAAAGAAACTCCCCAAAGGCCTGCAGTCTCAGAAGAGAAAGGTACAAAGGCCTTTATTGATGATAAGATGGAAAGATACAGAAAGCTGCAGCAATCTGAAAAAAGAGAACCTGTAACAAAAAAAGCAACAAAAAGGTCTAAGGCATATTCTAGATATCCTGAACATGATGAGGAGCCACAATTCAGTGATATCACTAGAGAGATGACTTCATCAAGAAAAGAACTGAAAAAAGGTATTATATGGAAGGAAATTTTGGATAAACCAAAATTTAAGCAGAATTTTTACTAATTACAGAGCAAATGTATTTAACTAGAGTAGAAAACAGGCTGTCTCAAAAAATTTTGAGGCAGCCTTTTAGAACAATGGAGGGATGAGTTATTAAACCACCTATTTGTGAAGAAGCTCCTGTGGATCTAATTGTGAATGGGGAAAAAATAGTAACTTTTATGTGTAGTCCATATAATCTTAAAGAGTTGTCGATTGGATACTTGTACAGCAGAGGGATGATATTAAGCTTAGAGGATGTACTTGTATTAGGAGCCTGTGACGATATGAGAGAAGTCCATGTGAAAATAACAAAAGATCTAACAAAAGAACAGATTGGCTTGGGAGTAGTACTAAGCGGATGCGGTAGTGGTGGCGGCAATTATCTTGATAAAGAAAAATTGAAGTCTCGAATTATAAACTCTAATTATCAGATAAAGACATCTAACTTGCGTGATTTTTTTAAACAAATGCATGATAGAGCGGAGATGTATAATGAAACAGGGGGGATGCACAGCGCTGGAATAATTAGCGAAAATGAGCTAGTTTTGGTACAGGAAGATGTGGGCAGACATAATTCTGTGGATAAAGCAATTGGTAAAGGGATTTTTTTGGGACTTGTACCAGAAAACCATGGGATAATTACCACAGGTAGACTATCTTCCGATTTGGTTTTAAAATCCATTGGGGCGGGTTACGCCCTTGTTGCTACTAGAAGCATTCCTACTTCCCTAGCGTTTGAGATGGCTAAAGAAACAGGGATAATAATGATAGGTAGGGGAGCAAAAAGAGGACCGTATGTTTATACTCAAACAGAAAAAGTATTTGTGGACTTAATGGAGAAGGAAAATACTTAAAGGATTTTTGGAGGAAAGAGCCTTGATGACGGGTATTGTTTTAGCTGGTGGGGATAGCAAGAGAATGGGTGAAAATAAAGCTTTATTGAAATTGTGTGATAAGCCTGTTATAGAATGGGCTGTTGAAAAAATAAAAAAAACCGCCTCAGAAGTAATTATCGTAACAGATAAGGATAATTTATATGATGATCTAGCTGATAAAATTATTTCTGACAAAATTCAATGTGAAGGGAAAAATCCCATGGTAGGGATTTTTTCTGGGCTTAGTACTTCAACTAACGATTATAATCTGGTGGTAGCCTGTGATATGCCTTTTTTGAATGTTCATCTGATAAGAGCCATGTATCAGGTGGCTTATCAGGATGAATATGATGTAGTAGTTCCCAGAATTAATGGATATCTAGAGCCTCTTTGCGCCATCTACAATAGAAATACCAGGTTTTTGATGGAGAAGTGGATCAAAGCAGGTGCCTACAAAATACCAGATATATACGCTCATTTTAATGTTAAAATATTACCGGAAGAGTTTTGTGCCCGCTATGATTCAAGACTTTTGAGTTTTCTTAATTTGAACTATCCTTATGACTATGAAAGGGCTCAAAAGATATGTAAGGAAATCTAGCAAAATGTGTTTTAAGAAATTTATGCTGGTAGACAATAATAGCTATATATGGAAGGGATTTTTATTTGTTTGTAGAAGGGACCATTCATGTGCAATTATATTTTGTCATTGGAATTAATAAAAATAATCAAGGGGGGTGAAATAAAATGGATGCAAGGGTTAGATCTTATATTAATATCGGGGCTCTCATCATAGTATTAATTGTTAATTTTATATCCGGCAATGTCGGGATTAATGGTATGACCGCTGGTGAAGTTTCCGATAATTTTCCGGTTTTATTTACGCCTGCGGGGTATGTCTTTTTAATTTGGGGGCTAATATATTTGCTGTTGATAGGATTTGTAATCTATCAAGCTCTTCCAGAGCAGGAAAACAACCCTTTAGTTTCTTCTATAGGAGTATTATTTGCAATTAGTAGTCTGTTCAATGTGATTTGGATTTTTGCCTGGCACTATTTAAATATTGGCCTATCCATGATTGTAATGTTACTTTTCTTGGGAACTCTTATCCTGATCTACCTTAAAATTTATGATCAACCAGTGAACCAAAACTTAGATCGCATATTGATAAAAGTACCCTTTAATATTTATCTAGGCTGGGTATGTGTTGCTACAATCGCTAATCTAAATGTCCTGCTGTATGATGCAAACTTGCTTGCTTCAGACACTATAGGAGCAACACTTTGGACCATGGTAGTGATTATTATTGGAGCCGCGATAGCCTTGGGGTTTGCATGGAAGAGAGGAGATTATATAATTGCTCTTGTTTTTGTATGGGCTTTTATAGGAATCGGGGTTAGACATGGTAGTGAATTTGCTCTGGTAACCTTGGCCTCCTGGGCCGGAGCCGCTGCTATTATATTTTTACTGGGCTGGATTGCAGCTACTGGAAAACTCAAAGAAGGCTAGGGTAATAAAGTAAGAATCTAAATTATGAATTATGGAGTTATTGACAAAAGATTACTATCGATGATATGCTAATGTCAGTCGGAACACATCAAAGTATATTGATATATAATAATAAAAACTTAAACTTATCTCCATATACTGCAGCAGTGAAATAAATCAGTTATTTTCATTACTGGTTAGTATGCAAGATCAATTCGCTATCTAGGGTGATGTTGCTATCAAAGGCTTGTTTTCATAATATTATAATATGAACCCCTCATAGGTAACTAAGCCTATACATTAGTTTTCTGGGGAGGTGTTATAATATGGTGTTGGCCGTTGAAAGAGGGAAAAAATTATTGGGTGAAAAGATCTTTCAAAGGGTGATAAATTATCTAGAGAAAGATCCTTATAAAAATTTAGACAATGTTTTAGATTTGATTCAAAAAGCCCCAATAGCTTCGCACCACAAGGATTTCTTTAAAAGTGTTAAGGAGCAAATAGAAGAAAATCCTGCTAAAAGAGAATATGTTAAAAGAATATTTGATAATATAAGTCATACTGCAATGAAAGGTGCCCTACTGAATTTTTTTATGAACTCCATGATTCTAGGAGTTCCAAAACAATATAAATGGGCAGAAAAACTAGGAGTGGATGTACCCTATACTATATTGATTGATCCTACCAGCCAGTGCAATCTAAATTGCGTAGGCTGCTGGGCGGGAGCCTATGAACATTATGATAGTTTGAGCTTTGAAGAAGTTGATCGAATCGTTACTGAAGCTAAAGAGCTTGGTATTTATATGATATCTATGTCTGGCGGAGAACCTTACCTTTGGCCTGAAATCTTCAAGTTATTTGAAAAGCACGATGATGTTGTGTTTATGACCTACACAAATGGTACTACCATAACAAAAAACAGGGCTAAGAAGCTAGGGGAACTTGGCAATGTTAGTCCCGTGATCAGTATCGAAGGAGGAAGAGAAGCTACTGACGGTCGCAGAGGAGAAGGTGTCTTTGATAAAATCATGTCTGCTATGGATTACTTAAGAAATGAAGGTGTGCCTTTTGGTTTCAGCGTAACCCTAACAAGGGAAAACTGCGAAGGGGTTATGTCTGATGAATTTATTGATTTGATGATTGAAAAAGGTGCACTATACGGATGGTCATTTCACTATATTCCTATTGGTAAGGATCCAGATTTTTCATTGATGTTAAGCCCTGAGCAGAGGAAATGGCTGCTTGATGAAGTTAGAAGACTTCGGGAAGAAAAGCCAATTCAATTTGCTGATTTTTGGAATGACGGCTCTGCAATGCAAGGCTGTGTAGCCGGAGGAAGGCGTTATTTTCATATAACGGCAAAGGGAGACGTAGAGCCTTGTGCTTTTGTCCATTTTGCTTGTGATAATATAAAAGATAAGTCATTAAAGGAGATTTTGCAAACTCCTATTTTCAAAGCCTATCAAAAGAGACAGCCATTTAGTAATAACATGCTTAGGCCATGTCCTTTGATCGATGTTCCAAATTCATTGCGAGAGATAATAGAGGAATCTGGAGCAGAACCTACTCATCCGGGTGCGGATGCTGTTCTTGAAGGCATGGAGGCTAAGCAACTTGAACAAATTGCTAGTAAATGGGAAGAGATATCCGAAACAGAAGAATTAAAGGAAAGGGCAGAAGACTGCAGACAAGTAGATGAGGATGAATGTAAAAAAATAGGTAGTCAAGTTTAAGTGATCTCAAAAACGGAAATATTATAAAAAGAACAATAATAACCCGGGATATACAAAAATACCCGGGTTATTATTGATTATAGTTATCATTTAAGTTTTACTGCAATAAGAATTTCCAATTAAATTATCGAATAGCTCATCAAGCTTTTCCTGAAAAAGTCTAGCTTTTTCTATGTCTATCCTATAATAAATCCACTTGCCTGACTTCCTACTTTTGATGAGTTCAAGGTTCTTTAATATCTTCAAATGATGAGATACTGTAGGCTGTGACATGTTCATCTTTTGCATCATTTCGCAAACAGAAAGCTCGCCTTGACTTAAATATGTTAACATTTTTAATCTGTTTTCATCTCCTAAAACTTTTAAGAGTTTTGAAACATTTAACATAATTTTCACCTCAAGTCTAATAGACTTGCTGCCAAAATAAAATAAAATAAAAAACATTATTTTGCTGGCAATTATTATACAAAACAAACTCCATATGGTCAATAATATATAAACAAGAATATCAACAATAAAAATAAAATATTAAGCTCAATAAAATTCATTTACATCTTGATAAAGATTGATTAAAAACAGGAAAACAGCAAAAGCTGGCGAATAGGTATATTACTAGGACTAAAATCAAAGGGAGTGAATTTATGTATTTTTCCCAAATATTTACTAAAGACCTAGCTCACTGTTCCTACTTGATAGGTCGAAAGGAAAAATGCATGGTTGTAGATCCAAATAGGGATGTGCGTAAATACATCAGGCAAGCGGAATACAATGGTATGGAAATAGTTGGGGTTTTAATGACTCACTTACATGCGGATTTTATTTCTGGAAATATAGAACTAAAAGATAAGATAGGAGCAGAAGTTTATGCCCCAGCAGAGGCCGAGTGTGAGTTTGAGCACCATCCATTAAATGATGGTGACGAGCTGATCATTGAAAATATAAAACTTAAGTTTATAGAGACTCCTGGTCATACCCCTGACAGTTCGATAATAGTAGTAACTGATTTAGAAAAAGGTGATGAGCCTGTTTTAGCTTTTACCGGAGATACTCTTTTAGTGGGCGATGTCGGTAGGCCGTATATGTTTCCGGAAATAGAAGAAGAGCTGGTTGAAAGCTTATTTGAGAGTTTAAAAAAACTAGAAGGATTACCGGATAATTGCGAAATATATCCAACCCATGGTATGGGGTCGTTATTTGGGATAACCTTGTCGTCAAAACTTTCAAGCACCATGGGTACAGAAAGAAAGTACAATAAAATTTTAAAATGTAACAGCGTAGAAGAGCTAAAAGAGGAATTATTGGTAGAAATGCCGCCTGTACCGGATCACTTTAGTCGTTGTACTGAAATGAATCGTCAAGGTCCTGAACTGATAAAATCTTTGCCAGTCCCACAACCCATGGACCCGAGTGATATCCAGGAGGCTATGAACAAAGGCAAAGTTGTACTTGATACACGGAAAAACTTATCTTTTGCTGCTGCCCATATACCAAAAACAATCAATATAACCAATGATTGGGATCTGTCAAAATATGCCGGGTGGATAATTCCACCTGATGATGGAATTGTTTTAGTGATGGATGATGAAAGTGATCTAGATAAGATAAGAAAAAGATTGTACTACGCTGGTCTTGACCGTATAGAGGGTTATCTAAAGGGAGGCATTGAAAAATGGATAAATAAAGGTCTACCAGTAGATTATATTGAAACCATGTCTGTTCACCGATTGCACGAGTGGTTAAAAGAGGATTATCCTTTGATTTTGGATAATAGAAAAAGCAGCGAGTGGGAAATGGGTTATGTTCCTGGAAGTAGGCTAGCACCTGCTCCAGACGTCAGGTTTTTATATGAAGAATGGTCTCAGGATAAGCTGGTAGTTACTTTATGTAATATCAGTAAAAGGTCAATGATGGCAGCAAGCATTTTAAAACAGAAGGATTTTAAAAGGGTGATCAACATAGTAGGTGGGGTTACAGCTTGGAAAAATGCTGGTTATGAATTACAATACATCGAAGATGAAGAGAGTATAGGCGAGTTAAACTACTAGAGACTATCAGCATGAATCTAATATTTCTTTTTTACTCTATTGCCATAATGCTAGCTTTTTCTCTAATCTTTTATGATAACACTTTTTCCCTTGGCTGATTTAAGTTAAAATATATGATAAATGGTTAATTAAACCCAACTAAAACAAAGTATAAATAAAAAAGGAGAATCGGTCATGAACAAAAGAGTTTATAATTTTAGCCCGGGACCAGCTGTATTGCCGGAAGAAGTGTTACAAAAAATGCAGGATGAGATGCTAGATTATAAGGGTTATGGAATGTCTATAATGGAAATGAGTCATCGCTCGAATGAAGTTACAAATCTGGTGGAAGAGGCAGAACGACTTGTTAAAGATATCCTGGATATTAAAGAAAAAAATTACAGGGTTTTGTTTATGCAAGGAGGGGCTAGCTCCCAATTTTACATGGTTCCTCAAAATATTCTTGGTAAGGGTGATAAAGCAGGTTATACTATTACAGGGAGCTTTGCCAAAAAGGCATATGAAGAAGCGACTAAAATGGGTGAGATAAAAGTTGCTGCAGATATGAAGGAAAATAATTATACTAGACTTCCAAGGGCTGAAGAGCTTGATTTAAAGGGTGAACCTTCGTACCTTCACCTGACTTCAAATAATACCATATATGGTACTCAGTGGGCAGAAATGCCTGAAACTTCAGGCATCCCAATAGTGGCAGATATGTCCAGTGATATTATGTCAAAGCCCATTGATATGAGGAATGTAGGTATAATATATGCAGGGGCGCAAAAAAACCTGGGCCCTGCAGGTGTTACCCTGGTTATAATTAGGGAAGACTTACTGGAAAGTATCCCCGAAAACCTCCCAAATATGAACCGATACGACGTAATAGCTGAATCAAATTCTTTGTTTAATACTCCACCAGTCTTTGCTATTTACGCAATGAAGCTGGTTCTAGAGTGGTTAAAAGATAATGGAGGCTTAAAAGGCATCGATAAAATCAATCAAGAAAAGGCCAAACTGATCTATGATGTTATAGATGACTCGGATGGATTTTATAAAGGACATGCTGTTGAGGAAGATAGATCTTTGATGAATATTCCTTTTAGATTGAAAAATGAAGAGCTAGAAAAGTTATTTTTAGAAGACGCGGAAAAGAAAGGGCTAGTTGGATTAAAGGGTCATCGTTCTGTAGGTGGTATTAGGGCTTCAACTTATAATGCTATGCCGGTAGAGGGCTGTAAAGCTTTAGCGGAATTCATGAAAGAATTTTTGATAAAAAACAAGTAGATTATCAAATGAAGTTATATTTGAACATTCAATAATAATGGGGATGCCATACTTTTTCATGGTTTCCCCATTATTTTTTAGATTTTAACTAGTACTACAGCAAAAATTGACCTTTGTGAGGGGTGTAGGACACAATAGAGCAAAATTTACAAACTATTGATGGTATTAAATCGATTGTTTTGTGAAAAAAATAAAGGGTATGAGGAGGAAGGCGATGTTAATAAAAATCAAAGATCTTACCAAGGTATATAAAATGGGAGAGTTCGATGTAGTTGCTTTAAAAGATGTTAAGCTTGAAATTGATGAAAAGGAATTTGTATCGATTATTGGCCCTTCAGGCTCCGGAAAATCTACCCTGATGAATATAATAGGTTGTCTAGATGTTCCAAACTCAGGAGAATACTGGCTTAATGGTGAAAAGGTTAGTGAAATGACAGATAATCAGCTTGCCCGAGTAAGGAATAAAGAAATTGGATTTGTGTTTCAAAACTTCCATCTGTTTCCTAAATTGGCAGCTATAGATAATGTTATGAGACCGTTGATTTATAGGAAAATAGGATTTAAAGAAAAGGTAGAAAAAAGTAAAAAGGCCCTTGAGGTGGTGGGATTGTATGATAGGAAAAATCATCGTCCCAATCAGTTGTCTGGAGGGCAGCAGCAAAGGGTTGCTATTGCTAGAGCTTTGGTAGGAGATCCATCCATTATACTGGCGGATGAGCCCACGGGGAATCTAGATACCAAATCGAGTGAGGAAATAATGAAGCACTTACAAGAACTTAATGGCAGAGGGAAGACCGTGATTCTTATTTCTCATGATTCAAATGTGGCTTTATACGCCGATACTCATTATAAAATAGTTGATGGTGTATTGAGTTCTGCTATGCTAAAAGAGGAGATGATGTAATTTATGATCTTACAATCTATTCGTTTATCTTTAGAAGCGATCTGGACTCATAAACTGCGTTCGATTCTATCCATGCTGGGAGTTACAATTGGAGTATTTGCAGTTGTGGCTTTAATTTCTTTGGGTCAAAGTGTTAACAACACAATTTTAGGGCAATTTGAAGAGGCGGGTTCAAATCAGATAACAGTATATTTGCATGGAAATGAGAGCCAAGAACAAGTTATAACTTACGAAGAAGCTCTGAAGCTTGAAGAGATAGAAGGGTTAATATCAGCGGTACCGGTTATTTCTTTTCCTGCTATGATGGAGTTTAATGGAAAATCAGAATTTGCAGTAGTCGAGGGTACGACTTATGAATATATGGATAATCAAAATTATAAAGTTATGGCGGGAAGGTTTTTAGAATCAGATGATACTGATGAAAACAAATTAGTAGTGGCACTTGAACAAGGATTTGCAAGTTTGATTTCGCCAAATAAAGAGTTTAAGGTTATAGGTGAAGAACTTGTGATCCAAGGAGAATCCTTTTCTATAGTTGGTATTTTGGAAGATGAAGGAATGGAAGTCAATGGCCCTCCTGGCCCACCTGGAATTACAGGTGATAAGGATGAAGGGCTATCCAAAAGCCCTTCACAAGAGCCTTCCGAAGATCAAGCTATAGCTCATCCTGGTGAGAGCGGCCCTCCCGGTCCTCCTGGACCGCCTGGACCGCCTGGTAATGGTTTTGGTAGAAATGGCTTTATTACAGGTTTGGATAACACTGTTATGATCCCTATTTCTACGGTGGAGGAGCTCTTCCAAATTAGTGGGGTTAATACAATATATGCTGAAGCTGAGAATATTGAGGAAGTGGAAAACACAGTGACCAGGATGGAAAACCATCTAAAAAGTTTGACTGGTGATGAAGAAGCTTATACTGTTATCTCCCGGGCACAAATACTGGATTTAATTGAAGAAGTGACAAGCACCCTTACCAATATGTTGGCAGGGCTTGCTGGTATTTCCCTTTTGGTAGGTGGAATAGGTATAATGAACATCATGTTGGTTTCCGTTACGGAAAGGACAAAAGAGATAGGTATTAGCAAGGCCTTGGGTGCAAAGCAAAGGGATATCCTATTGCAATTCTTGGTAGAGTCTTCTTTGATTAGTGGTTTAGGTGGGATCATAGGGATAATCTTGGGTTTTATTGCTGTAGTGATAATAAGCAATCTTGCTGATCTTAGCATGGTGTTTTCCGGACAGGTAATTATTGGTGCGTTAATCTTTTCAATGATGGTGGGAATATTTTTTGGCCTTTATCCAGCAAATAAAGCTGCAAAATTAAATCCAATTGATGCCCTCAGGTGGGAATAAAATCAGATAATATTTAACCAATGTATTGTCTTATATCGAAGCTGTTTTCTTTGCCTATCTTGTCGAAATTATTTTTCAACCACTCATCTGCTTTTTCTTCGCCCTCTTCTTTAAGGTAACTAACAAATTCCCAGGTTGGATTGGCTTTACTGGATATGTTAAACTCTCTTAAAACTTCTCTTGCTGCTATCAAGTGAAGATAGACCCTTTTCAATTTAGTATAATCACAGAGTCCTTCATCGATAACTTTATTTACGAAGTGGATAAATCTAACTTCACGCATTAAACTAGTGTTAAAACTAATTTCTGTAGCCCTATCCTGGATTTCAAAAGGTGTAGTAGGTAATTCTTGATGATCGGTACATTGAACTTGCAGGATTAATAAATCACTGCAATTGGTTTTTTCGATGAGGGGAAATAATGCAGGATTCCCAACATATCCTCCATCCCAGTAATAATCATCACCTATTTTTACAGCGTGGAAAAACAGAGGTAGGGCGCAGGATGCTGAGACCGCTTCTGGTGTAATCTCTTTGTTTTGAAATACTTTAATGTTAGAAGTTCTAATATTGGTAGCGGATAAGAATAACTTTATACTATCTTCATTCTGAATGGTTTCAAAATCAACCAATTCTTTGATGAAATCTTCCAATGGATTAATATTAAAAGGGTTGTATTGATATGGAGATAGAAAGGAAAAAATATGATAAAATGGGTTGTAATCTATGTTGCCAGGGCCTAAAACCTTGTCCACTGGTGTTGGTTGAAATAATGAATAAGATGCTGCTTCAGCATTTTCTTGCCAAAACCTATATAATAATTCCTTGGCTTTTTTACGGCCTCCATCTAATAAACCGGAAGCAGTCAGGGTAGCATTGACAGCCCCGGCACTTGTACCGGAGATGCCCGAAATCTCCAACCTTTCTTCATCTAATAGTCTATTCAATACACCCCAGGTAAAAGCTCCGTGAGAACCGCCTCCTTGCAGAGCAAGATTTATTTTTTTCTTTGTAACCATACATAAAAACCTCCTAAAAATTTCTACAAACGTTTGTTAACATAAAATTATGATAATTAATATTAAAACATCCTTAATGTATATTTATTCAACAACTTAAAACGTTTCCCTTCCCATAAAGAACAAAATGATACAAAAAATTAACCTATCAGTTAAAACTGACAGGTTAATGTCGAACTTTGCCCTGGATTAATAAAATAAAAATCCACCGATTCTGGCAAAAATGCCACCTAGAGTAAAGGCCACCGTAGTGGTGAGGATTAATATATATACTGCCATCTTAATATTGAATTCTCTTGTTAAAGTAGCGATTATTGCAATACAAGGTACATAGAATAGACCCACGATTGCTCCGGTAAATAATTGGAGGGAAGTGAGGTCCATTTCAAGTAAAGGCAGTACCGTGAGCTCACGACGCATAATCCCTAAGATAAGTGGTACTGCTGCTTCTTCAGGGAGCAAAAGCCATCTTTCGATTAACGGTTCTAAGGTTCTTCCAACTAGGGTCATAATGCCAGTCTCATATAAGAGGGCTGCTACACCTACTGCTACGACCATTGGCAATGCTCCGTCTGTAATAAAGTTCTTTACCCTGAGCCAGATTTTTTTTAGGAGTACTTCCCACCGGGGAAATAGCAGTTCAGGAATTTCCATGAGGGTATAAGGCTTTTCCCCTTTTAAAAATCGATCCATTATCAAAGCAGCAACTATGATTATTCCAATAGAAACAAAGAATACTGCAAAAAATAAAGTTAAGGATCTCTCGGCAAGCAATGCTACAAAAGCACTTGATTGAGCTACACAAGGAACTGCCAGGCAGATCATAGTAGATACCATGATCCTTTCTTTATTTGTACTTAAAGCTCTAGTAGACATAATTCCAGGTATTCCGCAGCCGTATCCCAGAAGTATAGGTATGATACTTGATCCTTGTAATCCAACTTTATTTAATAATCCATCAATTAGGCCGCCTAACCTGGGTAGATATCCACTATCTTCTAACAAACTGAGGGCGGCGTAAAAAGAAATTATATAAGGCAAAACCAGTGTAAAAGGCCATTCTATTCCCTTGATCATAAAACCGTATTCACCTATGAAAATTCTCTGCACTACGCCAGGAGGGATTATACTTTCAACAGCCATAATTATTGGCGGCTTAACAATTTCTGTAAAAATAGGCAGTAATAAAAATTGTCTGATTCCCATTCCGATTCCTATGACAATTCCAAAAACCAAAGCTAGTATAACAATAGCAAGAGGGAGTCCAGGCCATGGTTGAATCAAAAGCTCTCCCCATCGTTGACGGGT
>CAZCIZ010000001.1:0-116295 GCA_964498995.1 uncultured Clostridia bacterium | reverse complement strand
TCATTACTGGTTGTGGTGTGAAAACCCAAAACATGAAAAGTTAGTACGAAAATAAGCTTTAATTTTACCGCAGTAGTATATTCCGATATTTAAAAGTTTTTATTGATACATCTACGAATTAGGTAAACGAAGTTTAATCGTAAACACTTGGATTTTTTTGATACATTGCTTGCTAAATACCAACGCTCACAAGGATTTGCAAAATCGTCCAAATCAAAAGTTCGCTTATGGTATTTAGCAAGCAATTTAAGCAAAGATCTTAAAAGTTTACTTATTAAACTTCGTGTACCTTCTCTGCCTAGATGTAATGTATTAATAATAAAAACTTAATCTTATCTCCATATACTGCAGCAATAAAATAAATCAGTTATTTTCATTACTAAGTTGTGGTCTGAAAGTCAAAACATGGGAAGTTAGTTGTTTAAAAATATATCAACTATGAAATATAATAAGCCCAAATAAAAGGAGGAGTTGTTAATATGGAGGGTATAAACTCTATAACTGAAGCTTTGGAAGATATCAAAAGAGGAAAGATGGTAATTGTGGTGGATGATGAAGACCGGGAAAATGAAGGGGATCTTTTGATGGCCGCTGAGATGGTCACCCCTCAGGATATTAATTTTATGGCCAAATACGGGAGAGGTCTTGTGTGCATGCCCTTGGAAGGGGAAAGATTGAGAGAGTTGGATATTCCTTTGATGGTTAGGGAAAACACCGACGATAAAGAGACAGCATTCACCGTTTCTGTGGATGCCAAGGAATGTGATACAGGAATTTCGGCTTATGAGAGGGCCTTGACTATTAAAAAGATCATGGATCCTGAAACCAAGCCCCAGGACCTGATCAGGCCCGGGCATATATTTCCATTAGAAGCGAGGCCAGGCGGTGTCCTGAAAAGAGCTGGCCATACTGAAGCTGCGGTGGATTTAGCCCGGCTGGCAGGTTTTAAACCTGCAGGGGTCATATGTGAAGTAATGTCCGATGATGGAACCATGGCAAGACTGCCTGAGCTAGTTGAGTTTGGGAAAAAGCACAATTTAAAGATTATTACCATTGCCGATCTAATAGCATATAGGAGAAAATCTGAAAAGTTGGTAAGCTGTCTGACAAGTGTAGATATGCCTTCAAGACATGGGCATTTCAAAGTTTATGTTTATCAGGATGAGATGAATTTAGAACATCATCTGGCAATAGTAAAAGGAAATCCGGGAAAAAATGAAGAACCTGTCCTTGTAAGAGTTCATTCTGAATGTCTTACAGGTGACGTGCTAGACTCTCTTCGCTGTGATTGCGGGGCTCAACTGCAAACAGCTCTTAGAAAGATAGAAAATGAGGGTGCCGGGGTGGTCCTATATATGCGCCAGGAAGGAAGAGGTATAGGCCTGATCAACAAGCTAAAGGCATACAAACTCCAAGAAGAAGGCAAGGATACTGTTGAAGCAAACGAAATCCTAGGCTTTCCTGCCGACCTGAGGGATTACGGGATTGGAGCTCAAATACTGAGAGACCTAGAGATAGAAAAGATAAAGCTTCTTACAAATAATCCTAAAAAGATAATCGGACTTAAAGGATATGGGCTTGAAATAGTAGAAAGGGTTCCTTTAGAGATAGAGCCAAACGACTACAACCATTGCTATTTGGATACCAAGAAGGAAAAGCTGGGGCATCTTTTGGAAAAAACAGACAAGGATGGACAATAATCATTTTAGGCTAGTTTGATTTTTTATAAGTCTTTTGATCTATTGATTTTTGGTTTAATTTAATCGAAAATACTAAGGAGGAGAAAAAATGGTAAAAAATTTTGAAGGTCAATTAAAAGCTGATGGCATAAAACTAGGTATAGTTGTTTCCCGGTTTAATGAAATGATAACTTTACGTCTATTGGATGGAGCCATGGATGCCTTTAAACGCCATGGAGGAAGCGAGGATGATCTTGGTGTTATCTGGGTACCTGGTTCCTTTGAAATTCCTTGGGCTGCAAGGAGGGCCGTGGATACTGCCAAATTTGATGCTGTTGTATGTCTCGGGGCCGTTATCAGGGGAGATACACCCCATTTTGATTATGTAGCAAATGAAGTTAGCAAAGGGATCGCTAAGATAAGCATGGAAAGTGACATACCAGTGATTTTTGGAGTACTGACCACGGATAATGTTGAACAAGCTATAGAAAGGGCTGGCACAAAAGCTGGAAATAAAGGCTGGGATGCTGCTAATTCAGCGATAGAGATGGTGAATCTGAACAAGACGCTATAATAGAGCTTATAATAAACTTTAATTTAAGTGCTGCAGCATATTCCGATATTAATAATAAAAACTTAAACATATCTCCATATACTGCAGCAGTGAAATAAATCAGATAATTATTCTTAAATAGTAAGCTATGAACGGGAGTGAGAAAGTTGCGTTCTTATTCAAAAACCCATGATGTGACTTATGAGAAGCTGGCCCAAAAAACTGTAAAAATAGCCGGGATAATTCCTGAATGTGTTGTCAATGGCCCTGGAGGGATCAGTTTTACGATTTTTGCCCAGGGTTGCAATCACAGGTGTGATGGTTGCCATAACCCAGGGACTCATGATTTTAACAGAGGTATAGATTATAATCTTGCCAGACTCGCAGAAGAAGCTAATGAGTACCCTTTGGCAGATATAGTTACTTTTACCGGGGGAGATCCTTTTTTTCAGGCTGGATCCTTCAAGCACCTGGCAAGTTATCTTAAAAATGATGGGTACAAGCTGGTGGGTTATACTGGCTATTATTTGGAAGAACTGTTAAAAAGCGAGGATAAGGCTAAGATCGAGTTTTTGCAAAAACTCGATCTCCTTATTGATGGTCCTTTTATTAAAGATCAGAGGGATATAAGTCTTAAGTTCAGGGGTTCTACCAATCAGAGGATCATCAATGTCAATAAAAGCTTACAAGATGAATCTTTGATTTTAGAAGAAAAATATATGTAAGAGGGGAGAGTTTTAGATGAAAGAAGAAAAGGTTATTGGGTTAGAAGCTTTTAGCAGTATGCCTTCTCAAGTCGCAAAAAGAGATGGTAGAAAGCAGCCCTTCGATCCTTCAAAGATCACCGAAGCTATCAAAAAAGCGTTCAATGCGGTAGGAGAAGACAATCACACTATGGCCTTATCGCTTACTTATAAGGTTATCCAAAACCTAATTGAAAAAGAACTTAAATCTCCAACTGTTCCCCAGATTCAGGAAGTTGTTGAGAACACTCTAATGGAAGCAGGGCTTTATGAAACTGCCCGGGCATATGTGATCTATAGAAATGATAGGGATAGGATCAGGGAATCCAATACCAGCCTGATGCGGGAACTATTAAGAGTGCTTCAAACCAGGGATCAGGAGAATGCTAATGTCAATGGGGATGCTCCCATGGGCAAAATGTTGAAGGGCGGCTCTGAAGCCATGAAGGAGGTATATTTAAATCACTATGCCAAGCCAGAACATGCCAGAGCCCACAAAGATGGCTACATACATATCCATGATGCTGACTTTGCGGCCATCGGCACAACGACATGCCTTCAGATTCCCTTAGACCGTCTTTTGAGAGAAGGTTTTAACACAGGTCATGGTTGGATAAACCCGCCCAAGTCAATTGAATCTGCTGCCTCCTTGAGCTGTATAATCTTTCAATCCAATCAGAATGACCAGCATGGAGGTCAATCCTATGTGGCTTTTGACAAATCCATGACCCCCTATGTGAAAGAGACCTATGATAAAATCAAAAGGGAGTTAGAAGAAGTTGGTGTGGATGAAAAACTAGAAGAGAAGGCATGGAACATTCTGAAAAAAAGGACCTATCAGGCTATGCAGATATTTGTGTTTAACCTAAACACCATGCACAGCAGGGCAGGGGCCCAGGTTCCCTTTACCTCGGTGAATTTTGGCCTTGATACAAGTCCTTATGGTCGCCTAGTCAGTGAGATGCTATTAAAAGTATATAAAAACGGGTTAGGAAAAGGAGAAACTCCTATTTTTCCAAACCTCATCTTTGCATTGGCCAAGAGCATAAATAAAAAACAGGGGGACCCTAATTACGATCTGAGGCTTCTTGCTCATGAAGTGTCTTGTGAAAGACTTTTTCCAAACTACTCCAACCAGGATGCATCTTTTAATGCACCTTTCTTTTACAGAGAAGAAGATCCTCAGATTGTTGCCTATATGGGTTGTAGGACCAGGGTGATTTCCAATAGGGATAAAGATTCTGAAGTCACTGAAGGTAGGGGAAATCTTTCATTTACATCGATTAATTTGCCAAGACTGGCAATTGAAAGCCAGGAAACCTGGTTGTTCTATGAAAAACTCAAGGAAACCCTACAACTTGTAGTTGAACAACTTTACGACAGGTACAGAGTCCAAATAGGCAAAAAAGTTAAAGAGTTTCCCTTTTTGATGGGTCAGAGACTGTATCTTGATAGCGATGACTTGGAGCTTGAAGATAAGCTGGAAAAACCCCTTAAGCATGGAACGCTGTCTATAGGATTCATAGGCCTGGCCGAAGCTTTGAAAGTGCTAACAGGTAAGCACCATGGAGAATCAGAGGAATCCTTTCAGCTAGGTTTAGAAATAGTTGAATTTATGGATAAGCTTTGTAAAGAGGCTTCTGCAAAATACGACTTGAATTTCAGCTTGCTAGCTACCCCGGCAGAAGGGCTGTCAGGTAGATTTACAAACTTGGATAAAGAAAAATACGGGGTGATCCCGGAAGTGACTGACAAGGAATGGTACACCAATTCCTTTCATATTCCCGTTGAATATCCTATCAGTGCCTTTGAAAAGATTAAGCGTGAATCCGCTTTCAGTAAATTTACCCCGGCAGGGCATATAAACTATGTCGAGTTGGATGCAGCCCCGAAGGGAAATATTGAAGCTTTTGAAAAGCTTGTTGATGCTGCCTTGGACAGTGATAGTGGTTATTTTTCAGTTAACTTTCCTGTGGATCAATGCTTGGCCTGTAACTACAATGGTGTGATAGAAGAAAACAGCTGCCCGGTATGCGGGTCTAAGAAAATTCAGAGGGTGAGACGAGTCACCGGTTATTTGGGGGTTTTCGAAGAAACTATAGACGAAGAAGGAGAAGCAAAGGTTAGTGGCTTTAATGATGGTAAGTTTAATGAATGCAAGAATAGAATTTCCCATATGAATGGATTTAAATAATATTTAGTACGAAAACAAACTTTAATTTTACCTGATACATTGCTTGCTAAATACCAACGCTCACAAGCATTTGCAAAATCGTCCAAATCAAAAGTTCGCTTATGGTATTTAGCAAGGAATATAGCACAAATTTAATAATTTTCACTGTACAAGTGTTAATTAATTTATGACTATAGAACTGACTCAGAATTGGTGTGGAAATTTGCCTTTTATAAAATAAGCGATTTAAATTTGCTGCTTTTTTGCGAATTTTAAGCGTTTTTATAAAAGGCAAATTTTAATATTTTCTGAGCTAATCAAATAGCCATTGATTGATTTTGTTTAAATTAGACAGCTTTGAGGTATAATAATAACCCACCAATAAATGTGAGGGGGTTCGCTATAAATGGAGATGATTGACTCCTTTGAAAAGTGGAAAAAATATCTCGGTAAGAGTGTGATAATAGCTCAAAAAACAGGTTTTTCAGAAGAACAAATAGTTGAGGTGGCAGGGAAGCTGGGGGATTTTTTGGCTGATAAAGTTGACCCTGCTAATAGGGAGCAAAGGTTGCTAAAAGAACTATGGGAGGTAGGAGATGAACAGGATAGAAAAACCCTGGCGAAGTTAATAACGAGGATGGTAGAAGAAGAGGAGGAATAAATTATTTTTATTCCCCTTTATAATATTTCTCCAAGTTAATCCAGAATTCAAAAACTGTAGCTTCGCCGTCCAAAAGGACTTCCACAGCAGGGGTAGAAACCATTGTTTTATCCTTTGTTTCATTTAGTAGAGTATATCCCTGGACATAAAAGAGGTCTTCGTTTTTCTGGTCTTTTTCAAAATAATAATTATCGTCTACAAGCTCAAAACCTTTTTTGACAAGGAATTCTTCGGTTTTTTCAAAAAGTTGTTCCTTTGAAATTTCCGTTGATCTACTCGCTTTTATTTCGGGCTCTTTAAGTTTATAATATTCCAATTCTCCCCTTGCTTTAAAAACAGTTAGTTCTTCATGATCACTTTTAAATGAAATCTTTTCTATGGTGGTTTCTACTACATCCTGGTCTGAAAAACCAAAATTACCAGCAATTTCAACGGCTTTGTCTTCTGGAATTTCATATTCTTCTGCTTCTTCTACTTCTTCTATTTCCGTTTCTATTTTATCATCGCCAATATCATCATCAATATCCTCATCTAAAGAAGCTCTGTTTAAGTCAGGTTTTTCTTCACGTTCTTCCGTTTTTTCTTCGGTTTCTGCTATAAAACCGGCAGGAGAGTCATCTTCGAATATATCTTCCCATAATGAGAACGAAAATACTACAATAATTAAGCAGGCTGCAGCAGCTGAAATTACAGCGGCCATTTTTTTCTTTTTTTGGGCCCTTTTTTTTGCATGTTTTTGGATCAAGTTGCTTTTCAAATTTTCTTTATAATCATTATCCGCTAGAGCTGAAGGCATGTTCTTTAAAAGTTCCATGGTCTTTTGATCTTTTTCATTTAGAGAAGGGATATCTAAGCTGTCATCTTGGTTATTATAATCTATATTTAAATTATCTAGATCTTTTTTCTTCTGGCTCATGATATCACTCCCCTTTTCGAAAGCTCTGATGTTAGAGCTTTTATCCCTCTATACAACAACCCTTTAACTGCTCCTTCGCTTTTATTCATAATCTCTGCGATTTCTTTTAATTTTAGTTCTTCAAAAAACCTCAAAATAATAACATCCTGCTGAGATTTAGAAAGGATTTTTAACACCTCTGACAACTCCTCTCTGCTTATTTTATCCATTAAAGCATCTTCAGGATTAAAGGAGTTATTGTTATCATAATACTTGTTATCCTCATAAGAGCTAGAACTTGCTTCTATATTAGTGCTTTTTTTGCGATAGAAATCTATCAGATAGTTTCTGGCAATGGCAAAAGCCCAGCTCTGAAATTGTCTTCTATCCCTGCATTTTGAAATGTTGTTCAATATCTTTATAAAAACATCTGAAACCATATCTTCTGCCAGGCTTTTGTCATTTACCTTGAAGTAAAAATAATTATATATTTTTGGGAAAAAAATCTCGTATAACTCCTCAAAGTATAGAGGGTCTTTTTCTGCTTTTTTTACCAGTTTAGAGAGTTCTTCTTTGCTTAAGTGCAACCGGAATTCACCCTTTCCGGATAAGTTCCAGGTATTTTATCAGACGAATAATCAAGCAAAAGGTAATAAAAAATATTCATATAGATAATTCCTTTAATTGATTACCAAAATGTTCAATCTCAGTCAAGGTCTCGGGTCTTTTGGATACGTCCCCAGGGTGGTCGATCTTGCCGTAATAAAAGCCATTATAAAACTCTAAATTCATATTAAGACAAAATATATCTATTATTCCTTTAATATTTTCATAAAAGCTGTTTCGTTCATATCCCGAGACCACGAATAGAACAACCTTCTTATTGTTCTCTTTAGGGATTACAGGTTGTTTGAAGAGATACTTAGCAGCGTAGTACGGTTGAAATCTATCGATAAAAGCTTTAAACTGGGCAGGCATGCTGGCAAAATAAACAGGTGTGATAAAGGTTATGACATCAGAATTTCCCACCAGGGGATACATCTTTTTCATATCATCGTCTTTGATTATACAGGTTAGATTTTTATCGCAGTATCCACAACCTCTGCAAGGATTTATATTCAAGTCTGCCAACCGAACTACTTTCTGCTCGTTTTCCCACTTGCTAACACCTTTTATAAAATGATCAGCGATGATGGTGGAGTTTCCCTTCTTTCTGGGGCTTGCAATAAAGGTGGTAATTTTCATACAGTTGTCGCTTTAGAGCGACTCCCTCCCTTCGTTTTAATATAACAATAGACATAGTCGAAAATTGTAAATATGATTTGTATATTTTATGAAATTGCTTGTCTAAATACCAAATCAAAAGTTTACAGGTGGTGCTAATTAACTTAATTGATTTAAGTATAACTTACAACTAGATTTACTGCAAAGTTTGTTAAAACCTATAAAATAAAACCGGAATATGTTATGATGAAAAAAAGCAAACTTCTGGCAAGGGGACAGGCATCTTATGGACTCATATTTTACCGTTAAAGGATATGATAGGGAAGAGTTAAGTATCAAAAAATCAAAATTCATCGTATCTGTGACAAAGGTGGAAACAGAAGCCAAGGCATGGGAATTTATCAAGGCAGTGAAAGATGAGTTTTCTGATGCTACTCACAATGTATTTGCTTATAGAATTGGACATGATGGCAAAACAGAAAAACAAAACGATGATGGGGAGCCAGGTGGAACAGCAGGTAAGCCCGTGCTAGATGTCATAAAAATGGAGGAGCTAACCGACACAGTAGTTGTAGTGACCCGATATTTTGGGGGAACTTATCTAGGAGCAGGAGGATTGATCAGGGCTTATAGTACTGCAGCAAAGGAAGGCATTAAAAAAGCCGGGAAGTCCAAAAAAAATCTACACAAGAAGCTAAAATTTGAAATCGATTATTCTTTCTGGGGAAAACTACAAAATGAACTGAATAACACAAATGTAACGGTAAAGGAGACAAATTTCGAAGAGAATGTAACCTTGACAGTATTGGTTCCATGGAGCAAAACAGATTACATAAAAGAATTTGTCATCGACTTAACAGGTGGGAAAGGAGAGGTTCAAGAACTAGGTGAATTATTTATCTGACAAAATAAAAGCTACAAAATAAAAGCTTTGACAAAACTGATAAGATGTAATAAAATGCCTGCAGATACCCGCTAGGGGTATAAAGAGACTGTCTAAGTTGAGTTAAACTGGTAGATCAAAATTTTTAAAAATAATAAGTTATGAGGAGGAATTTTAATGGCTGAAGTTTTAGAAATCGAAGACTCAAATTTTGAAGAAGAGGTTTTAAATTCTGATAAGCCCGTAGTAGTTGATTTTTGGGCTCCCTGGTGTGGGCCATGTAAAATGGTATCTCCAGTAATCGAAGAATTAGCACAGGACAACGGTGAAAAACTAAAGGTATGTAAGATAAATGTAGATGAGAACAAGGAAACTGCAAGCAGCTATCAGGTGATGAGCATTCCAGCGATTTTCATTTTCAAAGACGGTGAAGTTAAAGATCAAGTGGTTGGTTACCTTCCTAAGGAAGAACTCCAGGAAAAGGTGGACAATGTAGTCTAGAATCTAAACAATTTTTGCTTGCATTGATTTTTTGATTTGAGGAATAGCTAAGATATAGGAGAAAATATATCTTAGCTTATTTTTTTGAAAACCAGGAGGTAAATGGATGAAATGAAAACCATGTGGAAAGGGGCACTTAACTTTGGACTCGTAAATGTTCCTATAAAGATGCATGCTGCTACGGAAAAGAAAACCATAAAGTTTAAGTATCTTCACAAAGACTGCCATGCCCCAATTGAATACAAACGGGTATGTTCTGCCTGTCAAAAGGAAATATCATGGGAAGAAATAGTAAGGGGTTATGAATACGAGCCGGGGAAATATGTTGAAATAGACGAACAAGAATTAGAAAGCGTTCCTGATGAGAAATCAAAAACAATAGATATATTGGATTTTGTAAACTTAGCCGAAATAGATCCTGTTTATTATGAGAAAACATACTACTTATCTCCTCAAGAAACAGGCGAAAGAGCCTACTTGCTTTTAAAAAAAACACTTAAAGAGAATAAAAAAGTAGCTATCTGCAAAGTTATGATAAGATCAAAAGAAAGCCTTGCTTGTGTTAGGGTTTATGACAATGTTCTAACCCTTGAGACCATGTTTTTCCCCGATGAGGTAAGAAAAGCAAAAGAAGCTATCCCCGGGGATATGAATGTGACAGTTAATGATAAAGAGCTCGAAATGGCAAATAAGTTGATAGAAAGTTTAACTTCAGAATTTGATCCTCAAAAATATAAAGATGATTATCGCGAGGCTCTACTGGAATTAATAAGAACAAAAATAGAAGGAAAGGAGATAAAAACTCCGAAGCTTGAAAAAGAAGACGATAAGGTAGTAGACTTAATGGAAGCGCTGAAAGAGAGCGTAAAACTAGTTGAGGGAGATAAGGACGGGTATGAAAAAAGAAATGAAAAAAGGGATGAGACAGGTTGACTCATCCCTTTATAAAACCCACTATAACTGGTGCTCTCATTGTATTCTCAGGTGTCCAACCCAAGAATTTTATTTTAGCTGATATTACAGGGGGTAAAAACCTGGCTTTTTCTTTATCAGTTAATTTGATCTCGTTGCTAAAAGGTGAAGGGTAGGAAGAATTGAAGGCCAAGTCATCTAATAACTTTAAATCTTTTTCATTTAGACCAGTTAAGGCCCTGCCAATGTAAAGCAATTTGTGATTTCCTTTTTTAACCCCTAAAATCAAACTTTTTGGCCGGCTATTTTCATAAACCATACCACCTACTATTGCTAAAATATATTGGAAATTTTTAATTTTATGCCATGTAGGATGGCGTTTTCCAGGGTGATAAAGTCCTTCTTTTTCTTTACTGACAATACCTTCTAGCCCTATTTTTTTAATTGAATCGAATAATTGAATTCCATCTTCTATATTTTCGATGATTTTTACATTTTTATTTTCGTCTAGAACTTTCGTTAAAATATCAAATCTATGATCTAATGTCAGGTTGAACAACTCTTCTCCGTTTAACTTTAAAATATCGAACACAATGTAACTTATGGGTATTGATACTTTGGTTTTATTATTGGGATTATCAATCCTGTTTCTTTTTAGCAGGTCATAAAAACTAGGTAATCCCTGTTCGTTCATTGTTATTACCTCGCCGTCTAAGATACAGGAATCTCCTCTGAAAAGATCGTATAAGCTATACAACTCCGGATAGGTAGCGGTTTTGTTTTTTCCTGCTTTTGTGTGAATATGAATGTTGCGTGTATCCTTGGATTTAGTTTTGTTTATATGGATTATTAATCTTATGCCGTCCCATTTTACTTGAAAAACTCTTTTCTCCTCTTCTGTAATTTCATTTTTTAAAACTGGTTCCATTGGTTTTATCAATTGTCATTACTCCTTTTACTTTAGGTTGTGTTATATCGCAATATAATAATCCATGGAGATGATTGATGTTGGTTATTAAAAGTACAGAAAAAATCCAGATTGAAGGAAGAGATGTTCTATTAACCAATATAGATAAAATTATCTGGCCGGAGTTAGGACTTACTAAATTTCATCTGATAGATTATTACATAAAGATATATCCATATATAAAATGTCACTTATTCAATCGGCCTCTAGCATTCAATCGGTTTCCCGATGGAATTTATGGTAAAAATTTTTATCAAAAAAACTTTAAAGACAGTGTACCCGATTGGATAAATACAATGGAAATAAACTCTAAAAGCCAAAAAGAATCCAAAAAATACGTAATGGTGGACCATCTTTCGACCTTGGTATGGCTTAGTAACCTTGGTTGTATAGAGATTCACCCCTGGCTGTCTAGAACAAAAAACCTAGATAAGCCAGATTATGTAGTTTTTGACCTTGACCCAATGGAAGGGGTGTCTTTTACAGATGTCAAAAAGACTGCTATGGTATTAAACCAGGTCCTAGTCGAGTTAGAATTAAGGGGATACCCAAAATTATCGGGTTCTACAGGCCTGCAGGTATTCTTGCCCCTTAAACCAATATACACTTATAAAAAAGTAAGAGAGTTTGCTCGCAAAGTGATGGAGGTAGTCAATGAACTCCTACCTGATATAACCACTTTGGAAAGAAAAGTTGAGAAAAGGGGTGCCAAAATTTATCTTGACTATATGCAAAATGTAAAAGGAAAGACAATCGCGGTAGTTTATGGACTTAGACCGCATAAAACCGCTCCCGTATCAGCTCCAATAAAATGGAAAGAGCTTGAAAAGGAGGAAACAAAGCCGGACAGTTTTAATATATTTAACATATTTGAAAGATTGGAAAAAATGGGCGATCTATTCTATCCGGCATTATGGGATAAACAAGAAATTTGAACCCGTTATTATATGGTTATTATATTTCGACATATTTTATTTTGGTTCATTGCTTTTTCCTTAGTATTTCGATATTATGATAGAATGATTCATGAGGGGGACGAGAGGAGTGAATTAATTGATATCGGAATTTGAAATCGTCATAAGATTATTGATTGCAGGTATAGCAGGTGGGATCATAGGATTTGAAAGGGAACAGCATAATAGGCCTGCTGGATTTAGAACCCATATCCTTGTATGTGTAGGTGCCTGCTTGATGACTATGGCTTCAATTTATGCCTTTGAAGGAGCAGAAGGAGATATCGGTAGGGGAGCGGATCCTAGTAGGATTGCTTCTTCTATCATTGCTGGAGTAGGATTTTTGGGAGCTGGTACTATCCTGCGGCAAGGAGGGACTATCAGAGGCCTTACTACTGCTGCTAGTATTTGGGCTGTTTCAGGTATTGGACTAGCTGTAGGAAGCGGATTTTACTTTGGAGGTATAGTAACCCTGTTTATTATAGTGCTCAGCCTTTATGCCCTGGGTAATCTGGAAAAAACTATGGCAAGAAGAAGAAAGCGGTTTAGAGAAATCCAGGTTAGGGTTTTGGATAAACCCGGGATGCTTGCTAAAATAACCAAGATCCTTGGAGATAGAGGGATAAACATCAATAATATATGGATGTCGCAATCTGAGTTTATGGAGGAATATCAGGCTAATGTAATTTCTATAACAGTTCATATAAAGGTCCCGCAAAAACTCAATATTGAAGATTTGCTCCATGTTATTTTCCATTCTAAAGATGTCTTGGAGCTCTCCTGGGAAGGTATCGAAGTAACTGAAGCGAGACTGGAAAATGGATTTGATGAAAAAAACATGGATGATATTTAAACCATTGGTCAGAGAAGGTGAGATTATATAAAAAAAAGAGAATACAAAAGCAAAAAAGAGTAAATGAAATATAATCTGCGATAGAGCGTGCTATCGGGATTTGGTATTGAAAAGTATAAATATGTATAATCGAGTTGAACGTCAAAGATAGTCAAAGGTAAAGAGTAGAGGTGATGAGAGGTGGGAAGCCTTTCAAATAATATTGAATCATATATTAAAGAAAAAATTGAAGAAAGTCCGGGTAAATCGGTGATAATAAAAAGGAGTAGTTTAGCTGAAAAATTTAATTGTGTACCTTCACAAATAAACTATGTCATAAGTACTAGATTTACTCCAGAAAAAGGATACTTGGTAAAAAGCAGGCGAGGTGGCGGTGGATTTATTCAGATAAGTCGTCTTAAGATATCAGACCAAGGCCTGTTGTACAAATTCATGAATGAAATAGTTGGAGATAGTATTAGTCAAAAAGAGGCCTCGGATTTTATAATAGGTGTCTATGAAAATAATATAATTACTGAAAGGGAGAAAGACCTTTTGCTAGCTTGTGTACACAGGGAAAGCATACCCATCTCTTTACCAGCTCGAGACCAACTGAGAGCCAAAATGTTGACAAATGCATTGTTAGAGCTGATGAAGTTTCAGTAAGAGTAACAAATAATTTTTATTGGAGGTGAGCTTGGATGTACTGTGAAGAATGCAATGAACGCCCTGCGACAGTTCACTTTACAAAAATAATAAATAACGAAAAAAACGAAGTTCATCTTTGCGAGAAGTGTGCTAAAGAAAAGGGCGGTGAATTGGAATTTAACGTGGACCCTGGATTTCCCATCAACAATTTTTTAGCGGGGCTGATGGATGTAGATAAATCTCTAGATTCAAAACAAGTTCATAAGGATTTACCGGGAAAAGATAAGTTGCAGTGTGAAAAATGCAATCTTACCTATGATCAATTTGCCCAGATAAGCAGGTTAGGGTGCAGCAACTGCTTTTTTGTTTTCTCTAAGCATTTAAACCCCCTGCTTAAGAGAATCCATGGAAAAACTAGTCATATGGGAAAAGTTCCAAAGAGAACGGGAGGTAATCTAAGGATCAAGAGGAAGGTTCAAGAGAAAAAAGAAGAACTCCAAGAATGCATTAAAAGAGAAGAATATGAAAAAGCGGCGGAGATCAGAGATGAAATCAAAAAATTAGAAGAGGAATTTGAATAGGCTAGGGGGTGAGATGATGACTCTGAAAAAATACATCGAAGACGTGTCTGCCAAGTGGATGGAAGGTAGTGGCCCGGAAAGCAAGTACGTTATCTCTACTAGGGTGAGACTTGCCAGGAACTTAAAAGACATACCGCACCCTTTTTTATCAGGAGATAAAGATACTGAAAAAGTTGTAAAGGATATAAATGAGGCGATAAAAAGAGGCAGTTCAGGACTTGGGAATCATAAACTTCTCTGGATTAGGGATTTAGAACCTATAGAAAGAAAAGTACTGGTTGAAAAGCACCTGATCAGTCCACTACTTGCCAAAGAGGACAGAAATAGCGCCATTATCATCAGAGAAGATGAAGCTATAAGTGTCATGTTGAATGAAGAGGATCATGTTAGAATTCAATGTCTTTTTCCCGGACTGCAATTGGATAAAGCCTTTGAATATGCTGACAGAATAGATGACCTTGTAGAAGAATCTGTAGATTATGCCTTTGATGAAGAATGGGGGTATCTTACAACCTGTCCAACCAATGTGGGAACCGGTATGAGGGCTTCTGTAATGCTGCACTTACCGGGACTTGTCATGACAGGTCAGATTAATAGAGTTTTATCTGCTGTAGGACAGGTGGGATTGGCAGTCAGGGGTTTGTATGGAGAAGGCACCGAGATGGTAGGAAATGTAGTTCAGCTATCTAACCAGATAACATTAGGACAATCAGAAAGAGATATTCTCAAGAAGCTAGAAGGTGTCACCAGGCAGTTGATAGATCAAGAAGAGAAGGCAAGAGAAGATCTTCTTAGAAAAGGTGAAGAAAAGCTTGCGGATAAAGTAGGGAGAGCTTATGGCCAACTCAAATATGCCAGGATAATAACCACAAATGAGGCCATGGCTTTATTGAGTTCAGTTAGGCTAGCTTGCGACATGGGCTTTTTAAAAGAAGTAGATGCTAATATCTTGAATGAACTCCTTGTTCTTATCAGACCAGCAAATTTACAAAAGCTAGCGGGTGAAGAGCTAAGTCCAGAAGAAAGGGATATCAAACGAGCTAAACTTATCAGGGAAAGGATAAGTATGAGCAAAGAGTAAAAAGAGTAAAAAGAGTAAAAAGAGTAAAATGGTTAATTAGAAAAATTAGAAGAGGTGATAGATTATGTTTGCAAGATTTACCCAGAGAGCACAAAAGGTAATGGCTTTGTCTCAGGAAGAAGCAAAAAGGTTGAAACACAACTATGTGGGGACAGAGCATTTGCTTTTAGGTTTGGTTAGGGAAGGTGAAGGAGTAGCTGCCAGAGCTTTAAATAACTTGAATGCTGATTTAGAGGCTGTTAGAAGTGAAGTGGAGAATTTAGTTAGTCCTGGTGATGAGGCTCCCCTTGGAAATGTAGGATATACTCCAAGGGTGAAGACGGTGATCGAGCTTTCCATGGATGAAGCCAGGCAAATGGGTCACAGCTATATTGGCACGGAACACCTTTTTTTAGGCCTTGTCAGGGAAGGTGAAGGAGTTGCCGCTAAAACTTTGAATCAGATGGGAATTAGTCTTGAAAATGCAAGGCAGGAAGTCATGAAAATCCTAGGGAGTTCAGAAGGCCAACCCAAGGATACAAAGGGCAAACCAAAGCAAGCTCAAGCTCCTACGAGCAAGACACCAGCCCTGGACTCTTTCGGCAGAGATTTAACTCACCTTGCCAAAGAAGGCAAGCTTGATCCCATAATTGGTAGGGAAAAAGAGATCCAAAGGGTAGTCCAGGTTTTAAGCAGAAGAACCAAGAATAATCCCTGCTTGATAGGGGAACCAGGGGTAGGAAAGACCGCAATTGCAGAAGGCCTTGCCCAAAAGATTGAAGAGGGGATTGTACCCAAGATCCTTGAAGATAAAAGGGTCGTGACTTTGGAACTTTCTGCAGTAGTTGCTGGGACCAAGTATAGAGGTGAATTTGAAGAAAGGCTCAGGAGATTGATAGACGAACTGACCCAGGCCGGAGATGTGATCTTATTTATTGATGAACTTCATACAGTTATCGGTGCTGGTGCGGCTGAAGGTGCTATTGATGCATCGAATATATTGAAACCTGCCCTTGCCAGAGGAGAGCTGCAGTGTGTAGGTGCTACAACTTTGGATGAATATAGAAAATATATAGAGAAGGATTCCGCTTTAGAAAGACGCTTTCAACCTATCACAGTGGAAGAACCCACTCAGGAAGAGAGTGTAGAGATTTTGAAAGGACTTAGGGACAGATATGAAGCTCATCACAGGGTTCATATTACTGATGATGCTTTAGACTCAGCTGTGAAGATGTCGGTAAGGTATATAACCGACAGATATCTGCCGGATAAGGGCATAGATCTGATTGATGAGGCGGCTGCCAGCGTCAGACTAAAAACAAATACCACTCCACCTGAATTAAAGGAAATGGAAGAAAACTTAGAAGAGGTCCAAAAAGAAAAGGAAGCTGCCATAAAAAGTCAGGACTTCGAGCGAGCGGCAGAATTACGGGATAAAGAACAAAAAACCAAGGAAAAACTTGAGGAGCTAAAAACAAAATGGGAACAAGAGCAGATATCCGATGAAACCAAGGTTACAGGTGAAGACATAGCTAAGATCGTTTCTGACTGGACAGGGATACCTGTCAAAAAACTTGCCCAAGAAGAAAGCGAAAGACTCCTTGAAATGGAAAGTATCCTACATGAGAGGATTGTAGGTCAGGAAGAAGGGGTAAAAGCAGTATCAAATGCAATCAGAAGAGGTAGAGCTGGTCTAAAGGATCCCAAGAGACCTATAGGTTCCTTTATATTCCTAGGTCCTACAGGAGTAGGTAAGACAGAACTGGCAAGAGCCTTGGCAGAAGCCTTGTTTGCAGATGAAGATGCCATCGTCAGGCTAGATATGTCTGAGTACATGGAACGCCATACAACTTCTAGACTAGTAGGGTCTCCACCAGGATATGTGGGACACGAAGAAGGTGGACAGTTAACGGAACAGGTTAGGCGGAGACCGTATTCAGTGATATTATTTGACGAGGTAGAAAAAGCTCACCCCGAGGTATTCAACACCTTGCTTCAAGTCCTTGAAGATGGACGCCTGACGGATTCCAAAGGCAGAACTGTGGATTTTAGAAATACCGTGATTATAATGACTTCAAATGTAGGAGCCAATACCATAAAAAATAAAACCAAAGTAGGGTTCAAACCTGAAAGCAAAGAAGACTCTTATGAAGCTATGAGAGACAGCGTCATGGAAGAGTTGAAAAACACCTTTAGACCTGAGTTTTTGAACAGAGTTGATGAAACCATAGTATTCCATTCCTTGGAGGAAGAACACCTTCAAGAAGTAGTAGACTTGATGCTGCAAGAACTCCATGAAAGGATGCAAGAATTCGATATTGTCTTTGAAGTTTCCGATAAAGCCAAACAATATCTAGCCAAGGAAGGTTATGATCCTACTTATGGAGCTAGGCCTCTCAGAAGGGCTATTCAAAAGAAAGTAGAAGATGTATTAAGCGAAAAAATTCTCAGGGGAGAATTTGACCAAGGGGATGAAATAGTAGTTGACCTGGATGAAGAAAAGGATAGCCTGACCTTTGAAAAAAAGGAAGAAGCTAAGAAATGATTAAAATTTTAGCGGGGGATAAAATCTATCCCCCGCTAAAAATATGTCTGAAAATTCTGTGGAAGGATTTTAAAGTCTTAATTAGAATATTACTTGTACTGAGTGTGTATATATGAGATGTGAAGGTTTGCTGAGGTGGATATATTGACAGGTATAGCGATAACATTTCCAACTACCCACGACATGCTAAAGGCTGAAGCAGTGTTGAGTGAATTTCTCCATTGCAAAAACATTCCTGCCCCACCTGATTCCAGTAGTAAATGCACAACGGCTCTTTTGGTTGACGAAGCTGAACTTGAAAAAGCCAAGCTTCTCATGGAAAAGGAAAGAGTGACTTGGGATGAGATCAAGTCGAAGCCAAGTCTATATGATAAATTTGTGAAAGTTTCTATACAAAATCGAGAAGGACAAAATCGAGAAGGACAAAAGCAAGAAGGGTCAAAAGAGGGCTCGTTAGAGAAAGAACTTAAGGCTTTTCATGATAAAGCGGGGGTTCTTGATGAAGAAGAGCTTTTACAGGTTTTAGAGTTAGAAAGGAATTCACTGAATCAACTATTTAGCTTATTTTCAGAAAACATCAACCTTTCATACAGCTACATCGTCCCCACAGGTAGTTGCAACAAAGTTTGCCATTACAGATGTGGCTTGAGTGAAAAGAACAAGGCTGATTTAGCTACCCTTGATTGGGTGTTTAATAAAATAGAAGGGGGTTTTGATCTCCCAATAGTTTTTCTTTACGGAGAAAGCTTTGATCAAAACCTGATGGAATACTTGGAATCCAAACTAAATAAATTGGAACAACAGAAGATCAAGCCTTCATTAGTGTATCTTGGGAAAGCTCCTATGAGCCTTTCTATGAAGCTTCTTTCAAAGGGTAGTTCTATGCCCTGTGACGAGCACGTTTTGACAATGAAGGAAGGTAGTATTATCAAGGAAATTCTGTTCGCAAGGGAAAATATGAACCCTGTTTTGGCAAGTCAATCTTTGATTCCAGTTCAGCTTGGGCTTGAAGGATTAACTGCGGCGGAAAAATTAAAACTTGAAAGAAGTATAGCCTGTTTTAGGCTGTCCCTGGGATATGGACCTATCATTGGCGCCCCTGATATAGAACCGGATATAGACAAGAACAAGGTACTGATCAGGGGGGAATCCGTTAGATTTAGATGGCTAGGATGATATTTTTAACTTAGGTATGACGGAGGGATATTAATTTGTTTCTTGATAAAATAGAGATAACCCAAATAATGCCATGTATAGCAGATCATGATAGGATAAGGTTTTTCGCTCGCCCATCTCAAGACTTGACGGAAATTCTTCCGTATTTGAACGCGGTCATAAAAACTGCTACCTATAACAAAGCAGCCCCTAATCTTACGTATACCATGGACGAGAGACTGATCACCATCTATCCAGAGAAGTTAGCTGCAGCTAAAATATATGACAAAGATGATGCCCAGGAGGTAGTAGAAGACCTAAAAAAATTGATAAATGACACCTATGCAAAAAAAGATGAGATCGAACCACTTTATGAACAAAGGGTTAGAATCCAGGCTATCGACTTGTATAAATGGCTCCCCGGGACAAATTGCAAGGAATGCGGTTATCAGACTTGTCTTGCTTTTGCGGTTTCCTTGTTGCAGAACAAGGTAAAGCTTTCTAGCTGCACGCCTTTGAAAGCTGAGAACGAAGAAAAATACAGAGAAGTGGAGTCTATCTTGACAAGTATTGGGTTTGAGACATAGATAAGGATATCTTATCTTAGTTTGACATATCAGGTTGACATAACTTTGAAAAAAATTTTTTAAAAACGAAAGGATTTATTTAATATATGTAGAAAGTTAGTTAGGGGTAATAATCATTAGTCGTAGAATATGAGGCTAGTTTTGTCTTTTTATAATCATAAAGTAGCAAATAACTTAAAATTATTTAATAGAGAATATTGAGGTGAAATAAATGAAAATTTCAGTTAGCGGCAAGGGGGGAGTTGGGAAAACAACCATATCAGCAGGACTTAGTCAGCTCTTTAGTGCCAGAGGGCATACAGTGTATGCAATTGACTGTGATCCCGACGCCAGCTTGGGGCTTGCCCTGGGGTTTGAAGAAAACAGTTTGAATGAAATTCCATCTCTTGTGGAGTTGAAAGAAGAGATAGATAATAAAATGGGAGGGGGGGATTTTTACCCTTTAAATCCAAAAGTAGATGATGTTCTCGACAGGTATGCCCTGAAGAAAGACAATATTAGTTTTCTCAAGATGGGCTCTGTCAAGCAAGGTGGTTCTGCTTGTTATTGTAGGGAAAACAGTTTTATGAACGCTCTTTTGAATGCTCTTTTGTTGCAAAAGGATGACATTGTCATCCTCGATATGGCAGCGGGAATAGAGCATTTGACCAGGGGCACAGCCTCGGGCGTAGATTTATTGTTAATTGTCACTGAACCTACCAGGACCAGTATTAAAACCAGCCAGGTAGTTAAGGACCTGGGAAAAGACCTGGGGATAAGTAATATCAAAACGGTAATCAATAAACTGCGTAGTTCAAAGGAGAGAGAGTTGATTGACAAGGTATATCAACAGGATGAGATAGCAGGAGTGATCGAGTATGATGAAGAAATCATCGAAAAGACTTTGCTAGAAGAACAGCAAGAAGTAGTAATTGTACCCGGCCTTGAAGAAATATTTGATAATATCTTAGAGGTGAGTTGAACCCTCTCCTTTGTGATCATATTAAAGAAAAATTTTTAAAGGAGGTAAAATAATGCCGAGATTTAGGGACACAAGCATTAATGCACAACCGAGTAATGCTCCAAAAGAAAGGTTTTTGGATCCAAAGAACAGGGTAAGGACAGATGAAAAGAATGAAAAGCAAATGCTAGAGAAGGCCGAAAAAGATGGGGTGTTAACGGCTTTTGACCGTGCTGTTGCCCAGCATCCTCAGTGTCAGTTCGGTTATCAGGGAATTTGCTGTAGGCTCTGTCTTCAGGGTCCATGCAGGATCAAATCTATGGAAGGGCCTGGAAGCAGAGGTATTTGTGGTGCAACGGCTTATAACATCGTAGCCAGGTTTGTAGGAATTGCAGTTGCAATTGGTACTGCTTCTCATACGGACCACGGTAGACATATGACTCACACATTAAAAGAGGTTGCTGAAGGTAAACTAGATGATTATAAAATCACAGATGCCGAGAAGCTTAAGAAGGTAGCGACCAGAATGGGAATAAAAACGGAAGGAAAAGAAGACCTTCAAATAGCTTCTGAACTTGCCGATCTAGCTTTAGAAGATATCGGAAATGTAGGCCAAAAGGAATCAATGTGGCTTAATTCCTTGCTTCCAGAAGGAAGGAAGCAAAAGTACAAGGAAACCACTGTCATGCCAAAAGGCATCAGCAATACAATCACTGATCAAATGGCACATGTACACCAGGGTATGGACTCCGATCCCGTCAACTTGATCTTTGGAGCTCTTAAGACTGCCCTTGCGGACCTTAATGGCATGCATATAGCGTGTGATTTCTCAGACATCCTGTTTGGAACTCCCCAACCAGGTGTTACCGAAGCCAACCTGGGAGTAATAGATGAAAAGCAGGTTAACATTGCCCTTCATGGCCACAATCCGCTTCTGAGTGAGATGATTGTCAAAGCAGCCAGGGAGATGGAAGATGACGCCAAAAAAGCCGGCGCAGAGGGAATTAATCTATTTGGAATCTGCTGTACCGGTAACGAAGTTCTGATGAGACAGCAGATACCTCTAGCTACAAACTTTGGTACCCAGGAGCTTGTAATCACTACCGGAGCCGTTGATGCAATGGCAGTGGATGTTCAGTGTATCAATCCGAGTCTACAAGAAGTTTCCCAGTGCTATACAACCAGGCTGATAACTACAGACAAACTAGTTAAGATCCCCGGCTCCTATCATATAGACTTTAAACAGGATAAAGCCATGGAAAATGCCCGCGAAATCATCAAACTGGCAATCGAGGCCTACGAAGAAAGAGACTCTAACAAAGTTGAAATACCAGAAGAGAAAAACAAAGTTGTAGGCGGATTCTCCCTTGAAGCCATGGAAGAAATTTTGAGCTCTGTCAATTCAGACAGCCCCTATAAGGTTATTGTAGATGCAATCGAAGCAGGCGAAATCAGCGGTGTTGGCTTCTTGATCGGATGCAACAACGCAAAAGGATGGCAGGATCAAAATCACATTGAAATAGCCAAAGAAATGGCCAAGAACAATGTATTAATGGTCTCAACGGGATGTGCTGCAGGATCCTTTGCTAAGTACGGGCTTTTAAATGCTGGCGCTATCGAGAAGTATGCAGGAGATGGACTGAAGAAATTCTTGAAGCGCTTGAATGACAGCGCCGACCTAAAAGAAGATCTACCCTTAATATACCACATGGGATCTTGTGTGGATAACTCTAGAATAGCGGACCTAATCTTCAATTTAGCAAAAGAAATGGACGTGGATATTCCAAAGGTACCTGTTGTAGGTACAGCCCCTGAAGCCATGAGTCCAAAAGCTGTATCAATAGGAAGTTACTTCTTGACCTTAGGAGTGCCGCTTCACGTAGGAGCTATGCCTCCGGTAGAAGGAAGTACCATGATTTACAGCATCGCAACCCAGATAGCCCATGACGTCTTTGGTGGCTATTTCATCCTGGAGACAGATGCAGAAATGAGCGCTAAGAAATTAATGCAAGCTCTTGATTACAGGACTTGGAAGATTGAAGTTCATAAGAAAACCGCTGAAAATTACGGAACAAGCCTAGCAAGAGAGTACTAAGAGTACTAAAGGATATTAGCCAGTTAAGAAGTAAGGTTTTTAGATAACCGACTATTTGAAAGGAGGAAATTAGATGTCATTTGAAGAGATTTATGAAGGTGCACTGGAGGAATTAGAACAACCGCCAAAAAAGCTTTTTAAGAAAGCTATAGATGGCACAATAGTAGCCCTTGGTTATGCAGAGATCCTTATGAACCAGGCTATTAGAGAATACGGAGAGGATCAGGAAGTAAAATATCCGGATACCGCTTATCACCTGCCGGTCATGACTTCTCTTAGTGGGGAAAAAGTAGAGACATTGGGTGAACTACCACCAATATTAAATAGAATGCGCCAGCAGGTTAAAGAAGAATATACTTTTGAGAATGCAAGACTGGCTGGAGAAGCAACCCTGTATGCAGCAGAAATTATCGAAGCTTTGAGGTATGTAAGAGAAGAGGAACCCCATGTTGATCCATGGACGGGATTCATAAGAGACCCGATATTAAGAAAGTATGGAATCCAGTTGGTTGACTGGACTATACCAGGACAGACAGTTATCCTTGGAAGAGCCAGGTCTTCTAAAGAGGCAGCAGAGCTTGTCAGAGATCTACAGAGTAAAGGTATGATGCTCTTTATCGCTGATGAGGTGATCGAGCAACTGATAGAAGAGGATATGAAGTTGGGAGTAGACTATATAGCTTTCCCAGTGGGTAACTTCACCCAGGTTATTCATGCTGTAAACTACGCGCTTCGGGCAGGTATGGCTTTTGGTGGTATTGGACCCGGAGAAAGGGAAGCTCATAGGGACTATCAGCAGAGAAGGGTTCGCTGTTTTGTACTTCATCTTGGCGAGATTGACGATGTTAAAGCAGCTGCTCACTTTGGAGCTATCTTCCTAGGCTTTGCGGTTATAACTGACCAGGATCTAGGAGATGAATTTAGAATTCCAGACTGGTACGAATGTGAGCAGGATTACAGTGAAATGGTTAAGTTGGGAATGGAGCTCAGGGGAATCAAGCTAGACGTTGTCGATATAGATGCTCCCATTACCGTAGGGCCAGCTTTTGAAGGTGAGACCATCAGAAAGGGAGATATGCACGCTGAGTTTGGCGGCAAGTCTTCTACAGCCTTTGAACTGGTTAGGATGGTCGAAGACAGGGAAGATATTGAAGACGATAAAGTAATCCACGAAGGACCTGATATAGACGAGATAGAAGAAGGTGGATCCCTGCCCCTGGGAATAATCGTGGACGTCTATGGACGTAAAATGCAGCGGGATTTCGAGGGAGTTCTTGAAAGAAGGATTCACGGCTTTACAAACTTTGGTGAGGGCCTATGGCACGTTGCCCAGCGTGACTTTGTCTGGATCAGGGTTAGTAAGGATGCCTATGAGAAAGGCTTTAGAATGAAACATTTTGGAGAAATTCTAAAGAGCAAGTTAAAGCAGGACTTCTCCCAGGTAATCGACCGGATCCAGGTAACCATCCTGACTGACGAAAATAAGGTAAATGAAGAGATCGGTGATGCAAGAGAAAGGTATAGAGAAAGGGACGAGAAGATTGCTCAGCTAAATGACGAGTCCGTAGATGAATTCTACACTTGCTTGCTTTGTCAGTCTTTTGCACCAAATCATGTCTGCATGATAACTCCTGATAGGGTTGGGCTTTGTGGAGCCATCAGTTGGTTGGATGCTAAGGCATCAAATGAGATGGATCCTCACGGTCCAAACCAGCCAGTGGAAGTAAAAGGAACAATAGACGAGCACAAAGGGATGTGGGAATCTGTAAACGAGCAGTTTTATAAAGACTCAAATAGAAATGTTGAGATGGTTAATCTTTATACACTCCTAGAGCATCCTATGACATCCTGCGGTTGTTTTGAAGCTATTATCGCCATGGTACCTGAAGCAAATGGAGTAATGATAACCACTAGGGATCACGGTGGAATGACGCCGTCCGGCATGAACTTCTCCACCTTGGCAGGCTCAGTTGGTGGAGGTGTGCAGACGCCTGGATTCATGGGTGTTGGAAGGACATATGTGCTTAGTCCTAAGTTCATTCAGGCCGATGGAGGTCTTGCCAGGGTTATCTGGATGCCAAAGAGCTTAAAAGAGTTTTTGGGTGACGATCTGAGAAAGCGTGCTGCAGAGGATGGTCTTGGTGAGGATTTTGTGGATAAAATTGCCGACGAAGATGTAGGAGAAACTGCCGATGAAATTCTGTCATTCTTGCAGGAAAAAGATCATCCGGCACTGTCAATGGATCCATTGATGTAATCAGGCCCCTGATAGAATGGATTTGATTGAATGTAATTTAAAAATTTGAATGACCTTAAACAAAAAATTATCCCCTGCGGCCGGGCTTTTATTCAAGCTGGGCGCAGGGGGTAAATTAACCAAAAACAAAAGAAAGGGGATGAAACTGTGGCACTTACAGGATTAGAAATTTATAAACACTTACCAAAAACAAACTGTGGAGAATGTGGACCTCCTACCTGCCTTGCATTTGCTATGAACCTGGCGGCAGGAAAGGCTAAACTGGATTCCTGTCCATATGTTAGTGATGAGGCTAGAGAGGCATTGGATGCAGCAGCAGCGCCACCGATCAAGCTGGTTGAGATAGGGAAGGGTGATAAGAAGAAGGAAATAGGAGACGAGACCGAGCTGTTTAGGCATGAAAAGACCTTTTATCATCCTACAGGTGTTGCTTTTAAAGTCAGTGACAATGATGATGTTTCTGAAGAGATTAAAAAGATTAATGAGAACTCAACTTATGAGAGGGTTGGGCTTGAGTATAAGGTTGAATTGGTAGCAATCGAAGCCGAGTCAAAAGATCCAGATAAGTTCAAACAGGCAGTTGAAACGGTAAAAAATGAAGGCAACCATGCAATGATCTTGATGAGTGAAGATCCTGAAATCATGAAAGCAGGCCTTGAAGTTGCTAAGGATGAGAATCCTCTAGTATATCCAGCTACTGAAGACAATTATGAAAAGATGTTAGAGCTAGTAAAAGATGATAACCTACCCCTGGGAGTTAAGGGTAATGGTCTAGAAAGCACCAACAGTCTGGTAGAAAAAATTCATGAAGCAGGACATAAAAACCTGGTTCTAGACAGTGGTGCCAGGGAAACTTCTCAAGTAATAGCTGATATGACTCAAATTAGGCGCCAAGCTGTTAGGAAAAAGCACAGGCCTTTTGGCTATCCTGCCATTGCTTTTACTACAAAAGAAGATCCCATGGAGGATATCGTCCAGGCTACATCCTTTGTGTCCAAATATGCGGGCGTAGTAGTGTTGAACTCGGCCAGGGAAAAAGAAGAAGTACTTCCCCTTCTTTCCTGGAGACAAAACCTATTTACCGATCCACAGAAGCCAATCACCGTTGAACAAAAAATCGGTGCGGTAGGAGACCCTGATGAGAACGCCCTAGTTTATCTGACTGTGAACTTCTCCTTGACGTATTATCTTGTTGAAGGTGAAGTTGAAGAAAGCAGGGTACCATCTTATATCCTGCCGGTAGATACTGACGGTACTTCCGTTCTAACTGCTTGGGCTGCAGGTAAGTTTTCGCCTGAAGCAATAACCCAGGCCATTAAGGACACCGGGCTTGAAGATCTTGTTTCTCACAAAAAGATTATAATTCCAGGCCATGTTGCGGTATTGAGTGGTAAACTGCAAGAAGAATCAGGCTGGGAGGTAATAGTAGGCCCAAGAGAAGCCGCGGATATACCAGGATTTGTAAAAGAACGCTTTGGCTAAAACAATCAACTAAATTTAATAAATTTAATTGGGACATTTTTATGAGCGGCAGGAAGGCTCCCTGCCGCCTAAAGTCCATTAACCTGCATCCAAAAACTAAACGAAAGGAGAGAAGATGATATGGCTTTTTCATTAGATAAAGAACGTTATAGAAGTAAAGTAAGGGAGGTTGTCCTCGGCGCAACTAAAGAGGATGGCGGCACGAGAGGTCATACAATTACTGTTGGTGGAGAATCTACTCTACCATATCAGCACTATGAAGGAGATATGCCAAACAGGCCTGTAGTGGCTATGGAGGTTTGGGATATAAATCCAGAAGGCTGGGAAGATAATCTTAAAAAACCCTTTAGCGATGTCCTAGATAACCCTGCCGAGTGGGCTAAGAAAAACGTGGAAGAGTATGGTGCTGACTTTATTTGTCTTAGACTTCAGGGGGCCCATCCAGATGAGGGGGATAAGTCACCGGAAGAGTGTGTAAAGGTAGTAAAAGAAGTGCTAGAAGCCGTGGATGTACCTTTGATGGTATATGGTTGTCGTAAAGAAGAGAAAGATAACGAGGTAATACCAAAGGTGGCAGAAGAAACAGCGGGAGAGAATCTTCTTCTAGGGGTAACCGAGGAAGAAAACTATAAATCCATAACAGCTGCTTGTATGGTGCACAATCACACGGTAATCGCTAAATCACCTATCGACATCAATATCTGCAAGCAGTTAAACATCTTGATCAATGAGATGGGACTGGATCTTTCCAAGATTGTAATTGACCCCACTATAGGTGCTCTTGGATATGGTATTGAATATGGTTATTCAATCATGGAAAGGGCGAGAATGGGAGCCCTTCAAGGTGACAATATGCTTGCTATGCCAATGATTGGAATGATCGGGGAAGAAGGTTGGAGAGCGAAAGAGACCAAAGCTCCTGTAGAGGATTTCCCCGGCTGGGGTGAGCTAGAAAATAGGGCTATCATGTGGGAAGCTATAACTGCTACTTCATTACTGCAGGGTGGCCTTGATATATTGGTAATGCGTCATCCAAGAGCGGTAGAGATGGTTAAGAAAAATATTGATGAGCTTATGCAGGATAACAGTTACTAAATTTTATATAAAGGGGGATATTTATGCTTATTGTTGGGGAAAGGATTAACGGGATGTTTACTGATATCAGGAAGGCTATTGAAAACGAGGATCCAACAGCCTTAAAAGAATGGGCCGAAGCTCAGGAGAAAAACGGTGCGCACTATCTTGATATTAACACAGGACCAAACGCTGAAGACCAGGTTGCAACTATGGAATGGTTGGTAGAGAATACACAACAGTACACAGACCTTCCCTTGTGCTTAGATTCGACCAATTATGACGCCATCGAAGCTGGACTTAAAAAGTGCAAAAAACCTGCCATGATAAACTCAATCACAGCCGAAAGGCATAAAATTGAAAGAGTAATGCCAATGGCAGTTGAGCATAATGCGGTTTTAATCGCTTTGACCATGAATGAAGAGGGTGTACCAAAGGATCACCAGAAGAGAATAGGTTTTGCAATGGAGCTTGTAGCTGCTGCAGACGAGTTCGGCCTATCACCTGATGAGTTGTATTTAGATCCCTTGATTCTTCCTTGTAATGTGGCACAGGATCACGGCCCTGAAGTCTTAGAAACCCTTAGGCAGGTAAAAATGCTTTCTAACCCTGCTCCAAAGACAATCCTTGGACTTAGCAATGTAAGTCAGAACACAGTAGAAGACAAGAGAGATATTATTAACAGAACCTATGCCGCTATGGCTATGGGTGCTGGACTTGATGCTGCAATAATGGATGCAAATGATGATGAATTAGTAGCAACTGTGGCTACGGGACGGATTTTATTGAACCAGGACATTTATTGTGATTCATATATCGATGTATTTAAGCAGAGCGGCTAGGATGTGACATCAAAGGAGGAGGAATCTTATGGGCGATTCCCAAAAGCCAACCGCTAACTCGAGAGCTTCAAAGCTTCCCGGAGTCGAAAATTATGAGCCGACGACACTGATTATTGGCGGGGGGATAGCAGGCCTGACCTGTGCTGAAAAATTATCAAAGGAAAAGATTCCTTCTATTCTTGTAGAAAAAGAGGAGACGCTCGGAGGCCAACTTAAGAGGGTCTCCTCTTTCTACCATACTGAAGTAAAGCCATGGCAGCTTGTTGAGGAAAAAAGGGATGCAGTCGAAAATAATCCTTATGTTACCGTATATAAGAAAACAACAGTAGATAATGTTAAAGGGCGTGCAGGCGACTTCATTAGCGATATAGAGGGTTCCTTTGGTAAAAAGGCCATAAATGTGGGCAGTGTGGTTTTTGCTACTGGAAATGATTTCATTTTGCATGATAGTCTAAACTTAGAATACCCGGGTAGAGCTATAACTATGATGGAGCTTGAAGAAAAGCTGGATGAATTGAGAAATACTTCTAAAAAGCTATCCATTGCTATGATAGTTGAAGAGGATGACTTTGTAGTAGGGCCTGGTGTTGCCTTAAAGAATGCATATATGCTTAAAAAAGCCGGACATGATGTGTATTATTTTTACGACGAAATAAAAGTAAATGAAGAGTACCTGGAAGATTTGTACCGAAAATGTGAGCGAGAAGGTATATTTTTTGTACGAGTTGCCAGTAAGACCGTTGATTTTAGAGACGATAAATTCATACTCAATTATACTGACTCCTTCAGCTTTTCAAATGTGCGTGATTTCACTTTGAAAAGCGATTACGTAGTTTTTAACGAGGGCTTTGTTCCCACTAGAGATACGAAAAGCCTAGCAGATCGTCTAAAGGTAAACAGATGTAAATATACGGAATTCTTGCAAGAAGACAACTATCATTTACTCCCCGTAAAAACCAGTAAGTTGGGTGTATACGCTGTAGGTGCATGCAGAAAGCCTGATTTCCTTTGGAATATAATCTCCGAAGCGGAAGCGGCTGCCGAAATGATCTATAGAACTCTGTTAACTTATAAAGATTGGATAGAAAAAAGGCCTTTTATTCTAGGGCCTCAAGAATGTGTAACCTGTTTAACGTGTCTGAGGATTTGTCCTTGGGATGCCGTGTACATGGACCCTAAAGGAGGACAATGTCGAATTCACAGGCCAGCTTGTGAAGGATGCGGGATTTGTGTCGCTGAATGTCCAAACTACGCCATAAAGTATCCTGATGGTCTAAATATTAGGGAACAAATAGGGCCGGAAGGGAGAGAACAGCTGTGAATGAATTTGAACCTAAGGTAAAGGTCTTTTGCTGTGAAAATTCTTCTTTTTTGATTGCTAATAAAATTCCTAGAAATGAAATCCCCGACAATGTCACCGTGGTAAAGGTCCCCTGCTGTGGGCAGGTAGGTAACAATGAAATTTTGAAGGCTCTAAAAGAAGACGGCGATGGGCTGCTGCTTATCCCATGCCCCTATGAGAACTGTAAGCATCTAACGGGAAATGAACAGATGGAAAAGAGAGTAGAAAGTGTGAAGAAGATAATAGATGAAATCGGTATTTCTACTGATCGTATAAAGGTGGTTCCTATAGCAGCTAACGATGAGTTTTCATTTCGTGAAGCCATTAATACAATGTATGAAAACCTTATAAATTTAGGTCCAATAGAAGAAGGGAAGGTGTCGAGATGATAATTGCCGAAAGAAAGTCCATGGATAGTATACTAGAAAATATTAAACCTTTTAAAAAAATACTGGTGTTAGGTTGTAGAACCTGTGTTGCTGTGTGTTTAGCCGGTGGGGATAAAGAAGCTGAAGCTTTAGCGAGGACAATAGATCTATACAATAAAAAAGAAGGCAAGGATGTTCAAGTAGATTATACCAGCATGGAACGTCAGTGCGAATTTGAATTTGTAGAGGAGCTTGAAGCAGAATTAAAGGACTATGACGTTATTTTATCCATGGCATGTGGTGCTGGACCTCAAACCATTATAGAAAAATATCCAGAGGTGAAAGTACTTCCCGCGGTGGATACAACTTTCATTGGAATGCCAAAGGAGCAAGGGGTCTGGGTAGAAAGGTGTCTTGCCTGTGGCGATTGCGTCCTTGATAAAACCATGGGTATCTGCCCCATTGCCAGGTGTACAAAGAGCATGCTAAATGGACCTTGTGGAGGATCCCAGGACGGAAAATGTGAAATAGATACAGAACTTGAATGTGGCTGGCACCTGATATATGATAGGTTAAAGGAACTGGGAATGACAGATAGGATGAACACATTCGAACCGCCTAAAGACTGGTCAACTTCTCATTCAGGCGGCCCAAGAAAACAGGTGAGGGAGGATGTTGAACTTGAAAGCTAATACTAACTTAAAAAAAGTACTAGAAAGTGGAGAGTTTGCGGTGACAGCCGAGGTAGGTCCTCCAAAAGGGCCGAATATAGATGAAATGCTAGAACATGCTAAAGAATATAAAAATATGGTGGATGCTTTTAATGTAACGGATAATCAGACGGCCATCGTCAGGGTATCAAGCCTCGCTACTTGTATAAAATTGCAAGAATATGGAATAGAGCCGATCTTACAGATGACAGTTAGGGATAGAAATAGAATAGGGTTACAAAGTGATTTGCTCGGTGCAAACACCCATGGCATCAAAAATGTTCTGTGCCTATCAGGAGACCATCAATCTTTTGGTGACGAACCTCAAGCAAAAGGCGTCTTTGACTTGGATTCCACCCAACTGATTTGGACCCTAAAACAAATGAGGGATGATAAAAAATTCATTGGTGGTGAAGAGACTGAATCCGATTGTGACTTTTATATCGGTGCAGTTGCTAACCCCTTTGCTGACCCTTTTGAATACAGAGTGGACAGATTGGAGAAAAAGATTGCTGCTGGAGTAGAATTCATTCAAACCCAGGCCATATTCGATATGGATAGATTCAAAAGGTGGATGGAAGAAGTAAGGTCAAGGGGTCTTCATAAAGAGGTTAAAATAATGGCCGGTGTTATACCGATAAAGGCAGTAGGTGCGGCTAGATATATGCAAAAACATGTCTCTGGTATAATAGTACCGGAAGATGTTATCCAGAGGATAAAAGGTGCTGAAGACAGGAAGAAAGAAGGAATCAAATTCTGTGTAGAGCAGATCAAAGAGATCCAGGAAATAGAAGGTGTAGCAGGTGTTCACATGATGCCTGTCGCCTGGGAGGAAGCTATCCCTGACATAGTCGAGCAGGCGGAACTTCTGCCGCGTCCAGATTTCAGCTAAATGATGAGGAGGGCTAGCCTTTGCAGAAAAGTGTAATGGTGGTTGGAGGAGGCATTGCTGGATTAACTACGGCATATGAATTAGCTATATCTGGACACCAGGTCTATATAGTAGAAAAAGAATCACACATCGGAGGACACGCCTTGATTTATTGCTGTAAAGCCATAGACAATGTATGTCAAAAATGTGGAGCATGCTTTGTAGATCAAAAGATTGAAGAAGTAGAAAACCATCCTAATATTTTCACTTACTGCAAACATACTATAGAAGGAACCAACAAGAAAAAGAATTCCATCCTTGTGCAAATCAAAGATGAACATGATAAACTTACTACCTTTGATGTAGATGCCATGGTTCTAGCCACCGGATTTGAAGTCTTTGATGCAACTCAAAAACCTCATTTGGGTTACCGGGAGCATCCGGGCATATTCACAGGCCTTGACCTGGAAGAAGTTCTCAGAAAACATGGTAATTTTGCTAATGCCATACCTGGGCGGGGAGGTATTAAAAAGATTTGCTTTGTCCAATGTGTGGGCAGTAGAGAAAAGCAAGGAAATGAGGGGAAGTACTGCTCCAGGGTATGCTGCATGTACTCTTTGAGAATGGCAAGGTTATTAAAAAGGGATTTCCCCGAAGCTAAAGTGGATATATATTATACAGACCTACAGACATTTGGAAAAGGGTTCCTTGAATTTAAACAAAAATGTGTTGAAGAAGATGAGATAAACTTTATTGATGCTATGCCTGAAAAAATAATTTATGATCCCGATGAAGGTCTGAAAGTCTTGGGCAATTGTACGGTTGAGGGCGGACTTGCCGAATTTCGTTATGATTTGATCTTTTTGGCCGTTGGAAGTCGTCCGACAAAGGAAAATGAGGAAATTGCCAGGCTATTGAATCTAAACCTAAATGGAAATGGTTTCTTCTTACGGGAAGAGCCCTTTAAGCCGGGCTACACTAATGCCCGGGGGATCTTTGCTGCAGGGACCTGTCATGGGCCTAAGGATATAGAAAGTACAATTACTGAAGCAAAGGCAGTAGCATTAAGAGTAGGTGATTATATTAGGCAAAAGGACGAATATAATCTAAAAGAAAAACCAGGCTTTTAAAGAGCCTGGTTTTTTTGTTGAGTCCAAGGGAAAATTGTAATAAAATTAGAATTACAGTTACAATAAAAAAGTAAACCTCAAAAAAGTAAACCTCCATTAAAATGGAAGTTTACCTTAGGAATTAGCTGCTTAGAGCTTGGGTTACAGTTTCGTTTACTTGTTTCATTACTTCATCAAATTGTTGCTGTGCATCCATAAGATTTTTGATTGTTTCGTTTTCTTGCATTTGACCCTGTAAGTTTTGCAAGGTTTCGATTACGTTTTGATCAACTTGTTCACCTGTTTGTTGGGCATTTTGCATTTTTTCTTGTTTCTCTTGAAATTCGCTAATCAAGTCTTGAGCTGCAGGGTCTAACTTTAGCTTGGCCTCTGCACTTTTAAGATTTTCATATTCCTGTGTTTGTTTAATTTCTTCGGCTAACTCATTAGCCTTTTCGGAAATGCTCATTAAAATAAATACCTCCTCAAAATTTTATATAACTATTCTAACAATATAATTTATTAGAAAACAAGGATAATGTAAAGCCCTAATAAAAAATTATTTAAAAATCCATCTTTATTATCTACAAGGGGGAATCCAGTTGCAACTAAGTGAAAATGCAAAAACCGTACTTGAAAAAAGATATTTAAAAAAAGTTAATGGGAAACCAACGGAGTCACCTGAGGACCTGCTCTGGAGAGTAGCAGATAATATCGCCCAGGTAGACAACATCTATTATTCCCAGACAAATAACAAAATAAAAGAGATCACCCAGGATTTTTTTGAATCGATGGATAAGATGTATTTTTTACCCAACTCCCCCACTTTGATGAATGCAGGAAGGGAATTACAGCAACTTTCAGCTTGTTTTGTTTTGCCCATTGAAGATTCCATGGACAGCATATTTGAAAGTATTAAAAATGCTGCCCTAATACATAAAAGTGGTGGTGGAACAGGGTTTTCCTTTTCTAGACTAAGGCCTAAAAATGACATTGTCCTCTCAACAGGGGGAGTGGCTAGCGGTCCTGTATCATTTATGGAAGTCTTTAATTCTGCTACTGAAGCTGTTAAACAGGGTGGTACCCGCAGGGGTGCCAATATGGGTATTTTAAAGGTAGATCATCCTGATATAAAAGAATTCATAACATGTAAAAGGGATAGCGATAAAATCAATAACTTCAATATTTCTGTAGCTATAACCGACGATTTTATGGAGGCACTTATCCAGGATAAAAATTATTCTCTAGTGAACCCAAAAGATGACCGGGTAGTTGATACCTTAGCTGCTAGGGAAGTGTTTGATAAGATTGTGGATATGGCATGGAAAAATGGCGAACCGGGGATAATATTTTTGGATCGGATAAATGCCTACAACCCAACTCCCCATATAGGGGAGATAGAATCCACCAATCCATGCTTTCACCCTGAAACCATGGTGTCTACTGAAAAGGGACTCGAATCTATTGAAGAACTTTATTATAGAGTAGGGGATGAACCTTTTGAAGTCCTAGTAGATAATAGAGCGGCTGAGGTTAAAACAGCAGTTAATGAGTCAAATTCAGTAGAGTTTGGAACCTCCAGGCAAATGGCTCGAGTTTTCCCTACAGGCAAAAAAGAAGTTGTCTGTGTCTCCCTAGAAAGCGGCCAGGAGCTTAAGGTTACACCCGAGCACCGAATTCTTACCCCAGATGGCTGGAAAGAAGCAAACAGCCTTAAAAGTGGTGAACCTGTTTTGATTCAGTCAGGTCAGGGAATGTGGGCGCAAGATGATGATTTAGGAGCAGATGAAGGACTAAAGCTCGGTGAGAATTCAGGATTAAAGCTGACTAAAAAAGACTGCCATCAAGATCATCATGTACCGAAAAAAATTTTATCAGCATCTAAACAAACGGTGTGTGCTTATCTAAAAGGACTATTTAACACCAGGGGAGAGCTAAACTATTATGAGGCTGGAACTAGAGCTGGAAACAAAAATATTAACATTAGTCTGCCCTCTTACTCCAAAAGATTTTTACAAGAGGTTCAATTGATGTTACTGAACTTAGGAATTTATGGAAAGATATATAGAAAGGATGGAGAAAACCCTAAGATCTATAGGCACATTACTTCGTTAGAATCTAGAAAAAATATGGAGCAAGAATTATATAATAATGATTATTATGAACTTGTGATCAAAAAAGGCGAAGTATGGAAGTTTGATCAAAAAGTTGGCTTTTTACCAGATGCAATGATAAAAGAAAACAGCAAAGGATTGGCCAGGTCTATCAATGAAGGTGAAAAATTCTATGCTAGAGTTGAAGGAGTCAGGTATACCGGAGAGGAAGTTACAGTATATGACATAAATGAACCAGTTACAAATTCTCTAATTGCTCAGGGCATGGCAGTCCATAATTGTGGAGAACAGCCTTTATTACCAAATGAATCCTGTAATTTGGGATCTATCAATCTCGCTAGGATGGTAACTTCAGAGGGGAATATAGATTATAAAAGGCTAAAGGAAACAGTCAGGACCGCGGTTCATTTTCTTGATAATGTTATAGATGCTAATAGATACCCATTGAAAGAGATCGAAACAAATACCAAGGCTAACCGTAAAATTGGCTTAGGAGTCATGGGATTTGGTGACATGCTGTTCAAGCTTGGGGTACCTTACAATTCTCAGACAGCGCTAGAAACAGCAGAAGAAGTTATGAAATACATTGATACCCAGTCCAAGGAAAAGTCTAGGGAATTGGCTGAAGAAAGGGGAGCATTTCCGAATTTTGAAGGTAGTGTCTATGACTTGAGGGGTGAGAGACCTATTAGAAATGCCACTACCACCACTATTGCTCCTACAGGAACTATTTCCATTTTGTGTGGAGTTTCTAGTGGAATAGAACCACTATTTGCCCTTGCCTTTACCAGAAATGTAATGGACAATGACAAGTTGATTGAAGTTAATCCTATCTTTGAACAGATGATTCGGGAGAGAGGTCGTTACAGCAAAGAGCTAATGGAACAGGTGGCAAATAATGGCTCTATTAAGGATATAGATGAAATCCCAGAGGATATCAAAGAAATCTTTGTTACTTCCCACGATATTAAACCCGAATGGCATCTAAAAATGCAGGCAGCATTTCAAAAATATACTGATAATGCCGTGAGTAAAACTGTTAATCTTCCCTCTGATGCTACCAGGGATCATATAGAAAATATTTATAAACTAGCCTTTGAACTGGATTGTAAAGGTGTGACGGTTTATCGGGACAAAAGCCGAGAAGAGCAGGTTTTACAAAAAGGGGGCGAAGACAAGTCCAAGTCCAAAAAGTCTGCAACTGTTTCTAATGAAGATTTTAAAGCATTGGATATCACCCCTAGAAAAAGGCCTGATGTCACCGTGGGTAAAACAGAAAGAATTAAAACCGGCTGTGGCAACTTGTATGTGACAGTTAATGAGGATGAGTACGGGCTTTGTGAACTGTTTGCATCCATGGGAAAATCTGGAGGGTGCGCAGCCAGTCAATCTGAAGCAACTGCTAGACTTATAAGTATGGCCTTGAGGGCAGGGCTAGATGTAAAAACAATAATCAAGGAATTGAGGGCTATTAGATGTCCTAACCCTACCTGGGATGGATCCGGCGGTATGGTCCTTAGCTGCCCTGATGCCATAGGTATAGTCCTCGATAAGTGCATTCGAGAAAAGGAATCTGGTGAAAAAGTAGGAAAGTCTGACAATGGAATCGACAGTCTGGATAGGCTCATGGGGGCTTGCCCTGAATGTGGTGGACATGTGAGACATGAAAGCGGGTGCGTCAGTTGTTTTTACTGCGGTTATTCTAAATGTTAAGCCGAGTCTAAAAGTGTTGGATCCGTACTTTAATCTGTTTAATCTGTTTAATCAACAAACAAATATAACACAATCAATAGAAAAATTGGGCTTAATAAATTGTAACCTTAAACTAAGCAAAAGATTAAGCAAATAATTTTAGTCCGTCATAGGCCGGCTCAATATGGTCAGGAAGGTAATCCTTGAGGGTATGGTATTCAATTTCATGGGTCATGTGAGTGAGATACGCCTTGCCGGGGTTGATCCGATTGATTACAGGGATCACTTCGTCTACACTTAAATGATTGGGGTGCGGAGTGTAACGAAGGGCACCGATTACCAGAATATCCAAATTTTTAAGGAGTGAATAAGATTCTTCTGGGATACTAGAACAATCAGTTAAATAAGCAAAATTATCAAATCTATATCCTAGGATTTTTTCGGCCCCATGTTTTATAGGGACTGGAGTAATCTTGATATCTTCCACTTGGAAAACACCGTTGACGATTTTCATTGTTACCTTAGGTTTACTTGTATAGTCATGCTTTCTTGCCCTGAAAACATAGGGGTACATGTTCTTTATACTGTTTGCCGTGGTTTCATCAGCAAAACAGGGTATGGTCTTTCCCGTTATTTCGTTGTACCTTCTTAAATCATCGAATCCATGGACATGATCGGCATGCCTATGGGTAAATAAAACTGCATCAATTTTTCTAATATCATATTTTAAGGCCTGAAAACGAAACTCCGGGGATGTATCTATCAGGATAAACTTACTTTTTTTTTCTATAATTATACTTGAACGCCATCTTATATTTTTTTCGTTATTTGATGTGCAGACACTGCATGTACACCCAATGACTGGAACACCGTGAGATGGTCCTGTGCCTAGAAAAGTGATTTTCATTGAATTTCAACCTCTTTACAATGTTTTTGATTCATTATAACATTATGGAGAATGATTTAGCAATTAAAAAGGGGGGTAGCAAATGAGTCAAGATCAAGCCAAAAAACTGTGCGAATGCCTTAAGAAAGCCAATAAGGCGTATGCCTTGACGGGAGCAGGGATGAGTACGGAAAGTGGTATTCCCGACTTTAGAAGTCCCGGGACAGGTATATGGAATGAGATTGACCCAATAAAATATGCCACTCGTGACGTGCTTCTAAACGAACCAGAAAAGTTTTATGAATATACATTTAAGAGATTTATGACCTTACTTGACAAAAAGCCCAATGATGGACATTATGTCCTGTCAGAACTTGAAAAAGACGGTTTCATCAATGGAATAATCACTCAAAATATAGACGGCCTTCATCAGGAAGCTGGTTCAAAAAATGTTTGGGAAGTCCACGGCAATGTCAAAAAAGGGCAGTGTCTAAAATGTAATACGTCATATCCCTTTGATGACCTGGTCAAAAAAGTGAAAGAAAATACAGTGCCATTATGTGATAATTGCCAAGGGATGTTAAGGCCCAATGTTGTCCTATTCGGCGACCCTATGCCTGATGATTTCTTCCAAATTGCTACAGAACTTAAAAATAACAGCGATTTTCTCCTTGTTGTTGGCACAAGCCTTCAAGTCTATCCCGTTGCAGGACTTGCTGAGCTAGGAGTCCCCATGGGTATTATCAATTTAGATAGTACGCCTTATGATATAAATGCAGAAGTAACAATTAAATCCAAATGTTCAGAAGCCCTCAAAGATATTCAAGAGTTTATTTGATCAACATTTTAGTAGAATTGGGGTGCAAGAAGTTTCTTCTTGCACCCCAATTCTACAGCTTGTCTTTAACCCTTTGTACTTTTTGATCCATGGAAGTTGTAATATCACGTCTATCATCAATTTTTATGTGGGTATTAACTCTTTTAGCGCCCGCATCGAAAGGACACTCGTGCATCTTTTTGATCAGTTCAAAACAATCGTTAAATTCACCTTCAAGGATTGTACCCATGGACGTCAACTCATATTTTACTTTATTTTGGTCTTTTAATATTTTGTGGCACTCGGCGACAAAGTAACTGATACTAGGGGTATTTGTGCCTAAAGGTACTATACTAACCTCAACGATAACCATAAAATAACCCTCCTTAATTATGTGAAATTACATTATATTATAACGAATTCTAGTTGATCATACAAATACCTCCTTAAAGGTAGGTCGTATTTAAATGGATATTTTCAAGAAAACTACTGAAATGGACAAGGAAATAATATCTGAAGTTATAAAACAAGGGGAAGTAGCCATTGATGCTACTTGTGGCAATGGGTATGATACCTTATTTCTAGCCCGACAGGTAGGAAATGCAGGCAAAGTATTTGCTTTTGATATTCAAGAAAAGGCTATCGAGGTTACTTTAGACAGGTTAGAACATAATGGTGTCAGTGATAGAGTCAAGTTAATAAATCAAGATCATTCAAAGATGGTCGATTATGTCGATTCTGGTGTAAGAGCAATAATGTTTAATTGCGGATATTTGCCGGGGAGTGATAAGGACATTGTCACAAGGCCTTCTACTACCATAGCTGCCCTTGATCAAGGTTTAAAGCTCCTTCGAAAAGATGGTGTGCTTACGTGTGTTATCTATCCAGGTCACGAAACCGGATTACAAGAGGCTAGAAAGATTGAAGAATATTGCCAAGGACTAGGTCATTTTGAGTACAATTCTGTGAAGGTTGTATCAACTAACAGGAAAAACTTGCCGCCTTACTTGATAGCGATAAAAAAGTTAAAATTTTAGTAAGAAAATAAACTTTAATTTTACCGCAGTAGTATATTCCGATATTTAAAAGTTTTTATTAATACATCTACGAATCGGTACACGAAGTTTAATCGTAAAGACTTGTGTTTTATTGATAGATTGCTTGCTAAATACCAACGCTCACAAGGATTTGCAAAATCGTCCAAATCAAAAGTTCGCTTATGGTATTTAGCAAGCAATTTAAGAGAAAATCCAACAGGTTTACTTATTAAACTTCGTGTACCTTGGTTGGTAAAGCAGGACAGTTAGGAGAGAGAAGAATGAAAAAGAAACTTGGAATTCACATGTCTTTGACTGGTGGTTATGATAAGCAACTAAAGAAAGCTTCTGATGCAGGTGCCAAAACAGTTCAAATATTTTCAGGGAACCCTACTGCTTGGAAACCCCCGGCCTTAGATAAAGATATGGCTGCTAAATTCATTAAAGCGCAAAAGAGGTATAATATTTCACCATTGATTTTTCACACCCCTTATTTGATAAATCTAGCATCTCCAAAGGACGATATCCATAATAAATCTGTAGAATTATTGAAGGCATCTATTAAAAAAGCCGAAATCTTTAAGGCCCCGTATGTAGTAACCCATATTGGAAGTCACCTGGGAGAAGGTGTCAAAAAAGGGATTTATAACATCAGAAAAGCTATTGAAAAGATTTCTCATGATATTTCAGATGATGTAATGCTTTTACTCGAAAATACTGTAGGCAGTGGAAATAGTATGGGTGCATCTTTTTTTGAATTAAAACAGATCTTTGCCGAGGTAAAAGAGGCCCCAATAAGTATAGGATTTTGCTTTGATAGTGCCCATGCTTTTGGAGCAGGCTATGAACTATCAACCCTAAAAGGAGTCCGAGAAACCATGAAAGAACTGAAAGAAAATATCCCTTTGGACTTAATAAAGGTGGTTCATGCCAATGATACAGTGGAAGAAAAAGGCTCAAAAAAAGATAAGCATGAAGACATAACAAAGGGTAAAATAGGTGAAGAGGGTTTTTTTTATTTTCTCAACAGCCCTGAATTATCAGAAGTAGAAGGGGTTATCCTAGAAACACCCAAAAGAACCGAAAACTCTGACAAGGAAAATATGGAACGCTTGAGAAGATTGGTAAATAATTATTCTCAGGGTTATGGATAGGTATCCGTTATGAGGGGGTGGGTATATGAAAGGAATGAAGTACCAAGGTGACAACCTTTATGTTATTGATGATGATGAAAACAATAACATCATAAAACTTTTTATTTCGCCCAAATTATTTTCTCAACTAGAAGGGAACGAAATTAAGCAGTTGAGAGAGGCTGCAAACCTTCCTAGAGTATTTTATCCCATAGTAGGACTCCCAGATATCCATGAAGGTTTTGGCTTGCCAATTGGGGGTGTAATGGCGACGGAAAAAAATAACGGTATTGTTTCGGCAGGGGCAGTTGGTATGGACATAAATTGTGGAGTAAGACTCCTTAAAACCGATATACCGGCAGATGAATTGTCGGCAAAATTTTTAAATGAACTCATGGGCGAAATATCAGCAGAAATTCCCCTGGGGACAGGCAAGGATGGCAGACATGAAATTTTGCGCTCCTTGGAAATTGAAAAAGTTTTAGAAGCTGGAGTTCCATACCTGGTAGAAAAGGGAGCAGGTAGTAAAAAGGAGTTGGGCAGGATTGAAGAAGGAGGTTGCATGCAGGGTGGTTCTATTGAGGTTTTGAGTAGAAAAGCGAGAAGCAGAACCGGCCAGCTATCAACTCTTGGGGGAGGAAATCATTTTATTGAGCTTTGCAAGGTAAAAAATTGCTTAAATCCTCCTATAACGGATAAAATGGGAATTTATGAGGATACACTTGGGATCCTCATACACACTGGAAGCAGAGGTGTAGGACATCAAATTTGTAAAGATTACAGTCAGGAAATGTTATCAAAGGCTAACAAAAAGGAACTTCCAACTAAAGGCCTTGCATTTGCCTACTTGGATTCTGATTTAGGCAAAAGGTATTTAAAGGCTATGGCTGCAGCTAGCAACTATGCTTTTTGCAATAGGCAGCTGATCTCGTGGATAATTAAAAACATCATAAAAGAAAAAATTGGTAATGCCTCCAATATATCCTTAGTCTATGATGTTTCTCATAACATTGCAAAATTTGAACGACACTATGGTAAAGAATTACTGGTGCATAGAAAAGGTACAACCAGAGCTTTTCCACCTGGACATGAAGATTTAAATCTTGAATTCAAAGAGATTGGACAACCTGCTATTATACCTGGAAGCATGGGTACGAGCACATATGTTGTAATGGGAACTTCTAAGTTAAAAGAGAGCTTTTACTCCGTCAATCATGGGGCTGGAAGATTATTGTCAAGGAAAAAAGCAAAAGAAGCTATTGATAAAAAGACTTTTAAAGAAACAATGAAAGGAATAGAACTGCCCATGAAGGGGATAAAAAAGTACATAGATGAAGCTCCTCAAGCATATAAAGATATTCATGAAGTGGTGGATAGCCTTTCCGAAAGAAATATGATCACTAAAGCTGCTAGATTGGTACCTCTGGGCGTATTAAAAGGAGATTGAAATTACTGACCTGGCAGTATATTGCTAAGTAGGACATCTTTTTTTGGGGGATTATAAAACTACAGCTTCCCTTAAGTCAAATATGACTAAGGAGTGAATCATTTTATGCCCCGAAACAAAAACAGGTTTATGAGTGAAAACTTGAAATATGAACTGGCAAAAGAGCTGGGAGTTTATGAAACTGTAAAAAATGAAGGCTGGGGTAGTGTACCTTCAAAAGATTGTGGAAACCTGGTGAAGCTTGCCATTCAAAAAGCTGAAGAAATGATTCAAGAAAGGGAAGCCTAAAAACTGAAACTAAAAACCAAATAAGTTTAAATGAATAATTTCAACAAAAGTGGGTATATTAATTGATGAAGGCAAGGCTCCTCTCCCTTAAATCTAAAACCTAACACTTGTCTTCCATTCTAAAGCGGTGACTTGTTTATTAAGTCGCCGCTTTATTTTATTATTTGTCGATTTGGTGTTATAATTATTATAGGGGGGTACGATATATGGGGGACAAGATGATTTTCTGCTGCAGCAATTGTGGATATTTGACACCTAAGTGGATGGGAAAGTGTCCAGATTGTAATCGATGGAATACCATGGAAGAGAAGGCCGTTGACAAAAAAACACAAAATAAAAATCAAGTTTCATTTGATGATAAAAACCCACTTGCAGAGCCCATGCCAGTGACAGAGCTAAAACATGAGAAACAGGATAGGGTCAAAAGCGGGATCGAAGAAATCGATAGGGTTCTTGGTGGAGGTGTTTTTCCTGGGGCGTCGATTCTATTGGGTGGAGATCCTGGTACTGGAAAAAGCACCCTCATGCTCCAAATAGCTTTTAGCCTTGCAGATAATTTTTTTCCCATATATTATTTAAGTGGAGAGGAATCTCCTCCCCAAATTCATGATAGATGCAGTCGTCTTGGCACCCTCCATTCAAATATCTATATTTCATGTGAAACCAATTGGGATAAAATAAAAGCTGAACTAGTGGAACTAGCACCTAAACTGGTTATAATTGATTCCATCCAAACCATCTATTTTCCTCAAATAAATTCTTTGCCTGGAAGTTTAAAACAGGTTAAAGAAAGCTCCTCTAGGTTAGTAAGATTTACCAAGGATAACGAAATTGCCTGCTTTATCATTGGACATGTTACAAAAGATGGGGAAATAGCAGGCCCAAAAGTCTTAGAACATATGGTTGATACAGTCCTGTGGTTGGAAGGGGAAAATCAGTACTCATATAGAATATTGAGAAGTAGTAAAAACAGGTTTGGTGCAACTGAAATAGGAGTATTTGAAATGGGCCAGAGAGGTCTCAAAGAAGTCAATAACCCTTCAAAATTTTTTTTAAAAGAAAAACTAGGTGAACGTCCAGGCTCATGTGTCACTGCCTGTATGGAAGGAACAAGACCTGTATTATTAGAGGTTCAATCCCTTACCGGGGAGACTAATTTTACTTCGCCCAGGCGTATGACCACCGGGGTGGATTATCAAAGGGTTCTACTTATAATAGCAGTCCTGGAAAAACGTTTAAACTTGTCTTTGGGGTATTATGATGTATTTGTAAATATTGTGGGGGGGTTAAAGATAAAGGAGCCAGCTGTAGATCTTGCCGTGGCTCTTAGCCTGGTATCAAGCTATAAAAACAAACCTATTGATAAAAGTTTAATAGTATTTGGGGAAGTCGGGCTTACTGGTGAAATAAGAAATGTTACCAATATCGACCAGAGATTGAAGGAGGCAAAAAAGCTGGGCTATGATACTGCACTTGTCCCCAGGGGAATCATTAAAGAAAATGAAGGCATGGAAGTAGTTCAGGTCAATAATTTGAAAGAAGCTCTATCAGTATCCATTGGATGATGTTATTCTATAGTATAATAAAAGGTAGGTGTAAGTAAGAATGATAGAGAGAAATTTAGAGGGGAAAAAAGAAAAAGAATTTTTGGAAACCCTGGCAATGGCAGCTCCAGGGACCCAGTTGAGGGAAGGTCTTGAGGCAATAGTAAACGGAACTACTGGTGGCTTGTTGGTACTTGGTTTTAGCGACTCTATAAAAAAATTTATTACAGGAGGGTTCAAAGTTGACATTGATTTTACCCCTGCCAGTTTGTACGAGCTATCTAAAATGGACGGGGGAATAATCTTGAGCCATGACACCAAAAAAATTATATATGCAAATGCCCATCTGAATCCCTCTCAATCCATCATTTCCAGGGAAACGGGAATCAGGCATAGAACGGCTGAAAGAATTGCTAAGCAGACTGGGGAAAGGGTTATAGCAATCTCCCAAAGGCGTAATATTATTACCATTTATCATAATAATTTAAAATATCCTCTAAACGATATAAGTATGATACTAACCAAAGCTAACCAGGCTGTTGAAACCCTTGAGAAATATAAAGCTGTCCTGGAGCAGAACCTGATCAACCTTACAGCCCTAGAATTTGAAGAGGCAGTTTCATTTCAGGATGTGGTTAAGGCTCTTCAGAGGAGCGAGATGGTCACCCGGATAGTAAATGAAATCGAAAGATACATTACAGAACTTGGAACAGAAGGTCGACTGGTCAAAATGCAATTGGAAGAGCTGATAATAAATGTTTTTGCTGAAGAATATCTACTGATTAAGGATTACTATCGAAATACCAATAATGACCCGCAGAAGGTTAAGAAAAAAATCGCCGCCCTAGATGCCGATGAATTAATGGATATGGAAAAAATATGCGAAATCCTAGGTTATCCCAAAAGTGTAAATATCCTGGATGAAAAATTAACCACCAGGGGGTACAGGATTTTAAATAAAATTCCCAGGCTACCCATGTCTGTCATAGAAAATGTTATAGCTACATATAAAGACTTGAAGGGAATTAGAGAAGCGACGGTGGATGAACTTGACAAGGTTGAAGGTATCGGGAAAGTTAGGGCTAATGCCATTAAAGAAGGTATGAAGCGGATAAGAGAACAGGCTTTGATAGATAGGTATATTTAAGAATTGTCTTAGTAAGAAAAAACACTTTTATTTCACTGCAGCAGTATATTCCGATACTAAAAAGTTTTTATTAATACATCTAAGAATCGGGTACACGAAGTTTAATCGTAAATACTTGTGTTTTATTGATAGATTGCTTGCTAAATACCAACGCTCACAAGGATTTGCAAAATCGTCCAAATCAAAAGTTCGCTTATGGTATTTAGCAAGCAATTTAAGCAAAGATCTAAAAAGTTTACTTATTAAACTTCGTGTACCTTACCTGCCTAGATGTAATGTATTAATAATAAAAACTTAAAACTTATCTCCATATACTGCTGCAGTGAAATAAATCAGTTATTTTCATTACTGGTTGTGGTGTGAAAATAGCCATTTTTATGAATAAACTTCTTGGCCCCTAAGTTAAGTTATAGTACCCCAGCAGGGACAATTTATTCATCTCTTCTTTTAAAACTTCATCTAAATCTACTTCCAGTGTATTGGCAAGGGCAGCTAAGTAGAATAAGTGAGAACCGATTTCTTGTACTAGAACGTCCTTGCAATTATCACATATACTGCCGCTTAGGTGGGTATTCATGAAATTATGAAGTTCTTTTATGGACACCTCATCATTAACATCCTGTTTTTTTGCATGGACTTCTAAGCAGCCACAATTAGTAATAGATTTTACTACCGCACGATTTACCTTTGAGTTTGATTCTTGAAACTTTGTCAGGCTGTCTAACACACTCTTGTGCCTGATAAGAAGTTCAGATACCTTCTCTTGAAAGCTTTGATAGCCGGTTTTACCTTCAAAACTGAAATTATCTTCCATCAAGTCTGCACCACACTTTCCATATTTTATAATGTATTTCTTGTAAACATTGATTTCTGCTATTTCTTACTGTTGCATGTAAATACGTGAACTAAGCTGTGATAAATGTTAAGATTAGCCCTCTAGGTTAAAGTAACCACTTATATTTATTATAATGACAAATTCCCTGCTTTGTCAACGAAGAGCAGGGAATTACAATGAATAAACCAGTCATGATAAAATTTTGGTAAATTTTTAACAAGATAAAATTTGTCAAAGGACAAAACCCTTCTTTATTGTTCTGAAAGATTATTTGCAAGCTCTGTTAGATTGCTGGAAATGGTTACTATTTCCTGGACAGATGCTAGTACTTGTTGGGTAGCAGCTGCTTGATTTTCAGAAACATTTCCCGTTTCTTGAATCCCTCTGTGCATTGACTCGATATAGGATACTATCTGTGTTATTATATCGTTGATTTCCTGGATGGAAGTACTGCTGTTGTCTGCTAACTTTTTGACTTCTGTAGCAACAACACCAAAACCCCTTCCGGCTTCTCCAACCCTTGCTGCTTCAATGGCAGCGTTCAATCCAATAATTCTGGTCTGATTTGCAATCTTTTGTATAAGTTCTAAAATTTCATTGCTTTTACTGGCAGTTTCTTGAGCATTATTTGCTGTTTCAGACAAATCTTGCCCCAGATTCGCAAGCTTTTCTGCACCTGAAGCAACTTCTCCCATGGTTGTATTTATTTGCTGAATGGTACTGCTTAAAGTTTCAGCATTTTCTGCTAAAGTTCTAGCTTGTTCATTTAAATTTTTTATCAACTCTTCTTGTTGATTTACTACTTGGACTAATAGCTGGGCACCTGTTGCTCCTACTATTTCTACGCCTTCAGGGCAGTTTTCATTTAAAAGTTCTTTGACTTTATCTACTCCAGTCACTTCGATCACCAGGTCTAGCTCACCTGAAAGCATGCTGGTAAAATCAGTGTGAGTTTGGATACCTAGCTCCTCGGCCCGTTTAAGACCGACTGCTTCTTCATCGATATCGGCTATCCATTTTATGTCAATGCCTTCCATTTTATAAAAAAGATCTACTAACGCTCTGCCTCCGCGACCTCCTCCTATGATACCTATTTTCATTACTTGATTCCTCCCCTGAAAAAAATCAATCTACTGTATACAAATTCTATTTTTCGGCAGTCTTTTAGACATATTTCTGCATAAAAAAATATAATCCTGCATCAGGTACAATTTTATCTAGAGTTTATAGATAGTGACATGAAGTTGTCATTAAAATTTTTATAAAATAATTGACAATTTACTTTATAGATGATACTATGTTTTATTTTGACATAAGTTTTTTGGTGTGGTAATATTATTGTATAGTTGTATAGTTTTTTAGGAGGTTTTTTTATGTTTGATATTGGTGATAAGGTCGTTTATCCTGTTCACGGTGCAGGTACCATTGAATCAATAGAAGAAAAAGAAGTTCTTGGCGAAAAACACAGGTACTATATTATGAGACTTTCCTTTGGAAATTTAACAGTAATGATACCAACTGAAAACATCAAAAGCGTGGGTTTGAGGGAAATAATTGATCCGAAAGGTGTAAAGAAAGTCTATAAAATCTTAGGTGAAGAAAATATAAACCCAGAAATAAATTGGAACCAGCGTTATAAAGCTAACATGGAAAAAATAAAAAGTGGTAACATATATGAAGTTGCAGAAGTGGTGAAGAGCTTGATGTCTAGAGAAAAAGAGAAGGCACTATCCACAGGAGAAAAGAAGATACTGGATACAGCCAAGCAAATTATGATTAGTGAACTTATCCTGGCTGGAGAAACAGATGAAGCAGAGATTATTTCCTATATTGATAATGCCCTAGAAAAGACGTCATGAATATCTGGCGTCTTTTTTGTAAATTATAGTACTAGAACCTAAATTTAACAAAAAACCATTCTTGACTTTATAATCATTGAAAAACAAGAGTGAAATAAGATATAATAATCTTAATAAATTTAGGCAGGAAAGGAGGTGTGATGCTTGCTCAGAAAGATTACAAAAATTGTGTCAGTTGTTATTGCCGTTTTAGCAGGGTTTCAACTTTTCAGTGTGATAGGAGCTATAAATATTGTTAATGAAATGGAAATAGGCCCTGCTGGTATTTTGGGAGCTTCTATTGTTGGCGGTTTAATTTGTGGACTTATATTTTATATTCTTTTTCCTATATTGATCAACAATATAGTTCAACTATCAAGCTGGTTGGAAAAAAAGATGAAGCTGATTCCAACTCTGGATATAATTATTGGGGCAGGGGGATTCCTATTAGGGTTAATACTGGGAGTGCTGCTTAGCATACCCATCTCTAGGGTACCCTGGATAGGGGTTTATCTTGCGCTGATTGTGACCATGGTGATGGGTTATTTGGGGATAGTCGTATCATATAATCGCAAAGACGATATCAGCGTTTTCTTTTCTAGCCTGGCAAATAGGAACAAACCATCTCAGGGGGAGAATGAAGACATGGATGATCACGATTTGTCATTTTTTTCTGTTGCTAAATACAAAGGTAGGATTTTAAAAGTACTCGATACTTCGGTGATAATAGACGGTAGGATAAGTGATGTTTGTAAAACTGGTTTTTTGGAAGGGCCGCTGATTATACCGGGTTTTGTCCTTGAAGAGTTAAGACATATAGCCGACTCTTCTGATCTTTTGAAAAGAAACAGGGGCAGAAGAGGCTTGGATATATTGAACAAAATACAAAAAGAACTGGATATAGAAGTGGAGATTTATGATGGAGATGTTGACGAAACGGAAGTAGACAGTAAGTTGGTGAAACTTGCTAAGGAATTAGGCGGAAGGGTTGTAACCAATGACTATAATTTGAATAAAGTGGCTCAACTACAGGGAGTGCCGGTATTAAACATCAATGAGCTTGCAAATGCTGTTAAACCAGTAGTGCTTCCAGGAGAAGAAATGGCAGTTAAAGTTATTAAGGACGGAAAAGAAGTGGATCAGGGGGTAGCATATCTAGATGATGGTACCATGATAGTAGTAGATGGTGGCAAAAGGCATATAGGAGAAAAATTAGAAGTGATGGTGACCAGCGTACTTCAGACAGCGGCCGGGCGAATGATCTTTGCCAAGCCTAAATACCAGCTAGATAAGAGCCATGCCTAACACGAACTTTTGATTTGGACGCTTTTTGCAAATCTTTGTGAGCGATTGGTAGGTGGCAAGCAATATGACAAAATTTACAAATTATATTTTCAAGTATTAACAATTTTCACTGTAGTGTTAATCATTTGATTATATAGGGGAGAGGCTTTATGACTGATAATGATTTTGATGTTACATGTATTATACCTGCGGCAGGTCAGGGTAGGAGAATGAAAGCCGGTATAAACAAGCAATTTTTAAAATTAGGCAGAAAGCCTGTTTTAACTCATACATGGCGGGTATTTACCCGCCTTTCTTTTATTAAAGAGATAATCCTGGTAGTTAATGAAAATGAAAAAGAGTTGTGCTTAAATGAAGTTGTTTTACCATATAGAGATGAAAAAAATAGAGACGAGAGAAGATTTGGCTCTATAAAAGTTATAGCAGGAGGCTCTACAAGGCAGGCTTCAGTTTATAATGGGATAAAAGAAGCTGCAAAAACAACTTCCGAGATTTTGATTCATGATGGTGCTAGGCCCCTGGTAACCCCCGAATTGGTTAAAAAAGTGGTGGATAAATGCCGGGAATACACCGCTGCCATTGCAGCAGTCCCAGTTAAAGATACAATAAAGATGACAGAAGAAGCAGGAGTTCAGGGAAGAGAAGGTGAGAGGGAAGTTTTTATCAAAGATACACCTCCTAGGGATCTATTATGGGCAGCCCAAACTCCCCAGGTGTTTGAAAAAAGGTTGATAAGAAGAGCTTACGAAAAATCCTTTGAAGAAGGGTATACCGGCACTGATGATAGTTCCCTGGTGGAAAGATTAGGAACTTTTCCTGCAATAGTCGAGTCAAGTTACGAAAATTTGAAAGTTACAACCCCTGAAGATATAAAAGTGGCTGAAAATATTTTTACAAGGAGAGACAAGAATGAGGATAGGTAGTGGATTAGACGTTCATTCCTTTTCAGACACCCCCCCTCTTATTTTAGGGGGGGTTGAAATTGATGATACTATAGGCTTAGAAGGCCATTCCGATGCGGATGTACTTACTCATGCTGTAATGGATGCTATGTTGGGTGGCCTTTCTTTAGGTGACATAGGTAAACACTTTCCTCCTGATGATATGGCATATAAGGATGCCTGCAGCCTGGACCTTTTAGATCACTGTCATGAGTTGATTTTAAAAGAAGGGTACAGAATTATAAATATCGACTCAACTATAATGGCCCAAAGGCCAAAGATAGCCCCCTTTGTTGAAGATATTAGAAGGTCTCTTGCCCAGACCCTTGGAGTGGACTTTGGAAAAATAAGTGTAAAGGCTACTACCTTTGAAGGGTTAGGCTTTGTTGGTCGCAAAGAAGGGATGATTGCTCAAGCTGTAGTTTTGCTGGATATTAAAAAATGATAAATTTGGTTGTTAATGGACCTTTGGTCTGCTATAATTTTTTTTATGATTATGAATGGTACTGGATGAATGGTACTGCCATAAATGGTACTTGGATGATGTAGGGACGATTTAAACATATGACAGAGGAGGTTGTTTTACTTGGAAACTAAGGACAATAATCAGGAAATAAGGCTGCGTTTTGCGCCTAGCCCTACTGGGTCAATACATATTGGAAATATTAGGACAGCTCTGTTTAATTGGCTTTATGCAAGGAGCACAGGGGGTAGGTATATCTTAAGAATAGAGGATACTGACATAACTCGCTCAAAGCTAGAACATGAAGATACCATTTTTAAAGAGTTAAAGTGGTTGGGTCTTGATTGGGACGAAGGACCGGCAATTGGAGGAGATTACGGACCTTATAGGCAGAGTGAAAGAAAAGAGATCTATACTGACTATGCAAGTAAATTGCTCGAACAAGGTAAAGCTTATGAATGTATTTGCACAGAAGAAGGATTAGAAAAAATGAGGGAAGACCAGCGAAAAAGGGGGGAAGTTCCCCGTTATACAGGCAAGTGTAAAAAAATGACCAAGGAAGAACTCCATGAAGAAAAACAACAAGGCAAAAAAAGTGTGATCAGGTTTGATGTTCCTACAGGCAAAAAGCTTGTGGTGAATGATATAGTAAAAGGTGAAGTGGAATTTGAGAGTGATGGAATCGGTGACTTTATCTTGATTAAAAGCGATGGTATGCCTGCCTATAACTTTGCCTGTGCTGTTGATGATTACCTGATGAAAATAACCCATGTCTTGAGAGGTGAAGACCACCTATCAAATACTCCCAGGCAGGTTATGATATTTGATGCCCTGGATTGGAAAATGCCTAAATATGGTCACCTATCTTTGATTTTAGGCCCTGACAAGTCAAAATTGAGCAAGCGACATGGTGAGACTTTTATAGGGGAATATAGGGAAAAGGGATTTTTACCTGAAGCTATGGTTAACTTCTTGGTTTTGCTAGGCTGGTCTCCACCAGGAGAGGAAGAACTCTTTACACCTGATGAACTGATAGAAATCTTTGATATAAATCGGGTGGCAAAGAGCGCTGCTATCTTTGATGTAGAAAAGCTAAAATGGATGAATTCAAATTATATCAAAGAGGCTGAAAACGAGAGATTGTTTGAGCTGTTAAAACCTTATGTGATTGAAGCGGGGATGATGGAGGAGAATACCATTGATGATAATCGTGAATGGCTTATTGAAGTGATAAATCTTTTTAAAGATAGCTTGGAATACTTATCAGAATTTCCAGAAAACATGTCTATTCTGATGGATGAGAAAATTGAACTTATTGAAGAAGATAGAAATCAGTTGGTTGAATCACCGAACAGGGAACTGGTAGATGAACTTGTGTCAGGATTTAAGGAGTTGGATGAGTGGTCTAAAGAGAGCATTAAAGGTGTGATCAAAGATGTCGGTAAAAACCTGGGTTTAAAGGGCAAAAAACTCTTTATGCCTACTAGAATTGCAGTGAGTGGGAGGAAGCAGGGCCCAGAACTTGATAGTCTGATTTATCTTCTTGGAAGAGAAAAGGTGTTAAAGAGGCTGACAAATGTACTTGAACAGTTGGGATAGAATAAGGTTTGACAGGTTGTTTAAAATCTAGGTATAATGAAAAAAACTTACAATAATCATGCTAATTGAAGTTTATCGGTGTAATAGGTGTATATATCTGGTATAATAGGTTCAAATGGGTTTGAAGCTAAAAACGAGGTGAAACACTATGAGCATAAGAATTTATAATAGCTTAAAAAGAGAAAAGGAAATCTTTAAGCCTGTGGAAGAAGGTAAAGTCAAAATGTACGTTTGCGGCCCTACTGTTTATGACTATTTTCACTTGGGAAATGCCAGGGCTTTTCTAATATTCGATGTGATTAGAAGGTTCTTTGAGTATAAAGGCTACAATGTTACCTATGTACAAAACTTTACAGATATCGAAGACAAGATGATAAAGAGGGCTGAAGAATTGTCGATTTCGGTGGAAGAACTTGCAGAGAAATTTATAGAAGCTTATCTAGAAGATGCTAGGGCAATAGGTGTTAGAGATGCAGATTATCAACCAAGAGCAACTCATCATGTTGAAGAAATAATTGACTTAATTCAGCGACTCCTTGAAAAAGGTTATGCATATGAGTCAGAAGGAGACGTATTTTTTGACATTTCTAACTACGATGAATACGGCAAGCTTTGTAAGCAGGATTTAGATGAGCTAGAAAACAGCACCAGGGTATCAGAAGAAGAAATAGGAAAAAAGAAAAATCCTTTGGATTTTGTTCTTTGGAAGGCATATAAGCCTGGAGAACCTTATTGGGAAAGCCCCTGGGGCAAAGGCAGGCCAGGCTGGCATATAGAATGCTCGGCAATGAGCTTAAAATACCTAGAAAATCCCTTTGATATACACGCAGGTGGCTCTGATTTGGAATTTCCTCACCATGAAAATGAAATCGCTCAAAGTGAGGGCGCCACTGGTAGGACCTTCTGTAATTACTGGATGCATGTAGGTTATCTTAAGTTCGATGAGAAAAAAATGTCAAAATCCCTGGGGAATTTTATGACAGTCAGAGATTTTAGACAGAAGTATGATCCCAGGGTATTGAGATTTTTTCTCCTTAATGCTCACTATAGGAGCCCGCTAAACTTTAACGATGAGTTGTTGGAACAGTCCATAAGCAGTGTGGAAAGAATAAACAATTTCCATTCAAACTTCCTTCATGCTATGAAAACTTCAGAAGACCTCGACAAAAAAGATGAAGCCGATGAAAGAATGCTAGATATCTTACAAAACCAGGTGCATCAATTTGATGCTGCAATGTGTGATGACTTAAATACGGCTGATGCTCTCGCTTCAATTTTTACCCTCATAAGGGAAGTGAATAATTACCTATCTAGGGAAAGGATTAATGCGATGGTGTTGAGTGAAATCAGTTATGAACTGGATATGATTGATGAAGTTCTTGGTATTTTTCCAATGAAATTTGATCAGTCCGAGTATGATGAACTTCTTGAAGATGAGATTTGGGAAATGATAGAAAAGAGGGATAGGGCGCGAAAGGAAAAGGATTTCGCCACAGCAGATGCAATAAGGGATCAGCTTAAAGAGAAGGGTATAATAATTGAAGACACCCCCCAGGGAGCACGCTGGAAAAGGATGAATTGATGATAGGAGAAAAAAACAGATCAAAAACCAAAAAAGAGGCTAATCAGTTACCTGTATTGACCTTAGCTTATATTGGTGATGCCGTATACGAGCTTGTTGTAAGAAGCAAACTCCTCTGCCAACATAAAAGAGTAGATGAATTGCACAAAAACACTGTGGAGAAGGTCAGAGCAGAGTCTCAGGCTGAGTTCCTTGATAGGATTAAGCCTTATCTAGAAAAGGATGAAGACTCCATTGTCAGAAGAACCAGAAACACCAAACTGAACGGGTGTCCAAAGAACGTGGATATTTCAACTTATCGAAAGGCTACTGCCCTAGAAGCCCTCATAGGTTATTTGTACCTTACAGGTGAAAGGGATAGGATTACCTCATTAATAAACCGGGAATAGACTTCTTGCACCTTGCCTTGCTTAATAAGTTAGCTAATTTAGTTTATAACAAGGGAGAGATTTTATATGGAGGTTTGGTTGATCAGCCATACACCTGAACCGGATCAAGTTATCGCCGCTTCGGCCAGGTTGTGTTATTCTAGCAGCAGTGTTAAGGACTTATACGAAAATATGAGCGACAAAGAAGTTGGAAAATTGATTGGAAAATTAAAACAAGTAGGGCATACATCCCCCTTTGAACACATTAGCTTTACCTTTGGTATTGAAGGTGTTAGCAGGGCTTTATCCCATCAGCTTGTGAGGCATAGAATCGCTAGTTATTCACAAAAATCTCAGAGATATGTTTCCGAGACAGGTTTTGAGTTCATTATTCCTCCCAGCATAGGTGAGAATGAAGAAGCTAAAAAGATATATCAGGAAATAATGGCTGAAATCAAGGACAAATATAAAACCCTTGCTGAAAAAGTTCCTAAAGAAGATGCCAGGTATGTACTGCCAAATGCCTGTGAAACCAAACTTGTTGCTACTTTTAATGCCAGGAGCCTGATGAACTTTTTCAAGCTAAGGTGTTGTATAAGGGCCCAGTGGGAAATTAGAGAGCTGGCCTGGAGAATGTTAGAAAGAGTGCAAGAAGTTAGCCCTCATGTTTTTGAAAATGTTGGTGCAGAATGTGACATGACAAAAGATTGTACTGAAGGAGAAAAAAGTTGTGGCAGATATAAAATTTTGCTAGCAAAAGAGAATATCAAGGAAGATTAGCAAGAAGCTTGGATAACAAGACAAGAATGAGGTGGAGGCTTTTCGTTGAACTCAATTACAATTTATGGGAAAAACCCGGTTAAAGAAGCCATAAAGGCTGGCAGGAAAATACATAAAATCCAACTAAACGAGGGCAATGAAGGGAAGATTTTAGAAGATATTGGTTTAAAAACCTGTGTTGACAATAAGGACCATAAAATAAATATAGAATCAGTGGATAAAAACAAGCTGGCAAAAGAGGCTAAGTCCAGGGAACATCAGGGTGTTATAGCTCATTGTGAACCGTATATATATTCTTCTGTTGAAGTGATCTTGGAAAAGGCAAAGAAAAAACAAGAACATCCATTAATGGTCATACTGGACCATATTCAGGACCCTCAGAATTTAGGGGCTATTATTAGGTCGGTAGAAGCTGTTGGTGCCCATGGCATAATAATACCAAAGAAAAGAGCTAGTGATATTACCCCTTCTGTTTTTAAAGCATCTAGCGGAGCGGTGGAGTATGTTGAGATAGCGAAAGTCAGCAATATATCCAGAACCATCATGGATTTACAGAAAAAATGGCTTTGGGTAGTCGGCTGCGAGGGTGATGGGAAACAGGAATTTTATAAACTTAACTATGATATGCCCACGGTACTGGTAATGGGAAATGAAGGTAGGGGCCTGAGTAGAAATATAAGGGAAAAGTGCGACCATCTTGCAAAAATACCAATGTTTGGAAAGATCAATTCATTAAACGTTTCAACTGCCTGTAGTATCCTCTTATATGAAGTCATGAGACAGAGGCTTGGCTAGGGTTATGACTAGTAGAGCTAGATCGGAGTGTTAAAATTGGGCAAATGCCTAATTGTCGATGGATATAATATTATAAATGCATGGCAGGAATTAAAATCATTGGCTCAAGATGACCTGGAATTTGGGCGGGAAGCATTGATTGAAAAGCTATCTGACTGTAAAGGAATATTATGGGAAGATATAATCGTTGTTTTTGATGCATATTATAATAAAAATAGTAAAGGCAGCAAAGAAAAGGTGGACGGTGTTTGGGTTATATACACAAAGGAAAAGGAAACTGCGGATAAGGTTATAGAAGCCATGGTTTATGACTTTACCTCCGAGGAAAAATTGGAGGTAGCAACATCGGATTGGTTGGAACAGCGGTTGGTTATGGGAAAAGGTGCACTGAGGTTGTCAGCTAGAGAACTGGTAAACAGGATAAAACAGCACAAACATGAGCTCAGGAAGGATTATATCAACAAAGTAGAATATAAAAATCAAAGATGCTCTTTGGTCAATAATGTTGATGATAATATTTTTCAAAAGTTAGAAAATTTAAGAAAAAGAAAGGGGGAATAGTTTCCTTTCCTTGACTGTTCATTCAGGGTTACGGTATAATTACGTTGTGGTGGGAAGGGATGTACCTTTGAGCTAGGTTTTAAAATAATAGGGTGGAGGCGATGCTTGTGAGTCAAAGCGCCCAAGAACTTTATGACAAGTATGATCTCATGGAGGATGAAGAGGTCGCTTGGGAGGCCAGGGAAGGTAATTATGATGCATTGGAGTTTTTGATCGGCAAGTACAAAAACTTCGTTAGGGCAAAGGCAAGATCATACTTTTTGATTGGAGCTGACCGAGAAGACATCATTCAAGAAGGCATGATTGGCTTATACAAGGCAATTCGCGACTTTCGTGGGGACAAGCTATCGTCTTTTAAAGCCTTTGCGGAGCTATGTATTACTCGTCAAATCATAACGGCAATAAAAACTGCCACCAGACAGAAGCATATACCCCTTAACTCTTATGTTTCTTTGGATAAGCCGATCTATGATGAGGATTCCGATAGGACTTTATTAGACGTGATTTCTGGGATAAGAATTACAGATCCAGAAGATTTAATGGTCAATCGTGAAGAGTACAGTGATATCGAATTGAAGATGAGCGAAATACTAAGCTCTTTGGAGTGGAGGGTGCTGATGCTCTATCTTGAAGGCAAAAGCTATCAAGAAATTGCAGTGGAATTGAACAGACACATCAAATCTATCGACAATGCACTTCAAAGGGTAAAGAGAAAGCTCGAAAGGTACTTGAAGAAAAGAGAATAATATCCGGCTCAAAACTGAACAATAATTAATGCTAGAACAATGCCTGGGAAAATGGTAGAATTCAATGGTAGAAAGTGGTAGAAAGTGAATTTTTATTGGGAATAATATGTTGACTTTTTAATTGCAAGGATGTATAATTACAAATGCTCTCAGGAGCAATAAACGGAGAGGTACCCGAGTCTGGCCAAAGGGGGCAGACTGTAAATCTGCTGGCGTAAGCCTTCGAAGGTTCGAATCCTTCCCTCTCCACCATGGATGCGGGTGTAGCTCAATGGCAGAGCCCTGGCCTTCCAAGCCAGTCGTGTGGGTTCGATTCCCATCACCCGCTCCATTATCTGCTATGACGCGGGGTGGAGCAGTCTGGCAGCTCGTCGGGCTCATAACCCGGAGGTCGCAGGTTCAAATCCTGCCCCCGCAACCAAACATGCTCACGTAGCTCAGGGGTCAGAGCGCATCCTTGGTAAGGATGAGGTCACCGGTTCAAATCCGGTCGTGAGCTCCAGTGTAATTTGGCGGCGTAGCTCAGGTGGCTAGAGCATGCGGTTCATACCCGCAGTGTCCGGGGTTCGACTCCCTGCGCCGCCACCATTTAAAACAAACTAAATAAATAGAATTTTTTTAAGTAAATTTTTTTTGTTTTTTTGAAGGATTTTTTTAATTTAAATATAAAACTTGCATAAGGTAAAATTGTCTTGAGCAAAATACATATTTATAGTGTGTTGTCAATAACCGATAAAACATGTTTGAAGGCAGTTTTGATCGAACAATTTTGGTAAATAAAAAGGTAAAAAATCTATAATATAGGGAGGTTTGGAGCATGGCAAAACAAAAATTTGAAAGGACAAAGCCCCACGTAAATATAGGAACCATAGGTCACGTAGACCACGGCAAGACGACATTGACTGCAGCGATCACCAGGGTGCTATCCTCAGAAGGAAGTACCGAGGTAAAGGAATTTGACGAGATCGACAGGGCTCCTGAGGAGAAGGAACGTGGAATCACTATAAGTACAGCCCATGTGGAGTACGAATCAGACACCCGTCACTATGCTCATGTGGACTGTCCCGGTCACGCAGACTATGTAAAGAACATGATTACTGGAGCGGCCCAGATGGACGGTTCAGTGCTGGTAGTAAGTGCAGCAGACGGTCCGATGCCCCAGACTCGCGAGCATATACTATTGTCTCGTCAGGTAGGGGTACCGTATATAGTAGTATTTTTAAACAAGGCTGATATGGTAGACGATGAAGAACTGTTGGAACTAGTAGATATGGAAGTCAGGGATCTATTGAATGAGTATGATTTTGCCGGGGACGAGACTCCTGTTATAACGGGATCAGCCCTTAAAGCATTAGAATGTGGTTGTGGCAGCCGAGACTGCGAAGCTTGTAAACCAATCTGGGAGCTAATAGATGCGATAGACAATTATATTCCCACGCCGGAGAGAGATACAGAGAAACCGTTTTTGATGCCAATCGAGGATATATTCAGCATCACCGGCAGGGGTACAGTTGCGACAGGTCGTGTAGAGAGAGGCAAGGTAAATGTAGGAGACGAAGCAGAGATAGTAGGTATGGCAGAGCGTCCCAAGAAGACGGTAGTAACAGGAGTAGAGATGTTTCGCAAGCATATGGACTATGCCGAAGCCGGTGACAATATAGGAGCGTTAATGAGGGGAATAGACAAAGAACAAGTAGAGAGGGGTCAGGTCCTTGCCAAGCCGGGAAGTATCAAGCCTCATACCCACTTTAAGGCCGAGGTGTATGTATTGAAGAAAGAGGAAGGCGGTCGTCATACGCCGTTTTTCTCTGGATACCGTCCCCAGTTTTACTTTAGGACCACTGACGTAACAGGAGTTACAGAACTACCAGAAGGGGTAGAGATGGTAATGCCTGGAGACAACGTAGAGATGGAGATCAAATTGATCACGCCCATAGCCATAGAAGAGGGTCTCAGATTTGCCATTCGAGAAGGTGGCCGTACTGTTGGTGCAGGTGTAGTTGCAAGTATCATTGAGTAAAGGTTTTAGTTTAAATTACTTTTTCAATGTTAACAGGAGCCAGGGCAATTGTCCTGGCTTTTATATTCTTTAAAGACCTAATCTTTAATATATTTTTGCTTTATGATGTTGACATGAGTGGCTTATTATGATAGATTTTTTTAAGTGATTGTGGAGAATTAAAGCTACAGAGGAAGAGATAGAGTAGGGGGTGCAAATAAAAATGCGGGATAAGATTACCCTTGAATGCACAGGATGTAAACAAAGAAATTACATGACAACCAAGAATAAGCAGACGAATAGAGACAGGCTGGAAATTAAGAAGTACTGCAGGTTTTGCATGAGACATACTCCTCATAAAGAAACAAAATAGAAAAGTTGATAATCAGAGTTGACAGGAGCAAAGGATGTGATTTAATGCTAAAGAAGCAATTTAATAGAATCAAAAAGTTCTTAGGAGAAACCCGCAGTGAACTTAAGAAAGTAAATTGGCCTAAAAGGCATCAGCTTGTGGTATACACAGGTGTAGTCCTGGTGACTGTTGCAATCATAGGGGTTTATTTTTGGATTTTGGATACTGGATTTTTAGCCATCATTCAGCTTATAATATAGCTGTTTTTTGGTCAGAAATAATAAAAGTTTGAGAGGGGGGACAGGACAGGATTGTCCCTGGTGCTTTATGAGCGAAAGACGATGGTACGTTGTCCACACATATTCGGGTTATGAAAACAAGGTGAAGACCAACCTGGAAAAAAGGGTTGAGTCTATGCAGATGTACGATAAAATTTTCAGGGTGCTAGTTCCTACAGAATCCCAGGTGGAATATAAAGATGGTAAGAAAAAAACTCAACAAAAAATGATATTTCCTGGATATGTCTTGGTCGAAATGGTAATGCAGGATGATTCATGGTATGTTGTACGGAACACCCCTGGTGTAACAGGATTTGTAGGTTCTGGAACTAAACCTGTTCCTCTAAGCGAGCAAGAAATCGAAAACGTAATGAAAGATATGGGAATAAAGGATAAACAGGTTAGGGTTGATTTTTCACAAGGTGAAAGTGTAAAAATATTAGAAGGTCCATTTGAAAACTTTGAGGGCAGTATAGAAGAGATTTATCCAGAGAAGGAAAAGCTAAAGGTTTTAGTATCTATGTTTGGACGTGAAACACCTGTAGAGTTGGAATTCAACCAAGTAGAAAAAATGGGTTAAATTTGAAATATTAACTTGATATTTAAGTTAATTTGGTTGTTTGTATGAATGGAGGTGAGACAGAAAATGGCGAAAAAGGTAGAGCAGGTAATCAAGTTGCAGATCCCTGCTGGGAAAGCAGACCCTTCTCCACCCGTTGGGCCAGCCCTTGGTCAGCATGGTGTCAACATTATGGCTTTTTGTAAGGAATTTAACGAAAAGACATCTGATCAAGCTGGTATGATTATACCTGTTGAGATAACCGTATACGAGGATAAGTCTTTTACATTTATAACCAAAACACCCCCTGCGTCTGTGCTAATTAAAGAAGCTGCAGGAGTAGATAAGGCAAGTGGAGAAGCCGGCAAGGAAACAGTAGCAACTGTCCCCAGGGATAAAGTAAAGGAAATTGCAGAACTAAAGATGCAGGATTTAAATACTACCGATGTAGAGGCTGCTATCAGGATGCTTGAAGGCACTGCAAGAAGCATGGGGATTAAGGTAGAGAGTTAATAAATGCTGAAAAAGATAGGTTATTGGTTTTAGATGTAAAATAGTTATTTATTAATACAGTGGGAGACATAAATCGCTTGAACCACTAGGAGGGTAAGATAAAATGGCAAAAGCAAAGAGTAAGCGAATTGAAGAATTAGAGAGCAAACTAGATAAACATGAAAAACATGAGCCTATGGAGGTTATGAAAAAGGTTAAGGAAGCAGCCAGTGCTAATTTTGATGAGACTGTGGAATTGGCGGTCAGGCTGGGCGTAAACCCCAAATATAATGATCAACAGGTTAGAGGTTCTGTGGTTCTACCTCATGGGACCGGGAAATCTGTTAGAGTCTTAGTATTTGCTAAAGGTGAGAAAGCTAAAGAGGCAGAAGATGCCGGGGCGGATATCGTTGGTGATGAAGACCTGGCTGCCAAAATAGAAAACGGTTTTTTAGATTTTGACATTGCAATCGCTACACCTGATATGATGAGTGTTGTAGGTAAGCTAGGGAAGATATTGGGGCCTAAGGGTTTGATGCCCAATCCTAAATCAGGCACTGTAACCCAGGATGTTGGAAAGGCAGTAGAAGATTCAAAAGCAGGAAAGATAGAATTTAAGGTGGATAGATCAGGAAACATACATGTACCAATCGGCAAGGTTTCCTTTGAACCAGAAAAGCTTTTGGAGAATTTCAATACAGTAATGGATGCTCTAGTTAAAGCAAAACCGGCTGCATCTAAAGGACAGTATATCAGAAATGTATCGGTATCGCCCACCATGGGTCCTGCCATTAAGGTTGATTATAAATATTGAGGTTGGTTTTAATTTAAACTATTAAAACTAAATATTATTACGAAATTCAAACCGTAGACAGTAGGTACCTTTCTTTTGAAGGTTTAAATTTGCCTGCCGAGGTTGGAGTAACTAGCCATCAGAAGCATTTATGTATTCTGACCAAGGTCTTCGCCTGCTGTTTACGAGGAGACCTTTTTTTAATGCAGAGCAATTTGGGTAGATGCGATTTTGAGAGGGGGTGAAATAGTGCCCAAGAAAAGACATGAAAAAGAAGAAATTGTCCAGGAGTTGAAAGAGAAGTTTTCTAAAATAGAGGGTGCAGCCCTTGCTGACTATAGGGGATTAGATGTAGAACAGATAAGTAAGTTGAGGGATAAACTTAGAGAAAATGGGCTTGAATTTAAAGTTGTAAAGAACAATCTGGCTAAGATAGCTGCAGATGAAGTGGAAATTGAAGGCCTGGATGAATATCTGGTAGGTCCAGTGGGAATCGCCTTGGGATATGACGATCCTGTCTCGCCAGCAAAACTGATAAAGGAATTCTCTAAGGAAAACGACAAATTGGAACTAAAAGCAGGTATTTTGGAAAATACAGCAATAGACCAGGAGAAGGTTAAAGAACTGGCTGACCTACCAGGTAGAGATGAACTGCTAGGACAGGTGGTTGGTGTATTACAGGCGCCAATTAGAAACTTTGTCGTTGCTGCCCAGGGCAATATAAACAATTTTGTCTATGCATTAGAGGCCTTGAGACAGAAGCGAGAAGAAGAAGGAGAAGCATAAAAACTTAAACCAAAAATTATGGAGGAGGTTATTTTAATATGTCTAAAGTACAAGAAGTTTTGGATATTGTTAAAGAAATGAGTGTATTGGAGCTATCAGAGCTTGTTAAAACCATGGAAGATGAATTTGGAGTGAGCGCTTCTGCTCCAGTAGCAATGGCAGGAGCACCTGCAGCACAACCTGAAGACCAAGGTGGAGGAGAAGAAGAGCAGACAGAGTTCGATGTAGTATTGACGGATCCAGGACAAAAGAAAATTCAGGTTATAAAGACCATTAAAGAAGCTACAGGTGTTGGCTTAAAAGATGCAAAAGCCATGGCTGATGACTTGCCAAATACAGTGAAAGAAAAAGCGAGCAAAGAGGATGCTGAAGAACTTAAAGAGAAGATAGAGGAAGCTGGTGGAAGTGCAGAGGTTAAGTAAAATAACATTACATGAAATTAAATAATGCTTGTACAAAAACTACAAAATTCATTTTATACAGCTGCTCTAGAGGCGTGACTATCCCCCAGGTGTACAATGGTACGCCTCTAGTGTTGCCTGTACTATTTAGCTATATCTATGCAATGATTTTGTCAATAATCTTGTAAATGGGTTACATTAGCAAAAGGATATGATATAATAAACTTTGTGGAACTTGAAGAATATTAGAAGATAAAAAACACAACATTCCAATAATTGATGTTGTGTTAATTTATATTAACGTAACGTATGTAGCTGTCTAAGTAATGGAGGGGCATTGACTTAATCAGATTTTTGTGCTATCATCATATAATGCCGTTAGTGATTTATACAAAACTTAAAACTTGATAGAGACAAATGAAAACCAGTATCAGTATAATTTTATTATATTTGGGTATAATTATATAGATGTAAGTATACTGGCTTTTTTTATTTATCTATAAGTAAAACACACACCTGTATGATAAGTAAGAACTCCTTTTTATAGTTACCTACCTGCCAGAGCCTGGTTGGCACGAAGATATTATTTTGCCAATCTATCCTGCTGGCAAACTGTAATGTATTTTTTGATCCTAGGCTTTGATACATTGATCTTTACTTGGGTTATTGTTTATTTATGGTGATTTTATATTTTAATATCTATATATTTTATCTTGTTTTTATCTTTTTATTCAATCGCGTCTATCGCGTAAGATTTGCTATATATATAAATACTACAATTACATTATTAATTCCTGCAAGGTTAAAAGGATTTTCTTAATAAAATGATGATTTTTGTATTTTGGTTAAGAAAATCAGTTGAGGGTATGATGTGTAAAAATAAGGTTTTGAGGGGTGAGCTGGTTAATGCCAAAGACCGTTAAATGTGGAAGAAGGGAAAGACTAACTTTTTCAAGGATTGAAGAAGTATGGGAGTTACCTAATTTAATCGAGATTCAAAAAAGCTCTTATAATTGGTTTTTAGAAAAGGGAATTCATGAGATGTTCGAGGACATCTCGCCCATCCAAGATTTTACAGGAGGGCTGATCTTAGAGTTTGTAGATTATTCTCTAGGCGAGCCCAAGTATTCAGTAGAAGAATGCAAGGAGAGGGATGTTACTTATTCTGTTCCCCTCAGGGTTAAAGTTAGACTGATTAATAAAGAAACGGGAGAGGTCAAGGAACAGGAAGTCTTTATGGGAGATTTCCCCCTGATGACGGAGAATGGAACTTTTATCATAAACGGAGCGGAAAGGGTGATAGTAAGTCAATTAGTACGTTCCCCGGGTGTTTATTATAAAAATGAATGGGACAATAGTGGGAGAGAACTTTTCTCAGCAACCATCATACCCAACCGAGGTGCTTGGTTGGAATTTGAGATGAACTCTCAAAATGTCGTTTTTGTTAGGGTTGACAGGACAAGGAAGCTACCAGTGACGGTATTATTAAGAGCGCTAGGATATGGGACCGATGAAGAAATATTAAGAGAATTTGGAGAGGATACCAGGATCAAAGCAACTTTGGAAAAGGATCACACCGATTCTCACGAATCAGGTGTACTTGAAATATACAAAAGATTGCGTCCCGGAGAACCTCTAAATGTAGAAAATGCTAAAAGCCTGTTTGAGTCATTGTTTTTTGATCCAAAACGTTATGACTTTGCCCGGGTGGGAAGGTATAAAGTTAATGTTAAGTTGGATTTATACCGCGCCCTGGGCTTCAAAGCAGCTGAGAGAGTAGTAAATGATGATACAGGAGAGATCTTGATAGAAGAAGGTGAAAAGGTAACTAAGGAGCATTATGATATATTAAATGAAGCTGGCATACAGCGTGTAGTGGTTAAAAATAATGAAGATGAAGACAGTGTGATATTATCCAACGGACATGTGGATGAGAATGTAAAAAATTTAATAACTGATGATATAGTTGCCTCTGTTAACTATCTGATGAACCTCCTTGATGGAATAGGCAGCATAGATGACATCGATCACCTGGGAAATCGCAGGTTGCGTTGTGTTGGTGAGCTATTGCAAAATCAATTCAGGATCGGTCTTTCCAGGATGGAGAGGGTCATCAGGGAGAGGATGACAATCCAGGATGTAGATACCATTACACCATCTGCATTGATTAATATCAGGCCTGTAATAGCTTCTATAAAAGAGTTTTTTGGCAGCAGCCAGTTGTCTCAATTTATGGATCAGACAAATCCCCTGGCTGAATTGACTCATAAGCGTCGTTTAAGTGCCTTAGGCCCAGGGGGATTGAGCCGTGAAAGGGCTGGATTTGAAGTCAGGGACGTACATCACTCCCATTACGGCAGGATGTGCCCGATAGAAACACCGGAAGGCCCAAATATTGGATTGATAAACTCCCTAAGCACTTATGGAAGGGTAAATGAGTTGGGCTTTATTGAAACACCTTACAGGAAGGTTGATAAACAAGAGAACAGAGTTACTGATGAGATTGCCTACCTTACTGCTCATGAAGAAGATAAATATGTGATTGCCCAGGCAAACACTCCCTTAGACGAAAACGGTTATTTTAAAAATGATAGAGTGATTGCCAGGTACAGGCACGAAACTTTGAGCAGAACCCAAGAAGAAATAGATTATATGGACGTTTCGCCCAAGCAGTTGGTTAGCCTTGCCACCTCTTTAATACCTTTTTTGGAAAACGATGACGCTAACAGAGCTCTGATGGGAAGTAACATGCAGCGCCAAGGTGTGCCATTACTACAAAGTGAGGCTCCCCTAGTGGGGACAGGAGTGGAATATAGGGCTGCCTATGATTCCGGGGCAATAGTTAAGAGCTTGTCTGCCGGAGTTGTTGACTATGTAACCGCTAGGGAAATCTGCATTCGCCGAAATGATAACGGAGAAGGCAGGGTCATAAATGGCAAAACCGGAGAGGTATTTAATAGAGACTGGGTTAGTGTGAAAGATGGATTCGATATTTATAAGTTACAGAAATTTGACAGGTCCAATCAGGGAACATGCATGAACCAGAATCCAGCGATTAATAAAGGGGACCGGATAGAAGAGGGTGAAATTATAGCTGACGGCTCTTCAACGGAAAAAGGAGAGCTTGCCCTTGGAAAAAACGTCCTGGCGGCCTTTATGCCCTGGGAAGGATATAACTATGAAGATGCTATTTTGATCAGTGAAAAACTTGTCAAAGATGATACTTTTACTTCAATTCATATAGAAGCCTATGAAGCAGAAGCAAGGGATGCAAAACTAGGCCCTGAGGAGATAACAAGGGATATACCAAATGTAGGCAAAGAAGCCCTTAAAAATCTGGATGAAAGAGGTATAATCAGGCCTGGAGCGGAAGTAAAAGCCGGAGATATACTGGTGGGAAAGGTTACTCCAAAAGGGGAAACCGAATTGACTGCTGAAGAAAGACTTTTAAGGGCCATATTTGGAGAAAAAGCCCGTGAGGTGAGAGATACTTCCCTTAAGGTTCCCCATGGCGAATCCGGGATAGTAGTGGATGTAAAAGTTTTTGACCGGGAAGATGGGGACGAACTACCACCGGGTATTAACAAGCTTGTTAGAGTATATGTAGCCCAAAAGAGAAAAATATCCGTAGGGGATAAAATGGCAGGCAGACACGGGAACAAAGGCGTAATAGCAAAAATTTTACCAGAAGAGGATATGCCCTTCTTGCCTGATGGTACACCTGTGGAAATAGTTTTGAGCCCTCTTGGTGTTCCGTCAAGGATGAATATGGGACAGGTGCTCGAAACTCATCTGGGCTGGGCTGCTAAAGCTCTTGGCATCCACATGTCTACCCCGGTATTTGATGGGGCTAACGAGCAACAGATTTTTGAAAAGCTAGAAGAAGCCGGCCTGCCCAAAAGTGGAAAGTCAAAGCTCCATGACGGTAGATCTGGGGAAGCCTTTGATAACGAAGTGACTGTAGGTTATATCTACATGTTAAAGCTTGCTCACTTGGTTGATGACAAAATTCATGCACGTTCTACAGGACCTTATTCCTTGGTTACTCAGCAGCCCCTTGGAGGTAAGGCCCAATTTGGTGGGCAGCGTTTTGGCGAAATGGAAGTATGGGCTTTAGAAGCTTATGGAGCTGCATACACATTACAGGAGCTATTGACCGTTAAAAGTGACGATGTTGTAGGCAGGGTAAAAACCTATGAAGCCATTGTAAAAGGGGATAACGTACCGGAACCTGGTATTCCTGAATCCTTTAAAGTTTTGATCAAAGAGCTCTCTAGCTTAGGCATGGACGTCAAAGTAGTGAATGAAGAAGAAGGAGTTGTGGCCGTGCGTGATACAGAAGGAAATGAACGTGTAGTGAATTTGGATGATATGGATATTGATATTAAAGGTCGAGAAGATTAATGGATTTTTCTAATTCAATTAAAGGGAAGGGAGAGATGGCCCTTGATAGATGTTAATAATTTTGATGCACTGCAAATCGGGCTTGCTTCACCTGAACAGGTCAGAGGTTGGTCTAGAGGTGAGGTGAAAAAGCCCGAAACCATCAACTACCGGACCTTAAAGCCTGAAAAGGAAGGGTTGTTTTGTGAAAAAATATTCGGCCCTCAAAAAGACTGGGAATGCCATTGTGGCAAATACAAGAGAGTCCGTTATAAGGGGATTGTCTGCGACCGCTGTGGGGTAGAAGTTACCCAGTCAAAGGTTAGAAGGGAAAGAATGGGGCATATAGAACTAGCCGCCCCGGTAAGTCACATCTGGTATTTTAAAGGTATCCCGAGCCGGATGGGGCTACTATTGGACTTATCTCCACGAATTTTAGAAAAAATACTCTATTTTGCTTCCTATATTGTAATAGATCCAGGTGAGACTTCCTTATCCAAGCAGCAGTTGTTGACGGAGACGGAATATCGGGAATACAGGGATAAATTTTCTGATCTTTTTAAGCAGGGCAAAGGCTTCAAAGCAAAAATGGGCGCTGAAGCTATTAAAGAATTACTTGCTCAAATAGATTTGGAAAAACTGGCCAAAGACCTCAGGGATGAACTAAAGACGGCCAAAGGCCAGAAAAAAGTAAGAGCTGTAAGAAGATTAGAAGTGGTGGAATCTTTCCGAAAATCGGATAACAACCCTGAATGGATGATTTTAGATGTTATCCCCGTGATACCTCCAGATCTTAGACCCATGGTACAGCTCGATGGGGGTAGATTTGCAACTTCAGATCTTAATGACCTGTACAGAAGGGTGATTAATCGAAATAATCGCTTAAAACGGCTTCTTGACTTGGGAGCTCCGGAAATCATCGTCAGAAACGAAAAGAGGATGCTTCAAGAAGCTGTGGATGCATTGATTGATAATGGAAGAAGGGGTAGAGCTGTAACCGGCCCTGGAAACAGGCCTTTGAAATCCCTAAGTGATATGTTAAAAGGTAAGCAAGGTCGTTTTCGTCAGAACCTGCTTGGAAAACGGGTGGATTATTCTGGGCGTTCTGTAATAGTAGTTGGCCCGGAGCTTAAAATTCATCAATGCGGGCTTCCCAAGGAGATGGCCCTAGAACTGTTTAAACCCTTTGTGATGAAAAGGCTAGTTGAAGAGGAAAAAACCCATAATATTAAAAGCGCCAAAAGAATGGTAGAAAAGGTAAGACCAGAAGTGTGGGACGTCTTGGAGGAAGTTATCAAAGATCACCCGGTTTTATTAAACAGGGCACCTACCCTTCACAGACTAGGTATTCAGGCTTTTGAACCTGTTTTGATAGAAGGAAGGGCCATTCAAATCCATCCCCTTGTTTGTCCGGCATATAATGCAGACTTTGATGGGGATCAGATGGCTGTTCACGTACCTCTGTCAGCAGAGGCCCAAGCAGAGGCGAGGATTTTGATGCTGTCAGCCCAAAACATCTTAAATCCAAAAGACGGTGCACCCGTGGCCATTCCAACTCAGGACATGGTCCTTGGTAGCTATTATTTGACTTTGGAGGAAAGAGGTGTCAAGGGAGAAGGGAGCTATTTCACTTCACCTGAAGAAGCCATTATGGCACATCACAGAGATGATATAAACCTACACGCCATTATTGGTGTCCGGATGGATAACTATGACAAGAAGGATTTTAGTGTATATCAAAACTTGATTCCTGAAAATGCTACTCTGCTCATCACTACCGTAGGTAAGCTTTTGTTCAATGAAATCTTACCAAAGGACTTCCCTTATATAAATGATTCGAAAGATATGAGCATTAAGGAAGATGACTGGTTGAAAAAAGGTGAAAACATTCATGATCTGATCTCAACTAGAGAATATAGAGAAGCGCTGCGAAAAAATGACCTGGGTGAGTTAGTAGCAGTCTGCTACAGACGATATGGAAGTTCTGAAACTTCAAGGATACTTGATGAGATGAAGAGAATAGGCTATTCTTCTGCTACAGAAGCGGGGATTACCATCGGAGTTGAAGATATAGTTGTACCTGGTGAAAAACAAAGGATAATGGATGAAGCCGATGAAAGCGTACAGACCACTGAAAAGCAGTTCAAGAGGGGATTGATCACGGAGCAAGAAAGATACGGCAGGGTGATCGATACTTGGAGCAACGCCAAAGACGAAGTCACTGATGCTGTAATGAACAACCTCGAGAGCTTGAACCCGGTGTACATGATGGCCCAATCAGGAGCCAGGGGTAATATATCTCAGATCACCCAATTAGCTGGCATGAGAGGATTAATGGCAGACCCAACTGGAAAGATTATAGACCTGCCCATCAAAGCTAATTTTAGAGAAGGTCTAACGGTGCTTGAGTACTTTATTTCCACTCACGGAGCTAGAAAAGGTTTGGCTGATACGGCATTAAAGACTGCAGACTCGGGATATTTGACCAGAAGGTTGGTTGATGTAAGCCAGGATGTAATAGTTAGAGAAAATGACTGTCAGACGAAAGATGGTATTGAAGTTGAAGAAATCAAAACTGGTAATGAGGAAATAGAAAAGCTATATGATAGGATCATCGGAAGGTATGCTTCTGAAGACATCTATGACGACAAAGGGAATCTTTTAGTAGCTAGAAATGAGCTAATAACTGAGGAAAAAGCCAGTGAAATCATTAAGTGTGGCCACGAGAAAGTGCCAATTCGCTCGGTATTGACATGTAAAACGCAACATGGAGTCTGTGAAAAATGTTATGGAAGGGATATGGCTACTGGAGAAGTGGTGAATGTTGGTGAATCAGTTGGTATTATCGCTGCTCAATCTATTGGTGAGCCGGGAACCCAGCTGACAATGCGTACCTTCCACACTGGTGGTGTTGCAGGTGATGACATAACTCAAGGTTTACCGAGGATTGAGGAGTTATTTGAAGCCAGGCGTCCAAAAGGTTTAGCCATGATAAGTGAGATAAACGGGAAGGTTTCAATTAAAGAAGGTCAAACCAAGAGAAAGGTAATTATAACTCCTTCTAAAGGAGATGAGAAATCTTATAATATACCCTTTGGTTCCAGGTTGAAGGTAGCTGAAGGTGAGGAGATTGAAGCAGGACAAGAGCTTACTGAGGGCTCTGTTAACCCTCACGATCTTCTGAAAGTAAAAGGAGTGGAAGGAGTACAATTATATATACTTCAAGAAGTTCAAAAAGTTTATAGGCTTCAGGGTGTGGATATAAGCGATAAGCATATAGAGATAATAATTCGCCAGATGCTTAAGAGGATAAAGGTAGATGAACCCGGTGATACAGAACTTCTTCCTGGAGGTCTAGTAGACTTCTTTGAATTTGCAAGCATAAATGAAGAAGCAAGAAAAGAAGATAAAGAACCAGCCAAGGGAAGGCCGGCACTACTTGGAATTACCAAGGCGTCCCTAGCTACTGACAGCTTCCTTTCTGCTGCCTCATTCCAGGAAACCACCAGGGTTCTTACTGAGGCGGCGATTAAAGGAAAGGCAGATCCTCTAATTGGTCTCAAGGAAAATGTGATTATTGGTAAGCTGGTACCGGCAGGAACCGGCATGTCAAGATACAGAAAGGTGAAGGTTGAGACTGAACCTCCAGAAGTTAAGCAGGAAGAAACTGATTTACACCAAGAGGATGCAACTGAAGAAGTAGAGTATGATGAAAATGGAGATATAATTAAAAAAGAAGAAAAAATCAGTGTTGACACGGCAGAGTAATGGTGCTAGAATTTTTAAGTGTGTGTACGAGAAAGTTTAGTTCTCTGGGAATGGAGAGGGGGATTAAAAATGGCCTTGGTTAATATAAAAAAAGCGACCAAACGATGTGTAGGATTAAGGGAAACTGAGAAGGCTATAGAAAGTGAAAAAGCCAGAAAGGTTTATCTTGCTAAAGATGCAGAGGAAAAGATCAAAATACCAATAGAAAAAAAGTGTGAAAAGAAGGAAATTAATATCGAGTATGTAGAGACTATGCAAGAGCTTGGAGAAGCATGTAGCATTGATAGAGGAGCTGCAACTGCAGCGATATTAAAGTAACGAAAACCATTAGAACCAGGAATAAACGTACACAATACACCGGCACAAGGTAAGTTTGTATTTAGACTTATGCTAAGTTTAATCTACTGTCAGCCTGGATTCATGGAAACAAACAGTTTCTTGGATCCAGGCTGGTATATAAAGCTATGCAGAAAAAGGAGGTGGAAAAATGCCCACAATAAATCAAATGGTAAGAAAAGGCAGGAGAAAAATAGAAAAACAATCTAATTCACCTGCTTTGAATGGAAGCCCCCAGAGGAGGGGTGTATGCACAAGAGTATCCACCACTACTCCCAAGAAACCTAATTCTGCTCTAAGAAAAATTGCCAGGGTCAGGTTGACCAACGGAGTAGAAGTGACTGCCTATATACCCGGAATTGGACATAATCTACAGGAGCACTCTGTTGTCCTTGTCAGAGGTGGCCGTGTTAAGGACTTGCCAGGTGTCAGGTACCAGGTAGTTAGAGGTTCTCTTGACACTGCCGGGGTAGAAAATAGAGGTCAGGGTAGGTCTAAATATGGAGCGAAAAAAAGAAGCTAAACTAAGGTAAGAGGGTTTATTTTTTTTTGGATTTAGTTTTGGAAAGGAGGGTGAAATATGCCTAGAAAAGGTCCTGTGGCTAAAAGAGAAGCAACACCGGATCCTATTTATAACAGTAGGTGGGTAACAAAATTTATAAACAAGGTAATGGTTGATGGCAAAAGAACACTAGCACAAAGGCTTTTTTATAATGCTATGGATAGAATAAGGGAAAGATCCGGTGAAGACCCAATGGAAGTATTTGAAACAGCAGTGAAGAATGTTATGCCGGTTTTAGAAGTTAAGTCCAGAAGAGTAGGTGGGGCAACATATCAGGTCCCTATAGAAGTTAACCCCGATAGAAAGCAGGTGCTTGCTATCAGGTGGTTGGTGAACTATGCTAGACAACGAACTGAAAAGACCATGGAAGAAAGATTGGCAAATGAAATTTTAGATGCCTATAACGAAGCTGGTGGAGCCATCAAAAAGAAAGAAGATACCCATAAAATGGCTGAAGCGAATAAAGCCTTTGCTCACTACCGATGGTAATATTTAGCTATAGAAGGGGGGATAATAATGGGTAGACAATTTTCCCTAAATAAGACAAGAAACATAGGATTGATGGCTCATATAGATGCAGGGAAAACAACTGTTACCGAAAGAATGCTGTTTTATTCAGGCAGGGTTCATAAATTAGGAGAGACCCATGATGGTGCAGCTACCATGGATTGGATGGACCAGGAACAGGAGAGAGGGATCACAATAACTTCAGCTGCAACAACCTGTCAATGGAGAAATCATCGAGTGAACATCATTGATACGCCAGGGCACGTTGATTTTACCGTTGAGGTTGAAAGGTCACTTAGGGTACTAGATGGTGCCATCGGTGTCTTTTGCGCCAAAGGAGGTGTAGAGCCTCAATCAGAGACGGTTTGGCGTCAGGCCGATAAGTACGGTGTACCCAGGTTGGCCTTTGTGAACAAGATGGACATAGTTGGTGCAGACTTTTACAGAGTTGTTGATATGATGAAGGAACGCCTACAGGCAAATGCCGTTCCTGTACAACTGCCTATAGGTAAAGAAGACTACTTTACCGGAGTGGTTGACCTGATTACAATGAAGGCTTACCAATATAAGGATAAATTAGGGATTGAAAGAGAAGAAGTTGAGATTCCTGAAGATATGATGGATTTAGCAGAAGAATATAGAGAAAATTTGCTTGAATCCGTTGCTGATGCAGATGATGATCTGATGGATAAGTATCTTGAAGGAGATGAAATTACCACAGATGAAATTATGTCCGCCCTAAGAACAGGCTGCATTCACAATAAACTAACACCTGTATTATGCGGTTCCGGATATAAAAACAAGGGAGTCCAACTGTTGATAGATGCGGTAATAGATTACCTACCTTCTCCTGTGGATGTTCCACCTATTGAAGGTATAATACCACAATCTGGTGGTGCAGAAAATGAAGGTAAGGAAGATAAAAGGGTCAGCAGTGATGAGGAACCTTTCAGTGCCCTCGCTTTTAAAATAATGACAGATCCCTATGTAGGTAAGCTTTGCTTTTTCAGAGTATATTCAGGAACTATAAAGGCAGGCTCATATGTATACAACCCTGTCAAAGGAAAAAAAGAAAGAGTTGGCAGGATATTGCAAATGCATGCCAATCACAGGGAAGAGAGAGATATAGTATATACTGGTGATATAGCGGCTGCAGTGGGTCTCAAAAACACCGCTACAGGAGACACATTATGTGATGGAAAGAACCCTATAATTCTCGAGTCCATACAGTTTCCAGAACCTGTAATCTCTGTTGCCATTGAACCTAAGACAAAAGCTGATCAGGAAAAAATGTCAACTTCACTCTACAAGCTATCTGAAGAGGACCCGACATTTAAGACATATACCGATGAAGAAACAGGCCAAACCATAATTTCAGGTATGGGGGAACTTCACCTGGAAGTTATAACAGATAGGCTTTTGAGGGAATTCAAGTTAGAAGCAAATGTTGGTAAGCCCCAGGTCGCTTATAAAGAGACCATCAGAAAACCTGCAAAAGCAGAAGGAAAGTTCATTCGCCAATCAGGCGGAAGAGGTCAGTACGGCCATGTCTTTATAGAAATAGAGCCACGAGAAAGAGGCGAAGGTTATCAGTTTGAAGACAAAATCGTAGGTGGAGTTATTCCTAAAGAATACATTCCCTCGGTAGATATGGGAATTAGAGAAGCTCTGGAAAATGGTGTGTTGGCAGGATATCCCGTGATGGATGTTAAGGCGACCCTGTACGACGGTTCATACCATGAAGTTGATTCATCAGAAAGCGCTTTTAAGATTGCAGGTTCCATTGCCTTAAAAGATGCGGCCAGAAAAGCTGATCCATGCTTATTGGAGCCTGTCATGAAGGTTGAAGCCATAACTCCTGAAGAATATATGGGAGATGTTATGGGAGATCTTAACTCTCGTAGAGGCCAGATAGAAGGCATGGAGGACAGAACTGGTGCAAAGATAATAACGGCCTATGTTCCCCTGGCTGAGATGTTTGGTTATGCCACAGAACTGAGGTCAAGGACCCAGGGTAGAGGCACTTATTCAATGGAATTTTCACATTATGATGAACTGCCCAGCAGTGTAGCATCTGATCTAATTGAGCAAAAATAAAGCAAGTAAAAAATAATATTGGACAGGAGGTATAAGAAATGGCAAAACAAAAATTTGAAAGGACAAAGCCCCACGTAAATATAGGAACCATAGGTCACGTAGACCACGGCAAGACGACATTGACTGCAGCGATCACCAGGGTGCTATCCTCAGAAGGAAGTACCGAGGTAAAGGAATTTGACGAGATCGACAGGGCTCCTGAGGAGAAGGAACGTGGAATCACTATAAGTACAGCCCATGTGGAGTACGAATCAGACACCCGTCACTATGCTCATGTGGACTGTCCCGGTCACGCAGACTATGTAAAGAACATGATTACTGGAGCGGCCCAGATGGACGGTTCAGTGCTGGTAGTAAGTGCAGCAGACGGTCCGATGCCCCAGACTCGCGAGCATATACTATTGTCTCGTCAGGTAGGGGTACCGTATATAGTAGTATTTTTAAACAAGGCTGATATGGTAGACGATGAAGAACTGTTGGAACTAGTAGATATGGAAGTCAGGGATCTATTGAATGAGTATGATTTTGCCGGGGACGAGACTCCTGTTATAACGGGATCAGCCCTTAAAGCATTAGAATGTGGTTGTGGCAGCCGAGACTGCGAAGCTTGTAAACCAATCTGGGAGCTAATAGATGCGATAGACAATTATATTCCCACGCCGGAGAGAGATACAGAGAAACCGTTTTTGATGCCAATCGAGGATATATTCAGCATCACCGGCAGGGGTACAGTTGCGACAGGTCGTGTAGAGAGAGGCAAGGTAAATGTAGGAGACGAAGCAGAGATAGTAGGTATGGCAGAGCGTCCCAAGAAGACGGTAGTAACAGGAGTAGAGATGTTTCGCAAGCATATGGACTATGCCGAAGCCGGTGACAATATAGGAGCGTTAATGAGGGGAATAGACAAAGAACAAGTAGAGAGGGGTCAGGTCCTTGCCAAGCCGGGAAGTATCAAGCCTCATACCCACTTTAAGGCCGAGGTGTATGTATTGAAGAAAGAGGAAGGCGGTCGTCATACGCCGTTTTTCTCTGGATACCGTCCCCAGTTTTACTTTAGGACCACTGACGTAACAGGAGTTACAGAACTACCAGAAGGGGTAGAGATGGTAATGCCTGGAGACAACGTAGAGATGGAGATCAAATTGATCACGCCCATAGCCATAGAAGAGGGTCTCAGATTTGCCATTCGAGAAGGTGGCCGTACTGTTGGTGCAGGTGTAGTTGCAAGTATCATTGAGTAAAGGAAGTAATTGGAAGCATAAGGAGGGAAAGGTTTAGATGGCGAGTCAAAAGATAAGGATAAGACTTAAAGCTTTTGATCATGTCGTTTTGGATCAATCTTCGGAAAAAATCGTTGAAACTGCAAAGAGGACAGGGGCAAATGTAAGCGGGCCTGTACCTCTTCCTACAGATAAAAGCATCTATACTGTAATTAGAGCGCCCCATAAGTTCAAAGATTCAAGGGAACAGTTTGAGATGAGAACACACAAAAGACTGGTTGATATCCTGGATCCAACTTCAAAAACAGTTGATGCATTAATGAGGTTAGATCTTCCATCCGGGGTAGATATTGAAATAAAACTGTAGATAGAAAAAGAAAATCATGGATGGGCATAGATTCTTAGAGTGTTTGATTGGTTAGGAGGTGTAGGCAATGAAGAAGGCGATTTTGGGTGAAAAGTTAGGAATGACCCAAATCTTCAAAGAAGATGGCGAATTTGTACCGGTTACAGTAGTTAAGGCCGGGCCATGTCCGGTGGTTCAGAAAAAGACTGAGGAAACCGATGGTTACCAGTCCGTTCAAATAGGTTATAAGAAGACAAAACTTCACAGAATCAATCAGCCCTTAAGGGGACATTTTGATAAGGCTGGTACGGATTACTATAAGCACCTGGTTGAGTTCAAGTTAAATGAGATAGATGGTTTGGAAGTTGGTCAAGAGCTTAAGGTGGATCAATTCCAAAAAGGAGACATCGTTGATGTTACTGGAACTTCTAAAAGCAAAGGTTTTTCTGGTACCGTGAAACGGTTTGGCCAGGCAACTGGACCTAAAACTCATGGATCAAGGCACTACCGAAAGCCAGGTTCAATAGGAGCTATGGGTGATTTCAGGGTATACAAAAACCAGAAAATGCCCGGAAGAATGGGCGGGGAAACAGTAACTGTTCAAAAACTTGAAGTTGTCGATGTAGACCCTGAGAAGAACTTGCTACTGATAAAAGGTGCTTTGCCGGGGCCAAAAGGAAGTCTATTAGAAGTAGTAGACTCTGTAAAAGAAAGGACTTTCTAAGATGACTGGAGTTTATATGATATAAGCTGTTGACGGCTAAGTCAGAAAGGAGGAATAGCATGCCTAAGGTGGCCTTATACAATAAGGAAGGTGAGGAAGTCGGAGATATAAACCTCACGGACGAATTATTCACCACCGATATTAACGAAGATGTGATGCATGAAGTGGTTAACATGCAGCTTGCGGCCAAAAGAAGAGGTACTGCTTCGGCTAAAAAAAGAGGTGAAGTAAGGGGCGGTGGAAGTAAGCCCTGGAGGCAAAAGGGTACAGGCAGGGCACGTCATGGTACTAATCGTTCGCCGCTATGGGTTGGAGGCTCGGTAATATTTGGCCCAAAACCCAGGGACTATTCGTATAAAGTTCCCAAAAAAGTTAAGCGAAAAGCTTTTAAATCTGCTTTGAGCTCAAAATTAAGAGACGGAGAAGTAGTAGTTGTAGATAACTTTGAATTGGAACAACCAAAAACCAAGGAAGTTATTAAATTATTGGAGAACCTTAAGGTTAATAAGAAAGCCATGCTGGTAACGGCCGGCTCTGATTTGAATGTATATAAATCCGCAAGAAATATACCGGGTGTTAAATCTATCGAAGCTAATAATCTTAATGTATACGATATTCTAAAGTACGATTACCTGGTACTCACTAGCAAGGCTGTTGAACGTATCGAGGAGGTGTTCTGTTAATGGATCCTCGTGATGTGATAATAAAACCGTGGATTACAGAAAAAAGCACAGAAGAGATGGAAGAAAATAAATATACCTTTGTGGTTGACAAAAGAGCCAATAAGGTGCAGATAAAGCAGGCGGTTAAGGAACTTTTCGATGTAGATGTAAAAAAGGTCAGGACGATGAACATGCAAGGAAAGCTAAAAAGGCTTGGCAGATTTGAAGGTAGAAGGCCTAGTTGGAAAAAAGCCATAGTTGTTTTGAAAGAAGACTCTAAACCTATCAAGATATTTGAATAGTATTGAGAGACGTGTCAGACGTGAAGGAGGGAAAAGAAAATGGCTCTGAAAAGATTCAAACCTACCTCCCCTGGCAGGCGTTTTATGACCGTTGCAGAAAAGCCCGAGACTGCAAAAAAAGAACCTGAGAAGTCGCTACTCGAGCCCATGAAGGAAAAAGCAGGAAGAAATAACAGGGGCAAAATTACGGTCAGACATCAGGGTGGAGGAAACAAACGTAAATACCGGATAATCGACTTTAAAAGGGACAAAGACGGTATACCGGCCAAAGTGGCTGCAATTGAATATGATCCCAACCGTTCGGCCTATATAGCACTACTTCACTATGTAGACGGGGAAAAAAGATATATCCTGGCTCCCTTAGGTCTAAATGTTGGTGCTGAAATAATCAGTGGTTCCGAAGCTGATATCAAGTTAGGCAATGCGAAAAAATTAAAGGATATTCCAACCGGGGTAATGATTCACAATGTGGAACTTAAGCCTGGCAAAGGAGGCCAACTGGCAAGGTCAGCGGGTACGGCCTGTCAATTGTCAGCAAAAGAAGGCAAGTATGGCCACGTAAGATTGCCATCCGGTGAAGTAAGGCTGGTGCTCCTCGAATGCAGAGCTACTATAGGAAAGGTAGGAAACGTGGAGCATGAGAATATCAGCATTGGAAAAGCCGGTAGAAGCAGATGGTTGGGCATAAGACCGACCGTTCGAGGTGTTGTCATGAATGCCAAAGATCACCCTCATGGCGGTGGGGAAGGTAAAACCCCCGTAGGCCGAGAAAGTCCAATGAGTCCCTGGGGACAGAAAACAAAGGGATATAAGACTAGAAGAAAGGCAAAGCCTAGCGATAAATATATAATCAGAAGCAGACATAAAAAGAAAAAGTAAGCTTATACTGTGGATTATAATAGTGTAAAGCCGGGAAAGGAGGTATTTTAATGGCTCGCTCCTTAAAAAAAGGACCTTTTATTGATGACCATCTGCTAAAAAAGGTCAAAAAAATGCAAAAAGAAAAGAAAAAGCAGGTCATAAAAACATGGTCTAGACGCTCGATAATCCTGCCGGAAATGGTAGGACTAACTATAGCAGTCCATGATGGCAGAAAACATGTACCTATCTATATCTCAGAAGATATGGTAGGACATAAGTTAGGTGAATTTGCACCAACCCGTACTTTTAGGGGTCACGGAGATCACACGGAAAGATCTACATCCCTTAAGTAAAGATTGTAATGAATTAAGGAGGGAAGAAAATGGAAGCGAAAGCTACAGTCAAGTTTGTGCGGGTTGCCCCCAGGAAGGCAAGAGAAGTAATGGACCTGATAAGGCATAAAGATACCCAGGAAGCCAAAAGTATATTAAAATTGACACCAAAGAAGTCGACTGAAATCTTAGAAAAGCTTTTGGATTCCGCATGTTCCAATGCGGAACATAATCATGAGATGGACCCTGATAATCTTTATATATCTAAAGCCTGGGTTGACGAAGGACCGACACTTAAAAGGTTTCGTCCCCGCGCAATGGGAAGAGCAACTCCGATTAACAAAAAAACGAGTCATATAACAATGGTCGTGGAAGAAAAAAAGGAGGGATAAAAACTTGGGAAATAAAGTAAGCCCAATAGGGCTGCGCCTGGGAATAATAAGAGACTGGGATGCCAATTGGTTTGCGGACAAAGACTATCAAAAGCTACTCCATGAAGATCTTAAAATAAGAGATTATATCGAAAAAAATCAGGAAAGCTCTGGAATCAGCAAGGTGAAAATAGAGCGTGCTGCCAATAGGGTAAGGGTCAGCGTGCATACTGCTAAACCGGGAATGGTAATCGGCAAAGGTGGAAGCGGTGTTGAAAAGCTGAGAAGAGATTTAGAAAAAATTACAGATAAGAAAGTGCATGTCAACGTTTTAGAGATAAAGAATCAAGAACTAGATGCAAACTTAGTGGCCAGGAATATAGCCCAGGCCCTGACCAGGCGTGTGGCCTTTAGAAGGGCAATGAAGCAAGCTGTAGGTAGGGCCATGAGAGCCGGAGCAGACGGGATAAAAGTTATGTGTAGCGGAAGACTCGGTGGCTCAGATATGGCCAGGAGGGAATGGTATACGGAAGGTACAGTACCCCTTCATACTCTAAGAGCTGATATAGATTATGGAATGGCAGAAGCATATACCACATACGGTCAAATAGGCGTAAAATGTTGGATTTATAAGGGGGAAGTATTACCCGAAGTAGAGACGAGTGAAAAAGAAGGAGGCAGATAAAGATGTTGATGCCTAAGCGACTAAAATTTCGTCGTTACCAACGAGGTAGGATGAAGGGTAAGGCAAAAGGCGGTAAAGAGATTGCCTTTGGTGAATATGGTTTACAGGCGTTAGAACCAGCTTGGATTACAAACAGGCAAATTGAGGCTGCTAGGGTAGCCATGACCCGGTATATAAAAAGAGGTGGGAAGGTCTGGATCAAGGTTTTCCCTGACAAACCTTATACAATGAAACCTGCTGAAACCCGTATGGGTGGCGGAAAAGGAACTCCTGAAGAGTGGGTTGCTGTTGTTAAACCCGGTCGAATTCTGTTCGAACTTGCTGGTGTGGGGGACGAAGTTGCGAAAGAGGCAATGAGACTAGCTTCTCATAAACTGCCCATCAAAACTAAATTCGTAAAAAGAGAGACACTGGGTGGTGATGCTGATGAAAGCTAAAGAGATACGTGAATTAACCAATCAGGAGCTTGATAAAAAACTAGATGAATTGAAAGATGAACTTTTCAACTTGAGGTTTCAATCGGCAACGGGACAGGTTGAAAACCCAATGCGTATTAGGCAGGTTAAGCGTGACATTGCCAGAGTTAAGACGGTGATTAGAGAACGTGAGCTTAATATAGGCTAGGAAAGGAGGTATAATGGTTGGAAAGAAATAAACGTAAGGTTAGAGTAGGCCGGGTAGTAAGTGATAAGATGGATAAAACCAGGGTAGTTGCAGTTGAAGGATTCATCAAGCACCCTTTATATAAAAAGCGGATAAAAAGAACAAAAAAGATGAAAGTTCATGATGAAAATAATGAAGCCAACCAAGGTGATACAGTGAGGATCATGGAAACAAGGCCAATATCTAAAGACAAGAGATGGCGCCTTGTGAACGTAGTGGAGAAATCAAAACTGTAATTTAGGTAGATAATCCTCACTTAAGTTGAAGCCTAGATGGTCAAAGAAAGGGGGAACTATTGTGATCCAGCAGGAATCTACATTAAACGTTGTCGATAATTCCGGGGCAAGGAAGGTAAAGTGTATTAGGGTTCCCGAGGACTCGATGAAAAAGTATGCCAATATCGGGGATGTAATAGTTGCTACAGTCAAAGAAGCTACCCCTGGCGGTACGGTGAAAAAAGGTGAAATAGTTCGCACTGTGATAGTCAGAACCAAGTCAGGGATCAGAAGAAAAGACGGTTCACTTATAAAATTTGATGAGAACGCTTGTGTTTTGATCAATAATGAAAAGGATCCCAGGGGGACTAGGATCTTTGGACCTGTGACCAGGGAACTGAGAGAAAAAAACTATATGAAGATAATATCTCTTGCTCCTGAGGTACTTTAAGTAAGAGGGAGGTGAATAAAATGAGCAAGGATAAAATTCACGTAAAAAGCGGAGATACAGTTGTAGTATTATCCGGAAAAGATAAAGGTAAAAAGGGGAAAATTCTGCGCGGGTTTCCCACTGACAAGAAAGTCCTTATCGAGGGAGTTAACATGATCAAAAGACATACTCGTCCCAGCCAGCAAAACCCCCAGGGCGGTATAGTCGAACAGGAATCGCCGATTTATGCGGATAAAGTAATGTTGTTCTGTTCAAGCTGTAATCGTCCAGTGAGAACAGCAAATAAAGTTACTGAAAAGGGAAATAAACAGAGGGTATGTAAAAAATGTGATGCTGAACTGTGATCATAATGTGATCTCAGGTATAGTTGTTAATTAGAAAGGAGGCGAGGATTTTGCCCCAGCTAAAGGAAACCTACAACGATACGATAAAGCAGAAAATGATGGAAAAATTTGATTACGAGAATATCATGAAGGTTCCAAAAGTAGAAAAGATCATTGTTCATATGGGAGTTGGAGAAGCTAAAGATAATCCTAAACTTTTGGATTCAGCCATGGAAGACATGAAAAAAATAACCGGTCAACAGCCTGTAATTCGTAGGGCAAGAAAGTCAGTTGCCGGTTTTCAAATAAAAGAAGGTATGCCTATTGGATGTAAGGTGACCCTAAGAAGGGAAAAAATGTATCATTTTTTGGATAAACTTATCAATGTCTCATTACCAAGGGTCAGGGATTTCAAAGGTGTATCTCCTAAGTCTTTCGATGGAAGAGGCAATTATAGTCTCGGTGTTAAAGAACAGTTAATTTTTCCCGAAATAGAATATGATGATGTCGAAAAGATCCAGGGAATGGATATAATTATTAACACCTCTGCAGAAACTGACGAAGAAGCAAAAGAACTATTAAGCCTTTTGGGCATGCCCTTTGCCAGCTAGAAGCAGTTATTGCTAGGGCAGGCTAACCCGAAAATGATAAGGAGGGAAAATAATGGCTAGGAAAGCCTTGATCGAAAAAGCGAATAAAAAGCCTAAGTTTAGTTCAAGGGCTTATACACGTTGCAATGTTTGTGGTCGTTCAAGAGGATATCTTAGAAAGTTCGGCCTTTGCCGGATTTGTTTTAGAAAGTTGGCCAGTGAAGGAAAGATTCCTGGTGTGAAGAAAGCAAGCTGGTAATTATTTTATGAAAGGGGGTCTTACCTGATATGACAATGAGTGATCCTATTGCTGATTTTTTGACCCAGATCAGGAATGCAAATAATGTTCAACATGAAAAAGTCGAAATTCCCGCTTCAAAACTGAAAACGGAAATTGCAAGGATTATGAAAGAGGAAGGGTTTATTTCCGATTATAGGTTTATTGAGGATAAAAAACAGGGAAAATTGAGGATATATCTAAAATACGGTCCTAATAGTGAAAAGGTTGTTTCTGGACTAAAGAGGATAAGCAGGCCCGGTTTGAGAGTATATGCAAACAAAGATGAACTGCCCAAAGTACTAGGGGGTTTAGGGATAGCTGTAATATCTTCATCAAAGGGATTATTATCAGACAATGAAGCCCGCAGCGAAGGCATAGGCGGCGAAGTAATATGCTATATATGGTAACTTATTCGTAGTGTATTACAGATATGGTGCAGACGAAGATATCTGGAGAATTGGAGGTGTAAGTGGTTATGTCGAGAATAGGCGTTTTGCCCATTAATATACCTGACAACGTGGAGTTCACCCTTGATAAGAATGTGATTAAAGCCAAAGGTCCAAAAGGTGAGCTTGAAAGAACCATCCCGGAATCAATGATAATAAAGCAAGAAGAAGGTCAGGTAATCGTCGAACGCCCTACTAATAGCAAGCAACATAAATCTTTGCATGGATTGACAAGAAGCTTAATAGCGAATCTTGTTGAGGGTGTTTCGAATGGGTTTGAGAAGAATTTAGTGATTGAAGGGGTTGGATACAGAGCCAAAAAAGAAGGCAATAAATTGGTCTTAACTGTCGGCTACTCTCATCCTGTTACCATTGATCCCCCCGAGGGGATAGAAATAGATGTGCCCAAAGCTACTTCTATATCCGTGAAAGGAATAGATAAAGAAAAGGTAGGTCAGGTAGCGGCTAGAATTAGAGATGTGAGACCACCAGAACCTTATAAAGGAAAAGGTATCAGATACCATGATGAAAATATAATTAGGAAGGTCGGTAAAGCCGGAGGCTAAAGCGCAGGTTTCATGAAAGGAGGGAACAAAGCCCAAATGGCAAAAATAAGCAGAAACTATGCCCGTAAAAAACGTCATGGAAGGGTTAGAAAAAAAGTCCATGGCACCAAGGAGAAGCCAAGACTGAATGTGTTTAGAAGTTTGAATAATATTTATGCTCAATTAATAGATGATGAAGAAGGCCATACCCTGGCGTCAGCTTCAACGGTAGAGCCGGACTTAAAAGATTACAAGGGCAAACCTGATATAGAAGCCAGTAAAAAAGTTGGTGAAAAAATAGCCAAAGAAGCCCAGGAAAAAGGAATAGAAGAGGTGGTTTTTGACCGGGGTGGCTATAAATTTCATGGCAGGATAAAAGCTCTAGCAGATTCTGCCCGAGAAAATGGCTTGAAATTTTAAAGAAGGAGGGGAAATGAATTTGCTTAAAAAGCGCAGTATGATAGATGCTGAAAAGCTTGAACTTGAAGAAAACGTAGTGGCCATCAATAGGGTAACAAAAGTAGTTAAAGGTGGAAGAAGGTTTAGCTTTAGTGCTGTTGTAGTCGTCGGCGATAAAAATGGCCATGTAGGAGCAGGCCTTGGAAAGGCAGTGGAGGTTCCTGAGGCGATAAAAAAGGGTGTTGATGATGCTAAGAAAAACCTGATCAAGGTACCCATTGTCAACACGACTATACCCCATGAAATAACAGGTGTATTTGGCGGTGGCAGAGTATTTTTAAAACCTGCCGGTGAAGGTACCGGAGTAATTGCCGGTGGGCCTGTCAGAGCAGTATTAGAACTTGCTGGGATCAGGGATATATTGACTAAATCCATAGGGTCCAATAACCCTTTAAATATGGTTAAAGCTACTATAACCGGGTTAACTGAGCTAAAAAGCGTCGAAGAAGTAGCAAGACTTCGTGGCAAAAGTGTAGAAGAATTACTTGATTAGGGAGGTAGCAAAATGAGTGAAAAAGAGTTGAATGTTACCTTAAAGCGTAGTACCATAGGGTGTAGCCCTGTTCAGCGTCGAACTGTTAAAGCCTTAGGGCTTAAGAGAATAGATTCAAGTGTAACTAAGAAAGCTACTCCGCAGATCATGGGTATGCTAAAAAAAGTAAATCATTTAGTGGAAATTACAGAGTTGAACGGCGAAAAGTCTGGTTAAATAGGGTAGGATAAACAGTATGTTAGGAGGTGTATACCTTGAAACTTCATGAGCTTAGGCCTGGACCTGGAAGCAAGAAAACAAAAAAGAGAAAAGGCAGGGGAGCCGGATCAGGACTTGGAGGCACTGCCGGAAGAGGAGAACATGGCCAAAACTCGCGTTCTGGAGGCAGGGTCTCTCCTGGATTTGAAGGAGGTCAGCTTCCTTTACAGAGAAGGTTGCCAAAGAGAGGATTCAATAACCCGTTACAAAAAGAATGGAGTATTGTAAATATTTGCGATCTTAACGATAAATTTGAAGAAGATGCATTGGTTACCCCACAAGAACTTATTGATAAAGGTTTAGTAAACAAAAGGCATGATGGCATAAAAGTTCTTGGAAAAGGTGACCTTGATAAGAAATTAACAGTTAAAGCCAATAAATTCAGTAAAAGTGCTCAAGAAAAGATCCAAGAGGCCGGCGGAAAAGTTGAGGTGATTTAAAAATGCTGGGCACTTTAAAAAATGCCTGGAGAATACCAGACCTGAGAAAAAAGATTACTTTCACCCTTGCCATGTTCATAGTATTCAGACTAGGCTCCCATATACCTGTGCCTGGGATAGACGCCGCTGAATTACAGCAACTTTTTGAAGGGGAGACCTTGTTTGGTTTTATGAATATAATTGCTGGTGGCGCTTTGAGTCAGGTTTCGATTTTTGCTATGGGGATAATGCCCTATATTAATGCTTCGATTATCATGCAGCTTTTGACAGTCGTTGTGCCCAAGTTTGAACAATGGTCCAAGGAAGGTGCTGAGGGTAGGAAGAAACTAGCCCAGTATACCAGGTACGGAACAGTAATACTAGCATTTTTGCAGGGTACAGGTATGACTTTTGGGCTGTTAAGGCCAGCCATGGATCAGCATTCCTTTGCTGCATACATGGTAGTTATAATAACATTGACAGCGGGAACTGCGTTTCTAATGTGGCTTGGAGAACAGATAACTGACAGAGGTATTGGTAATGGAATATCCTTACTGATATTTGCCGGGATAGTTTCGAGAATACCTCAAGGATTGACTCATATATATGAACTGGTCAGGATAGGCGAGCTTCATATTTTGATTGTATTGATTTTAGTTGTATTGATTTTAGGTGTGATAGTTGGTATTGTAGCACTAAAAGAAGGGGAAAGAAAAATACCTGTTCAGTATGCAAAAAGGGTTGTTGGTCGCAAAATGTATGGGGGTCAGTCAACCCATATTCCGTTAAAAGTAAATCAGGCAGGAGTTATTCCCGTCATATTTGCATCGTCAATCTTGATGTTTCCAGAAACAATAATACAGTTCATTCAGCACCCGTGGGCTATATGGATTGCTGAAAGGATAGGTTTCGGCACGCCCTTGAACACATTTTTATATGTAATATTGATCATATTTTTCACTTATTTTTATACGGCTATTCAATTTAACCCCCAGGATATGGCCGAAAACATGAAAAAATACGGTGGCTTTATCCCAGGAATTAGACCCGGGAAGCCTACAGCAGACTATCTGAGTCGAGTTATGGACAGGATCACTTTAGCCGGAGCCCTTGCCCTTGCGGGCATAGTTGTCCTGCCGATACTTCTGCAGGGTGTAATAGATGTGAATATCATGTTCGGTGGCACGGCAATGATAATCATGGTTGGTGTGGCGCTAGAGACCATGAAGCAGATAGAGAGTCAAATGCTTATGAGACATTATCGTGGCTTTATGAAAAAATAACATTTGATTCCAAGTTGGTTGTTGCAGGAGCAGGTGGTGAAAAAGACGTGTAGGCGGGTTGATTAAATTAATTAAGATTAAGGGGGTTATTGTATGAGAATTATCTTGATGGGAGCACCCGGGGCAGGAAAAGGAACTCAGGCAGAAAAATTGATCGAAAAGTTGAAAATACCCCATATTGCTACAGGGGATATTTTCAGGGCGGCAGTTAAGGAAGGGACGGAACTGGGAAATAAGGCAAAAAGCTACATGGACCAAGGTAAACTTGTACCTGATGAGATTGTTATTGGGATAGTGAAAGAACGTCTTATGAAGGCAGATTGTAGGGAAGGATTTTTGTTAGATGGATTTCCACGGACCGTATCCCAGGCAGAAGCCCTTGACGAACAGCTAAATGACCGGCCTATCAATTATGTGGTTTATATTGATGCAGACTTTGATGACCTGGTAGAGAGAATTTCTGGACGGAGAATTTGCAGTAAATGTGGCAAAAGTTATCATATAAAGTTCAACCCTCCTGAAGTCCGGGGAGTTTGTGATGATGATGGCGGCGACTTATATCAGCGTGATGATGACAATGAAGAAACTGCTAAGGATAGATTAAAGGTTTATACCGATGAGACTTCACCCTTGATAGAGTACTATGAAAATAAAGGGATTTTGAAGCGGGTTAATGGATCTCAGGACCCTGAAGGTGTAACCAAGGATATATTGCGAGTCTTAGAGGTTGAGGGCGGTTAGAAGACCATGGTAATAAAGAAGAGCGATAATGAAATAGAAATCATGAAAAACGCTGGTAAAATAGTTGCTGAAGCCCATGAAATATTAAGAGAGAATATTAAGCCGGGGATAACCACCCTGGAACTTGATCGGATGGCAGAAAAACACATCAAAAAAAATGATGCAAAACCTTCATTTAAAGGTTATAGGGGTTTTCCTGCCAGTATTTGTGCTTCAATCAATGAGCAAGTAGTTCATGGCATCCCTGGAATAAAAAGGTTGGAAGAAGGGGATATTATTAGTATTGATATTGGAGCGGAATATAAAGGATATCACGGAGATGCGGCCAAAACCTATCCGGTAGGGAAGATAGATGAGAAATTGGAAAGATTGATCCAAGTAACCGAGATGTCTCTTTATAAGGGGATCGAAAAAGCCGTTATAGGTAACAGGCTTAGTGATATTTCCAATGCTGTGCAAACCTATGTTGAGGATAAAGGTTTTTCAGTAGTGAGAAGTTTTGTCGGTCATGGGATAGGAAGTGAAATGCATGAAGAACCCCAGGTGCCAAACTTTGGCCCTCCTGGGCGTGGCCTGAGGTTAAAAAAGGGAATTGCCCTGGCAATAGAGCCTATGGTCAATTTGGGTACATGGGAAGTGGAGACCCTAGAAGATGAGTGGACTGTGGTCACCAAGGACAGAAAACCATCTGCCCATTATGAACACTCTATAGCTATAACCGATGATGGTCCAATAATATTAACTGTAGAATGAAAAGGAGGGTGAAGCTATAAATCATGTCCAAAGAAGATGCTATAGAAGTTGAAGGTACGGTTATAGAACCCCTTCCCAATGCTATGTTTAGAGTTGAACTTGACAATGGCCACAAAATTCTTGCTCACGTGTCAGGGAAGATCAGGATGAATTATATCAGAATTCTTGCGGGTGATAAAGTGAAAGTTGAACTATCACCTTATGATTTAAGTCGTGGTCGTATAACTTATCGCTATAAATGATGATGTGAAATCCGACCTTGAATGAGAAGTTGTTGTTATGAAAAAGGAGGCCTTTCGAAATGAAAACTAGAGCTTCAGTAAAACCTATTTGCGAAAAATGCAAATTGATTAGACGTAAAGGAAAAGTAAGGATTATCTGTTCAAACCCTAAGCATAAGCAAAAACAGGGTTGATCATATAAGGGTGTGTTTTGATTTTTAGCATATTATATGGAGGTGAAAGGGTCAAATGGCAAGAATTGCTGGAGTCGACCTTCCTAGGGATAAAAGAGTGAAGATCTCATTAACTTATATATATGGGATAGGACATTCCACTGCGAAAAAAATCGTAGAAGAGACCGGTGTCAATGAATCCACTAGAGTTAGAGACTTGACTGAAGATGAAATATCCAGGTTAAGAGACTATATCGATAAAGAATGTACAGTTGAAGGTGACCTTAGAAGGGAGAAAACCATGGATACCAGGAGACTGATGGAAATTGGCTGTTACAGGGGGCTAAGACATAGAAGAGGCTTACCTGTAAGAGGTCAAAGCACAAAGAACAATGCCAGGACAAGAAAAGGCAAGAAGAGGACAGTAGGAGCGCGTAGATAATCGATATTTTATTTAAATAGATAAACCGTAAATCAAGGAGGGAAGCTTTTAATGGCAAAGAAAAAGGGTGCTGCAAGGACAAAGAAAAAAATAAAAAAGAATATTGAAAACGGCATAGCCCATGTAAATTCAACATTCAATAACACTGTAGTAAATATAACCGATAGTACTGGAGGTACCATAGCCTGGTCAAGTGCAGGGGCCTGTGGATTTAAAGGCTCAAGGAAGGGAACGCCTTTTGCCGCTCAGGTGGCTGCAGAGACAGCTGCTAAGGACTCAATGGAACACGGCTTAAAAGGTGTAGAAGTCAGGGTTAAAGGCCCCGGCTCAGGTAGGGAAGCTGCTATTAGATCCCTTCAGGCTGCAGGCTTGGAAATCAATGCGATAAGAGACGTGACTCCAATACCCCATAATGGGTGCAGACCACCTAAAAGAAGAAGGGTGTAATCTACTTTTTAATAGATTTAGATTTCAAGATTTTCAGGAGGTGTTAATAAAAAAATGGCGCGTTATAGAGGGTCAGTGTGCCGCTTGTGTAGGCGCGAAGGAACCAAGCTCTTCTTAAAAGGAGAGCGTTGCTATACGGACAAATGTGCAATTGATAGAAGAAATTATGTGCCAGGACAGCACGGTCAGAGTAGGCGAGGAAAACAGAGTCAATACGGAATTCAATTAAGGGAAAAGCAAAAAGCAAGAAGAATGTATGGTATTATGGAAAATCAGTTTAGGCGTTATTTTAGGAAAGCTGAAAAATCAAAAGGTGTAACGGGGGAAGCACTTCTCAAGTTACTTGAAACTCGCCTGGACAATGTAATATATAGGCTCGGGTATGCTTCAAGCAGGCCAGAAGCAAGACAGTTAGTTAACCATGGACATTTTATGGTTAATGGAAGAAAAGTGGATATCCCTTCCTTTAGCGTAAGCCCAGGAGACGAGATTGAGCTGAAGGAAAAGAGCAGAAAGAGTCCTCGTTTTAAAGAACTGGCTGAACTGGCTGAAGGACACAGGGTACCAGAATGGCTAGATAGAGATCTAGAAAACTTTAAAGGAAAAATGTTAAGAGCCCCTGGCCGAGAAGAGATTGATGTACCTGTAGAAGAACATTTGATTGTAGAATTTTATTCGAGATAATTATCATGGTCGATGGGTCCCGTGTTATGGTCCTTTTTGGAATACCCTTTCAGATTCAAGTCAGATTCAAGTCAAGCATTTGAATTTGCAAGGGAAAAGGGGGTAAATTTATGATTGAGATAGAAAAGCCAAAGATTGAATTGGTCGAGCAACCTGATGAACAGTTTCATGGCAGGTTTGTTATAGAGCCCCTTGAGAGGGGTTATGGTACTACTTTGGGCAATGCCTTAAGGAGGATCTTACTATCATCATTGCCGGGAGCTGCTGTAACGTCGGTAAAGATTGACGGAGTACTGCATGAGTTTTCATCAATTCCGGGAGTAGTTGAAGATACTACGGAAATAATTTTGAACTTGAAAAACCTGATTTTGAAAGTTCACTCTGATGAAAGCCAGGTTCTTATCCTAGAAAAAGAGGGAGAAGGACCGGTTAAAGCAGGCGAGATCCAGGCGGGGTCTGATGTTGAAATAATCAACCCGGATCTTCATATTGCTACTTTATCGGGAGATTCCCGGCTGTATATGGAGATAAATGCTGATACAGGAAGAGGCTATGTAAAAGCTGAGAGAAACAAGCAAGAAGAACAACCAATAGGAATTATACCTGTTGATTCTATTTTCAGTCCTATCAGAAGGGTGAATTTCCAAGTAGAAGATACCAGGGTTGGTCAGATAACAGATTTTGATAGATTAACCTTGGAGATTTTCACTGATGGAAGCGTAAACCCCGAAGAAGCTGTTAGCGTGGCTGCCAAAATAATGCAGGAGCACTTAGATCTTTTTGTCAACTTGACTGAAAAAGCAAGCGATGTAGAAGTGATGGTGGAAAAAGAAGATGAAGATAAAGAGAAAATTATGGAAATGACAATTGACGAGCTGGACCTATCAGTCCGTTCATATAACTGCTTGAAAAGAGCTGGAATCAATACAATTCATGAACTGACACAGAAAACACCAGATGATATGATGAAGGTTAGAAATCTCGGCAAAAAATCCTTGGAAGAGGTTAAACACAAGCTATCCGAACTAGGATTATCTTTAAAGAATGCCGAAGAATAAACAGTCAGTTCATATTATTGTATTATAATCCTTTTGAGGAGGGTAGAAGAAATGCCACAAAGAAAACTGAGCAGAAAAATTGGCCCGAAAAAAGCCCTACTAAGAAATCTTACCACTTCTTTTTTAAAAGATGAGAGAATAGAAACTACTGAGGCAAAAGCCAAGGAAATCAAGAGTATTGCAGAAAAAATGATCACCTTGGGTAAAAAGAACGATCTGGCATCTAGAAGAAGGGCTCTTTCATATATTTACGACGAAGACGTGGTGACAAAACTATTTGAAGATATAGCATCAAGATATAAAGACCGTCAGGGCGGCTACACTCGAATTCTGAAGAAAGGACCCAGGAGGGGAGATGGTGCCCCTATGGCCATCCTGGAACTAGTTGAAGAGGAGTAGATTCGGAGGATGTGTTTTTAATGGGAGTATCTCTCAGGACTGAAAACCTGAGTTTTTGTTACAATAAAGGCAAAGAGAATGAAGAAAAAGCTTTAGACAATGTATCCTTAAAAACCTCCGGGGGAGAATACATGGCGGTTATAGGACACAATGGTTCGGGAAAATCAACTTTAGCCAAGCACTTCAACGGCCTTTTACTACCTTCAGAAGGTAAAGTATTTGTAGATGATCTTGATACTTCTGTAAGTGAAAATATCTGGAAGGTACGTCAAAAAGTCGGGATGGTTTTTCAAAACCCTGACAACCAGATTGTAGCCACAACAGTAGAAGAGGATGTTGCCTTCGGCCCAGAAAACCTGGGCATTGTACCGGAGGAAATCCGGGAAAGGGTTCATGAGGCTTTGAATACAGTTGATCTTGGTGGAATATCAGGACATGCTCCTCACTTACTCAGTGGAGGGCAAAAACAAAGGCTGGCTATTGCAGGAATAATCGCTATGAAACCTGATGTCCTGGTTTTGGATGAACCCACATCAATGATAGATCCGAGGGGAAAAAAAGAAGTCCTAAATACCTTAAAACAGTTGAACCAACAGGAAAATATAACCATTATACACATCACCCACTCCATGGACGAAGCCATGGAAGCAAAGCGAGTTATAGTGATGAATCAAGGCAGGATTGATTTGGATGATGCTCCTGGGGAGGTATTCTTGCAAGTGGAAAGGATAAAAGAGCTGGGCTTGGAGATTCCCCAGATTGTAGAACTAGCTCACTCATTAAAACAGGAAGGGGTTAATCTTCCTAAAGGTATATTTGACATTGAATCTTTGGTGGAGGAGCTATGTTGATAGAATGTAAAGATCTAACACATGTTTATATGCCAGGTTCGCCTATGAGCCATAAGGCCCTTGACGAAGTTAACTTGACAATAGATAAGGGAGAGTTCGTCGGAATAATCGGCCAGACAGGGAGCGGGAAGTCAACATTAATTCAACATTTTAACGGCTTATTACTACCAACTTCAGGTGATGTATTGATTCAAGGTAAAAGCACCCAGGGGGATAAAAAGTCCCTTAAGGATATAAGGGAAAAAGTAGGCCTGGTATTTCAATATCCTGAACACCAGCTCTTTGAAGAAACTGTGGCCAAGGATGTGGAATTTGGTCCTAAAAACCTGGGGCTAAGCCAGGAAGAAGTTGGTGAAAGGACCAGATATGCCCTTGAAAAAGTAGGGCTTTCATACGAAGAGCTAAAAGATAGATCGCCCTTTGAACTTAGCGGTGGACAAATGAGAAGGGTTGCCATTGCCGGGGTCCTGGCTATAAAACCGGAAGTACTGGTCCTTGATGAACCTACTGCCGGGCTTGACCCCAGGGGAAAACAGGATATTCTCGATAAGATGCTGCGACTCCATAGAGAACAGGGGATTACAGTAATCCTGGTAAGTCACAGTATGGATGACATTGCTAAATATTCAGACAAGATAATGGTTATGCACCAGGGCAGATTAAAGATATCTGGTGATGTCAAAGAAGTATTTGCTAGACTAAAAGACATTGAAGAGCTAGGTCTAAACGCTCCCAAGATAACCCTTTTGATGTACAGGTTAAGAGAAAAGGGTTTCGATGTGCCTTATGACGTCTTTACCGTGGAAGAAGCAAAGGAGCACCTGCTTCCACATCTGAAAAAAGGCAAGTTAAAAAAGAGTGGAAGTGATTTTTATGTTTAAAGGCCTTACCATTGGTCAGTACCTGCCAGGTCAATCCATCCTTCATGTTATGGATCCAAGGATGAAGATACTGCTGCTTTTATTTACGGTAGTGGTGTTGTTTTTACTTGACACTTTTGCAGGTTATATAATGCTGGGGCTTTTATTCTTTACTGTGATATATTTTAGCAATCTGCCCATAAAGATGATCATAAAAGGTATCAGACCTCTTTTTTTTATAATCGCTTTCACCTTTATCCTGCATTCAATTTTGACCGAGGGAGGGGATATAATACTTGAACAGTCCCTCTGGATCGGTACTATAACTGTTGAATCTGAAGGTGTTTACAGGGGAAGCTTTATGGCAATCAGGCTGATTTTTTTGATTATAATAGCCTCGGTTTTGACTTTGACGACATCACCCATTGCATTGACAGACGCAATTGAACACCTGCTGTCTCCTTTTAAAAGGCTAGGTGTTCCCGCTCACGAAATTGCCATGATGATGTCTATAGCCCTGAGGTTTATACCTACCCTGACTGAGGAAACTGATAAAATCATGAAAGCCCAAAAGGCTAGAGGAGCCAATTTTGAAACAGGAAATATAATTCAAAGAGCCAGGAACTTGATCCCATTATTGATACCCCTCTTTGTCAGCGCTTTTAGAAGAGCAGATGAGTTGGCAGTAGCAATGGAAGCACGCTGTTATAATGGAGGAGAAGGTAGAACCAGGCTGAGAGAGCTGAAGATGGATACTAGAGATTATCTGGCAATGGTTGTGTTGATTTCTTTTGCTTCTGTATTACTGTTGTTGGGGCTTTAAAGTTTTTTAAAAGAAAAATATTGGTCCCGGAGTGGATGAGATTGAATCATGTTAATATAAAAATTACCATGGCTTATGATGGTACTAGATATAGAGGGTTCCAACGCCAAAAAGAAGACTTGACTGTACAGGCTGTGCTAGAACAGGGGCTAGAAAAGCTTTACGGGAAAGAAGTTAGAGTGAGTGCTGCAGGAAGGACGGATTCAGGGGTTCACGCCAGGGGTCAGGTTATAAATTTTAAAATACCTGCCGAGTTGGATAAAATCCCAATCAACAATCTTTCCAAGGCCCTTAATTCGGTTTTGCCCACTGACGTAGCAATTAAAAAAGCGGCGAAAGTTTCCCTAGAATTTGATTCAAGAAAACATGCTAAAAAGAAAACTTATAGGTATTACTGTTATAAGTCTCAATATAGGGATCCAATTAAAAGAAACTATGCCTATCACTTGAGAAACTATAGAGAACTGAATTACGAACAAATGAGAGATTCATGCGAATACCTACTAGGGAGACATGATTTTACAGCTTTTTGTGCTTCTCAAAGTCCCGTCCAAAACAAAATCAGGGAAGTATATGAGCTAAAAATGTTTGACCAGGACAGTGAACTTTTCTTTGAAATAACGGGAGATGGTTTTTTATACAAAATGGTTCGCATGATCGTGGGTACAATTCTAAAAATAGGAGAAGAAAAGCTAAAACCTGAAGAAATAATAACAATCATAGACAAAAAGGATAAATCCCTTATTGGCCCTACTATATCGCCTCAAGGACTGTTTTTGGAACGAGTTTACTACTGAATAGAATTAAAACCTAAAACTTAAAAGGGAAATATTTGCCCCATGATTTGACATGTTAGCCGGATTTGTATTAAAATACACTTCGTAGGTCAAAAAAAGGTTTAAGACCCGAGTTTGTATCGTTATTTTAAGTGATCTATGTGATCTATTTGTTAAAAAACTACTGATGATAAGCATAAATGAGAGAAGGAGGGTTATGATGAGAACCACATATATGGCTAAACCTCAAGAAGTAGAAAAAAAATGGTATGTTATTGATGCTGCAGGTAAGCCTCTTGGCAGATTAGCTGTAGAGATAAGCAAGGTGTTGACTGGGAAGCATAAGCCTGAATATACGCCTCATGTAGATACTGGAGATTATGTAATCGTAATCAACGCCAAAGATGTCCTCTTAACAGGTAAAAAAAGAAAGCAAAAATTTCTCTACAAGCATTCTGGATATCCAGGTGGACTGAAGGCTACCAGCTATGAAGTTCTTCTCAGGGACAAACCCGAAAGAGCTGTACATCATGCAGTTAAGGGTATGATACCAAAGAACAGGCTAGGACGTAAGATGCTTAAAAAGCTTAAAGTATATAGAGGCGAAGAGCATCCCCATCAGGCACAAGAACCTGTTAAATGGGAAGAAACTTAAGAACATATTAAGGATAAACCGGAAAGGAGGAAGATGATGGAGCAGGCACAGTATTACGGTACTGGAAGGCGTAAAACTTCTGTTGCCCGGGTGAGACTGGTTCCAGGCTCAGGGAATGTGACCATAAATGAAAAGACTGTCAATGACTTTTTTGGAATGGAGACCCTGGAAACCATTGTTAAGCAACCTCTTAAAGAAACCGAAGTAGAAGGAAAATTCGATGTGATAGCTAACGTAGAAGGGGGAGGATTTACTGGGCAGGCAGAAGCTGTTAGGCATGGAATTGCCAGGGCCCTTTTAAAGGCGGACAATGAATTTCGCCCGATTTTGAAAAAGAACGGGTTCCTGACAAGGGATGATAGGAAGAAAGAGCGGAAAAAATATGGCCGCAAAAAAGCGCGTAAATCTCCTCAATTCTCCAAGAGGTAAAAATACAGCTGCCTCCAAACTCACCTACTATGTTTGGGGGTTTTTTATTTTTGTCAATGACTAGTACGAAAATAAATCAGTTATTTTCATTACTGGTTGTGGTGTGAAAGTCAAAACATGGGGAGTTAGTAAATGATTATTCCTAACAGGGCGGATAGGGAGATCAAGATCAAAGGATGCCAGTTTCTAAACAGCATCAAATAGCAGGTGAATAAAGCGATCAAGATACAACCTATATCATCTATCACCCTATAGCCTATAAAAAATGCCGCTGAAAGAATCAAACCTAAGATTGCGGGTCTTAATCCTTCGAAAAGGATTTTGACCTTTTCTTTTTTTATGTACTTGTTTATGATGTGTGTCAATAAAAGGATTAGAACAACAGAAGGAGTGATAACCCCCAGCGTAGCCAGTATACTCCCGCTTATACCATCAATTTGATAGCCAACAAAGGTGGCAAAATTAATTGCCAGGGGTCCGGGTGTCATCTCAGCAATAGCCATTATATCCAGGAATTCTCCTAATTCAAGCCAACCCCTGTCTTCAATTATTTCCCTTTGAATCAGGGGAATCATGACATAGCCTCCACCGAAGCTAAAGAAACCAAGTTTTAAGAATACCCACCAGAGTTCAAGTCCGCTCATGTTTTTTAGTCTCCTTTTGCTTATTAGCTTTCTTATACAGGATTATAGCAACACAGCCGAATAAAAATATTATTAAAAAAGGATGTATCCCAAAGGAAGCCATTACAAAAGCAACCAAAAATATTGCAATGGTCTTTGTGGTTTTTAATACAGGCTTTCCTATGCTGAGGACTGCAGCAAAAATAAGCCCAACTACTCCAGGTCTTATCCCCATAAAAGCTCTCTCCACCATTGCCATGTCCTGCCATCTAAGCAGGAATATAGCTATGAACAAAATTATGAAAAATGAGGGTAATATAACTCCTAGTAATGATATAAAAGCACCTAAAAGGCCTTTGATTTTGTAGCCTGAATATATAGCAGTGTTAATTGCAATTGCACCTGGAACCGATTGAGCTACAGTGATTGCATCTAGGAATTCATCTTCATCTAGCCATTTATGTTTTTCCACGAGATCCCTTTTGATCAGGGGAAGCATTGCATATCCGCCTCCAAAGGTGAAAGCCCCGATTCGTAAAAATGCAACAAAAAGCTTAAATGCTGTATTCTCTGTAATTGAACCGGACATTATTAGCCACCTACCCTTCTATTTTTATCCTCACTGCATAACTTATAACAAGGAGGGTTTGGGGTGAAAATTAAGTTTTCTGTTTTTAAACTCACTAAAATATTAATTCTGAAAGGTTCTGCGATATTCCTTTTTATACTCATTATATTTATGTTATTAGTATCACCAGGATTTTTCAATCACTTAAAATTTTTTGATTTTGATTCAACTACAATACCAGAATTGTCTACGGAGCTAGAGGGTAGGACAATAGGAGTAGATCCAGGCCATGGGGGGTATGACCCGGGCTTTTTTGTAGGTGAGGTCAAAGAATGTGATATAGTATTAGAGATATCCTTAAAGCTTCAAAGGTTACTGGAGCAAAGTGGGGCCAAAGTGGTAATGACAAGGGATGAAGATATAGACTTATGGGATTATGTTCCAAAGAATAATGAAGATGCAAAAAAACAGGAAAATGATAAAAAAAAGACAAAAGCCTATGAGCTTGAAAACAGAGTAAAAATTTTGGAAGGAGAGGGAGCAGAACTTATTTTAAGTGTGCATGCCAACAGTATACCCTCAAAGATTTGGAGCGGAGCCCAGACTTTTTATCAACAAGGAGATGAAGATAGCCGCCTCTTAGCAAATTATATTCAGGACAATTTTATTGAAACTTTAAAGAACACGGAAAGATCAGCCCTGGGGGGAGATTACTTTATGCTGCGAGAAAGTACTTCGACAGGTACCATAATAGAGGTAGGTTTTTTGTCAAACCCTAAAGAACGGGAACTACTTCAGGATGAAATCTATCAAGAAAGAGTTAGCTGGGCAATATACCTTGGATTGCTAGAATATTTGACAGAATAAGCTTTTTCCATTAAATCATGGTTCAAAAACCTACTATAAATGTAGTAAAATAATAACTAAGGAAAATAATATCAAAGACTAATCTAAACTTAGACAGGATTTTAAATCCTAAAAATGGAGGTGGATTACATGGCCTTAAAATGGGCTGTACTAGCGCCCCACCCACCCCTCTTAGTGCCGGAAATAGGAGGCGGTGCATTGAAAGACGTAAATAAAACCAAAACAGCTTTAGAAAATACATTTTCAGAGCTTAAAGGAGATAATATAGATACAGTAATATTGATAACACCTCATGGACCATACCTCTCCGATGCTATTTCTATTTGGGATAAAGAAAGAGTAGAAGGCTCACTTAAGAGATTTGGTGGCAAAGAAAACCTTGATTTTCCATGTGACAGAGAACTTATTCAAAAAATTTCATCTCAGTGGGAGAAGCATAGAATGCCGTATCAGCTTCTCGGAAATGGTTCGCCCAAGGACGGAGAAGAGCTAGATCATGGGGCTTTTGTTCCTTTATATTATTTTAAAACAAGCTTTGAAAAAGAAGTTGATCTAGTAGTCATTACTCCAGGAGGAGTTGATTATGATCTTCTCTGGAGAACAGGGGAGTTATTAGGTGAAACAATAGCTAAAGAAGAAAAAGATATTGGAATTATTATAAGTGGTGATTTATCACACAGGCTCAAGGAGGATGCTCCTGCAGGCTATCACCCCGAAGCTTACAAATTCGATCATAAGATACAAGATATCCTGGATAAAGGGGATCTAAGCGCCCTAAAGGAAATTTCGGAAAAACTTTTGATCCAAACTGGAGAATGCGGGTATAGACCTTTGTTGATTGCCGGGGGAGCCTTGAATGGAAGGGAAAATTCCAGGAGCCAAGTCCTTTCCTATGAAGGCCCATTTGGGGTAGGATATATGGTGGCACTTCTCCATGATGCTACTGAAAAAAGTGAAAGAAAAGGGGAGATGGCATGAGTGTAAAAGATGTAGCTATAAAATTGGCAAAGGATAGTTTGAGGACATACTTAAAGGAAAACAAAGTATTATCAGTTCTTCCTGATATGCCGGATTATTTTTTAAAAAGAGCGGGGTCTTTTGTCTCCCTAAAAAAGGGAGATGGGACCCTCAGGGGCTGTATAGGTACCATAGAACCCGTTTATAACAACCTGGCCGAAGAGATCATCAACAATGCCATTAGCGCTGGCATCAAGGATCCAAGGTTTCCAAAGGTTAACCTGGCAGAGCTAGATGAATTGTACTTTTCAGTAGATGTCCTTCATCCTAAAGAAGAAGTAGAGAGTGCTGAAGAATTAGATCCAAAAAACTATGGCATAGTAGTAGAAAAAGGACCACAAAAAGGGGTTTTATTACCTGATCTAGAAGGGATTGATACGGCAGATAAACAGCTTGAGGTAGCCATGACGAAAGCTGGCATTGATAAGGCTGATGATATAAAAATATATAAATTTAAGGTGGATAGATACAATGAGTAAAGCCATAGAGTCAATGTTTTATCAACTAGAAGACAACAGAATAAGGTGTCTTCTCTGTCCTCACAAGTGTATCTTGTCAGAAGGTCAGTTAGGTGTGTGTAAATTGAGAAAAGCAGAGATAGAAAACGACAAACCCAAACTAAACTCTCTGTATCAAGAAAGGGTAGCGGCAATATGCCTTGACCCCATTGAGAAAAAACCCCTTTACCAATTTCATCCGGGTTCCCAGGTCCTTTCCGTAGGGCTTGTAGGATGTAACCTGGCGTGCCCCTTTTGTCAGAACTGGCAAATCTCTCACAGCAGGGATAAAGACCTGGGTAGAAAGATCTCTCCCACAGACCTAACCAATATTTTAAAAGAATACAGAGAGAGTGAACCTGAAAACATTCTAGGACTTGCGTTTACTTATTCGGAACCAACAAGCTGGTATGAATATGTCTATGAAGCATCAAAACTTTCATCGGAAGAGGGGTTTAAAAATGTAATAGTCAGCAACGGATTTATCAACAAAACCCCTTTAAAAAACTTGATGCCATACATTCACGCAGCCAATATAGATGTTAAGGGGTTTAGGGAGAGTACTTACAAACATGTAGGAGGTCAATTACAACCGGTTATAGATACAGTGGAATTATTGGCAGAAAAAAAGCATGTTGAGTTGACCTATCTTGTTATTCCCGAGGTCAATGACCATAAAGATGAATTATATGATTTTATAAATTGGGTTTCAAGATTAAACCCGGAAATACCAGTCCATTTCAGCAGGTATTTTCCCCAATACAAATATGAAAAGAGTGCTACTCCTGTTTCCACTTTGCGCTGGATATACGAAGAGGCAAAGGAAAAGCTCTCATATGTCTATTTAGGAAACGTAGGAGAAAAAGAAAGCCAGACTACCTGGTGTCCTGATTGTAAAGAGCCTATAATAGAAAGGGTCGGCTTTGGGGTGATAACAAACCTGGTCAGGAAAAATCACTGCAAGTTTTGCGACCGCAAAATAGCAGGAGAATTTTGACCTATACTTTTAACCCAACATTGTCAAATTAAAGAGGATTATAGGAGTTTTTGGAGAACTTATAAGCTCAAAGGTGAATGACTAAAGAAAATTTGAGGGCATTAGGAGTGGCGTTAAATGTTAGATCAGGTACAAGAGTTTTTTAGTCGTTTTACCTGGAGGGATCTAATTGACCTGTTGATAGTGGCGTTTTTGCTCTACAAAGTAGCCATGCTGATTAAAGGAACTAGGGCAGTCCAGCTGTTAAAAGGTCTATTTGTTTTGGTTCTGGGACTGGGAATAAGCGATTGGCTTGAATTTCAAGCCTTAAACTGGATTTTGAGTCAACTTATAACCGTCGGTGTAATAGCAATTCCCATTGTCTTTCAACCGGAACTGCGACGTGCCCTGGAAAGGCTGGGGAGGGGCAACTATATCACTGACGCCTTTCCCAAAACAACCGGTAAAGAAAAACATAATGAGACTATATCTCAGCTTGTGAAAGCTTCTGCCATTTTAAGCAAAAGGTATATTGGAGCATTGATGGTAATTGAACGAAAAACTGGGATTAAGGATTTTGTTGAAACAGGGATTATTATTAATGGTAAGATAAGTACGGAATTTTTGATAAATCTATTCATGCCTAGAAGCCCCCTTCATGATGGGGCAGCAATAATAAAAGAGGATACAGTAAGGGCTGCAGGTTGTTATTTGCCCTTGACGGAAAAACCTGATATCAGTAAAAATCTGGGGACCAGGCATAGGGCTGCTATTGGGATTACAGAGCATTCTGATGCCATTAGTATTGTGGTTAGCGAAGAAACAGGGACAATTTCCTATGCAGAAAATGGTAAATTATACCGGGTCAAAGATGAACAAGAATTGGAAAAATCATTAAAGAGACTATGGGATCCCCAGGAGACCACCATAAACAGTTTCTGGCAGTGGAAATTCGGAAACGGTAAAATTGAATAAGAATAGGCCAACTGTTATAGGGCCTAATTTTTTTTAAAAACGATACTATAATATATACTTACAGAAAAAGGAGTGTAAACCAATGGGCCTTTTTGGAACCGATGGTGTAAGGGGAGTAGCTAATGATGACTTAACCCCTGAACTTTGTTATAAATTAGCAAGAGCAGGAGCCTGGTATTTGAACAAGAACTATGATATAAATAAGATACTTATTGGTAGGGATACAAGGGTTTCCGGCAACATGCTTGAAGGCTGTGTGATAGCAGGGATTAACTCAGTCGGTGTAGATGTGGTGCTTCTTGGAATAGTGACCACTCCTGCTGTTGCGTTACTAACTAATATGGAGGAAAATGCTGGAGGGATTATGATATCCGCTTCCCACAACCCTGTACCCGATAACGGGATTAAATTTTTCAATAAAGATGGCATAAAGCTTACTAACTCCGAGGAAGAGGAGATTGAGGCTTTGCTTGAAGACAATGGTGACGGTGACAACCTGTCTAGACCAACCGGGGTGGATATAGGTAGGGCGGAATTTTTAGAAGAAGCCGGATGGAAATACGTCAATCATGTACTGGAAAATCTATCGCCCTTTAACTTATCAGGGAAAAAAATAGTTCTCGACTGCGGTTATGGAGGCGCTTATGAGATTGCCCCTATGATCTTTGAAAAACTTGGAGCAGAGGTTATCTCGCTTAATTGTAAACCCGAAGGAGATAAAATAAATGTTGATTGTGGCTCAACTCATCCGGAAAAAGCTGGGAATAGAGTTGTTGAAGAAGGTGCTGACCTGGGCTTTACATTTGATGGTGATGGAGATAGGGTTATCGCCCTTGACGAAAAGGGTAGGACTGTCGATGGTGATAAAATCCTCGCTATTTTGGGGTCATATCTAAACGCCAAAAATGAACTGCCCCATAACACATTAGTCGCCACAATTATGAGCAATTACGGCCTGGACTTAGCCATGAAAGAAAAAGGTATTAGCGTGGAGAGAACCAAGGTAGGAGACAGAGCCGTGCTATATCAAATGCTTGAAAATGGTTATGCCCTCGGTGGGGAGCAGTCGGGGCACATAATAAATACAAAAGTAAATGTTACGGGAGATGGTGTGATAACTGCTTTGATTTTGATGAAGGCTATAATAGACCAAGGGAAAACCTTGGGAGAGCTCGCCAAGATGGTTAAACCCCTTCCCCAGGTGTTGGTGAATGTTAAGGTGAAAAATAAAGATGGAATTCTATCTGATTCAGAAGTTCAAGAACAAAAGCAAAAAGCGGAAGAGGACCTTGGAGAAACAGGTAGAGTACTCATCAGACCCTCAGGGACAGAACAATTAATCAGGGTTATGGTAGAGGGTCAAGATGAAGAGTTCTTGCATAAGATAGCTAATGAGTTGGTTGATACAATAAAAACCAGAGCTAAGTAAAGAAAATAAAATACAGTATAAATTTGTTTGGGGGGTGATACCCAGGGAAAGATGACAATATTTTTTCAAGATAAAAGCGCCAGGACATACCTTTTTTTATTCAATCAAATTAAAGGTATGTTGACGAGGCTGAGGGTCTATCGAATTATCGGCGGATGCCCTCCGGTGGCTTCACCACCGTAAAAGGCACATAACAAAACCCGGGAGTGATCCTGGGGACAAAAAGTGCCGGGTGAAGGACAACTAAATAACTTTTTGTATGATTTTATTTGCATGGAGGTAATTTACAATGTGTGGAATAGTTGGATATATAGGGAGAGGAAATGCCCTTGATGTATTGATTAAAGGACTAGAAAAACTAGAATACAGGGGATATGATTCGGCAGGGATATCCTTTATAGATAATGGTAAGATAAGAATCGAAAAGACCAAAGGTAGAATAGATGACCTTAAAAACAAAGTTAATGGTAATGGTCATTATCAGAATAACGTTTCCAATATTGGACTTGGTCATACCCGTTGGGCTACCCATGGGAGGCCTTCAGATGAAAACAGTCATCCTCATTGTGACTGTACTGGAACCATCTCCATTGTTCATAATGGGATAATAGAAAACTATAAAGAGCTTAAAAAGAGATTGATGGAAAAAGGTCATGACTTCAAATCGGAAACCGATACAGAAGTAATCGGCCACTTGATTGAGGAACATTATCATCAGGGTGATATTTTGCAAGCTACCAAAAAAGCCCGTAAGGAGCTCAAGGGTTCATTCGCCCTGGCGGTTATCGAAGAGAAAAATCCAGATAAAATAATCTGTATAAGAAAAGATAGTCCCCTGGTTATAGGAGTAGGTGACCGGGAGAATATTATCGCTTCTGATATTCCCGCGATTTTGGCCTATACCGATGAAGTTTTGATCTTAGAAGACGGTGACATAGCAGAAGTCAATGAAAATGAGGTTAAGGTTTTTGACGAAAATGGACAAAGGTTAGACAAGGATATACTAAAGATCGAGTGGGATGCAAAAGAAGCAGAAAAAGGCGGTTATGAACATTTCATGTTGAAAGAAATCCATGAACAGCCCCAAGCCCTTAAAGATACAATGAGGGGTAGATTCAATGAAGACGAGAACATAGTGGAATTAGATGAACTATCCTTAACACCGGAAGAGATTTCGAGCTATGACAAAATATACATGGTAGCATGCGGGACGGCATATCACGCTGGATTAGTCGGTAAAGCTGTTTTTGAAAACCTGGTTAAATGTCCTGTGGAAGTTGATATTGCCTCTGAATACAGGTACAGAGAACCACTTATTACGGACAATACTTTGGTGATAGTGATAAGCCAGTCGGGAGAGACGGCAGATACCCTGGCAGCCCTGAGACAGTCAAAGAAATGGGGGGCAAAAGTAATCGCTATAACCAATGTAGTGGGTAGCTCGGCTTCAAGAGAAGCCGATGAGGTTATATATACATGGGCAGGACCGGAAATTGCTGTAGCTTCTACCAAAGCTTATTTAACTCAGTTAATCTCTTTGACTATGCTAGGGATCCATTTTGCCAGGATGAGCTCAAGCTGTGATAACAAAAGACTAAAAACCCTTTCCACGGAGCTAGCCAAAATGCCGGAACTTGTAGAAAAAATTTACGACCAGGAACAAAAGCTTAAAGAAATTGCAGAAAAAATCGCCAAGTGGGACAGTACCTTCTTCATCGGCCGTGCCCTGGACTGGGCTGTGGCAGAGGAAGGAGCCTTGAAGCTAAAAGAGATTTCGTATATCCAGGCTGAAGCTTATGCTGCAGGGGAATTGAAGCACGGAACCCTGGCACTAATAATTGAAGGGATACCTGTGATCAGCCTTGTTACACAACCTCACGTATATGAAAAAACCATTTCAAACTTGCAAGAAGTAAAGGCGAGAGGGGCAGAATGTTTTGCCTTAGCCTTTGAGGATGATGAGGATATTCACCAGGAAGCGGATAATGTTATGACCATACCTAGAGTGGATTCTCTTATCACCCCAATTTTGAGCGTAGTTCCTCTACAGCTCCTCTCTTACTATGCAGCAGTTGCAAGGGGTTCCGATGTTGATAAGCCGAGGAATTTAGCCAAGAGTGTTACTGTTGAATAAGATGTCCTCCAATAAAAAAAGCGTGTGTAGCATTAAAACTAAGTTTGAACATCTAAAAGAAAGTCTGAACATTGAAAAGAAAATTAGAACAGTTGTAACCAAATAAAAAAAGCGGTAAAACCCTGGGAAGGGCTGGAAGTAAAAAACAAGCTAAAGAAGCTAGCCAAAACTCAAATCCACCCCTCTTTGATCGTGAGATGATTTGTAAAATCATGAGGGCGTGGATTTTTTATTGTGGCCATTAGTGAAAACATAAAAGAACTATTTAAAGCTTGTAAAGCCCTGCGAGGCTTTGCTTGAGAGATATTAAAAGTTGGGATATTAAGAGAATATTTGATATGAAAATAAAGGGGATGCTTGTGAAAATATAAGAATTAAAAGCCCCAAAAACTTATCAAGGGGCGACTAAAACTATAGACTAAATATTTACTTATAATGTTAGATAATGGTGCGGTTTTTACCACATTTTTTATTTAGGGAAATTTTGGGATGCCTCTATGATGGGGGTTTTGAGATTCGTTTTTTACCACTTTTTTTCTTACGTAACACTGGGATAATCTGCAAGGAAAAAATTAGGATACAATAGTGTAAATCCACCCCCTTTAGGTGAAGAGAAGTAACGCAAGTCATCTTCTGTGATCAAAAATTTCACCTAGATGGGGGTAGATTTTTTTATTTATAAGTGTGGAGAAAAGTGTTGATAAATATGGGGATAAACAAGCGTTGTGAACCTCTCATGACTAAAGTCACGAGAATATATTTTATTTATTGAAAAAATTTGCTATCAAATTGTTTACTTTTTCCATATCTGTTTTCCTTTGAAAAAATAGATGGGGGCTTTTATTCAGTAGATCAGCTTTAGTGATATTTGGAAAAATTTCGTTGGATCTCTCTATTACTGCTTCCCCAGGAAAGAGTATATCATTTTCAGCTGCAATAACTAAGGTGGGTGCGAAAAAATTTTCCAGCTCGGTTTTAGTTGCATTGCGTGGCATTTCCGCTTTGACTTTAACATGTTTGAATACAGCTTCAATCATTTCCAAAGTATCTTCGTCGATCTCTTTTGAACTTGTCATTGGCTCAATAGCTTGAATAAGGTTTTTACGGTTAGGAAATAATCGATACTTCATCATAGGGAGTCCTAATTTAATAATTATCTGTAATAGTGAACAATTAGCAACACCTGAAGGGACTATAAAGGCAGCCCTGTTTATTAACTTTGGTGCGTAAGTTGCCAATTTTATTAATATACCTCCGCCATATGATATTCCTATACAATTAGCTTTTTTGAGATTTAATCCTGATATTACATCAGCTGCCCATTCCCCGTAACTATAATTTTTGGAGGATAATGTTTTTTGAGCACTATAACCTGGATGACCGATTGTATCTGGTGCATATATCTGAAACTCTTTCAACAGAGGTAGAAAAAAGTTTAAATTATACGGGTTTGTAGAGTTTCCACCATGAAAAATCAATAGATTTTCTTTCTCTTTTGAGCCTACATCTAACACATTTGTACTTCCAAATCTAGTATCAACACTATGCATGTCATATTCAATTCCTAATTTGGATAGTTGCCTATCATAAATATCTAATAAGACTTTCTTTCCATTCTTATTTTTATAAATTGAATGAGAATTCATATATTATCCTCCTATAAATTCTTGAAGTTTTTATAATTATTGTCCTTGGCTTTATATAAACAAATACTAAAGATTCTAAGCAGTTAGTATTTTCCTGGTCTCTAAGGAGTCTTTTTTGGCAATTTGAAGAAACACTATCCCTAATAATTTTATTACAAAATCAAAAGGTGATTGACCCCCAAAAACCAGGGGTATAACTTAGCAGTAACACGAATTTACTTTTGTAAGACTGGTATATTTGCCAGATAACCAGTAAAAAAAGTTTAAAACACAGGGCTTTATCCCTGCTTCTATACAGTATCTGTAGAATACTTTGAAATTGTATGCCATTACTTTGAAATTATTCCATATTCTAGACTGTGTTAGTCCTCTTATCGGTATCTCGTCTATACGATAAACCCTGCGAAAGACCGAAGGAACCCCTTCGGTACCGGCTCTAAAGTCAGCGAGTTTTCGGTGCCTTTCGCTACCTAAGAGTCGTCGATGTGTATCAGCAATAAGTTTCTTTTCTGTAAATCCCACAACGTTGAACTTTTTTTGCTCTTTGAAAATACAGTTGTCTGAAAGTTCGTACCTGACACAGTCTTGTTTGGAAAATTAGGCACTGAATAACTGCTTTTTATCATCGTACTTTGAAGATTCAGGTTCAAATCCGCCGGGGCATTCAACTATATTTTGATATCTAAAATAAAGCTGTCGCTGCCAAGGCAAGACCAAGATCATAAAATCAGTCGTAAAGTGGTTGATTTTGCAATAGATAATAAGGTTTCCATTATTAGATTAGAAAAACTATCTAATATCAGAACCACGGCAAGAACAAGCCGTAAAAACGAAAAGAACCTTCATACATGGTCATTCTATCGTTTAGCAACATATATAGAATACAAAGCCAAGTTAGCAGGAATGAATATCATCCATGCACCTGTGATAGATGGAGCAGATTAAACTGCAGTCTATCAGCCCATACTGCTATATGCACTGGTATGGGAAGGGTACTGGCATACCCTTAGCTTGGGAGCTGTCCAAAGCAGAAATGGATTGAGGACGGTAAGCTACCCAAGAATCCCACGCATTTATGCGTGTGGAGTGTCAATAGCCTTACTACTCCCTGCAAATCAAATTGGTTAAGAGATTCTTGAATTACTATCCGTTCCTTTAATGTGATCTTTCTTCCTATTACTAAGAAAATTAAAGTTGCAGCGGTCATAAACCCCAAACCACCCATTTGGATTAATATCATGATTACTGTTTGGCCAAAAACTGTAAAAGTAGTCCCAGTATCAACAACCACTAATCCTGTGACACAGACAGCAGATGTTGCTGTAAATAAAGCGTCTAATAAAGACAATCTATCTCCAATAGTTGCTATTGGCAGACTTAACAAAAAAGTCCCAATCAATATTAAAAACAAAAATCCAAAAACTAACATTCTTGCTGGATTAAATTTAGTACCCTTTTGCATTCCTTTTCACTCCATTTATCGCTAATAATTTTCAGTATAGTATGGCATATAACTAAAATAAAAAAAACATAGGGGCATCTCCCTATGATTGATGGTTCATAGTAGCTTGATCCCCTTCTAACGCTTACGAGGTTAGCTGTCGGATTCGGACTGAAGAGAATAGCCCTACTTATATACACAAGCATATAAGATTCACCCCAAGCAGTTACAGTTTAACTGCAGATTAGGTTCCCCCGATCCTTAAAGGATTAAGCGTATTATTTAATTTTATGTATTGAATTCAATATTACCACTCACCATATTTTTTGGCAAGAGCAATTCATAAACAGTCACTACTAGGGGTGGATTATTTTGTTTATGTGTGTGTTGATAATTGAGAGCAATCGAAAAGAGACCTATTACAATTTTAAGTATTTCAATTAGATTAGGGTTTAGTTTTATAATGCATGCAATTGTAGCTTTGTTAAGTTGTAAAAACTAATGATTTTAGGGGAGGTTCAATATCTATCATTCTAAAACAATTAATATCCTCATATATTATCTTAAAAAGGACAAAGCTTCATGTAGGATCTAGTCATTCTACATTGAACCTGTTTCTATTATCAATGTATTTAGAAAATAAGATAATGGGGGTATATCAGTGAAAGTAGCGGTTTTAACTATGTTCAATGGCCTTAGTAGTACATATTCTCTAGTTAATGTTGTGGCAGAGCAGTTAGAAATGCTTTTGAATAATGGAGTGAAAACCAAATTAATTGTTTCACAGGATTGTGATGATAATGAGCGAACAGGTATATTTGCTGATGAACGATTAGAGTGGGTTAAGGTAACAAATAGATTTAAAGGTAATAAAATTCACTGGTATGATTATTCTCAACCGGACGGTAAAGTCCATGAAACCTTTTATGATGAGGTCGAAGTTATCGCTGGTGATTTAGAGGATAAATTATTAGATGTTGACATCTGTATTATGCATGATATTCATTACCAAGGCTGGCATTTAGTTCATAATGTTGCCGTTAGAAAAGTGCAAGAAAAATTACCGAATATAAAATTTATAGCAATGACCCATTCAATTCCTTTTAATAGACCGCCTAATCCCAAGTGGCCTTTTTCTTGCCGATATACACCTATGCCTAATACGACATATGTATACCCTACCTATTCTGGAATACCAGCTCTTGCAAAACAATACAATGTGCCGGAAGGAAGATGTCGTGTTGTCCACAACAGTTTAAACTTAAAGTCGTTTATGAGTAAGGAGGTCAGATCAATTCATGACCGAATTGATCTGATTAGTCCGGATATTATTATTATTTATCCTGCTAGATTTACTACAGGAAAAAAATTTGAAAAAGTTGCTGCTTTGGCTGGAGTTATTCAGGCACAGACAGAATTGCAGGTTAAAGTGGTCTTTTGTGATTTTCCGTCAATGGATACTAAACCAGATAAATATAAGGAATTTATTACAAAGACGGGCTATAGTCATGGATTAAAAAAAACTGATATTTTCTTTACAAGCGACTTAGGCTATGTTGAAGGGTTCCCTCGGAGCGGTGTTTTAGAATTGTTTACTCTATCTAATCTATTTATTTGTCCATCTTTTTCAGAATCATTTGGCTTGACAGTTATTGAAGCGGCAAGTAGAGGAAACTTTTTAGTCTTAAATGAAGCTGTTCCGGCATTAGAAGAGTTAGGTAAACAGCTTAAGGCATATTTTATGAGATGGGATGCTCGCAATTTTGGTTATGATACAAAGGAGATATATAAGCCAAGTGAACAGGCTTACCTGGAGGAGCATGCCTCTATAATAGTAAATCTTATGAGAGATAATCCGGTGATCAGTGCAAAAACTTTGGCAAGGCAAAAATACAGCCCAGACTGGGTGTGGTATAACCAATTAGAACCTTTGTTACAGCAAAATTAATATAAAAAGCTCCTTAAATTTATTTTAGCCCCCTATATTTTACACTAAATGCCTGTGAACAGGGTAGTATCTTGAGGAATGTTGATCTGGTAGGTGTTTTAGCTATTAAATTAGAGTGCAGCTTTTATTGCTAGATCCTAACTTCTTGTTCGCCCTTTCAGACTAGGGGGCAGTCAAGGTCGTTGAAAGCATTAAAGAGCTCAGTTGTCTCTTCTCTCAGGTTGGTATCTTGAACTGCAGCCTGGTATAGAGCTATGACTTGAGCCTCGCTAAGAGGGTAATTAACATTTGGATGAGCTGCGTTCAACAGGGCTGCAACCCCTTGAGTGGTTAGTGCATTGATATTTGGTGAGATGGGTGGCGTAGGAAGATTAATTGCTGGAGGCAGAGCATCCCCCATAGTAAATTGATTTGGAGCCCATGGGTTAATGCCAAATGCTTGCTCAATTGTGGTTTCAGGGGCAAAACCAGTTGGGGGCCAGAGCTGTAAATTTGTTCCCCAGCTTCCTGGCGAACATCCTTGAAAAATAGTATCTTCTATTTTTAAATCTTCTAATTTAAACTGAAGAAGCATCTCTTTCTTAATGACAGATCTTAATGTTTTTTCTACAGAACGATTAATTTCTATTAAATCATTATTGTTTTGTGCAAAATTTAGACCAGCTTGGATTTTTTCTCCTTCAGCATTAATAATATGAGATAAGCCAAGTTGTTCAAAAGCAATTGAAGCAAGTATAAGGTTGATTACATCTTCTCTATCAAGATCAATATCTGGGGTCACATCCGGAATATTTGGAAATGACATAATGCATTCCTCCTTCCTAGTGACCACAGTATGAAAACTATTTTTAAACGGTGTGCTTTTTTAAACAATTAAAGGGCAATCAAGCGATGATTCAACCCTTTGATTGCCCCAACAGGAAGTATCAATATAATATTTGCTGTGCTTTGTCATTAATGATTGTAAAAACTCTCATTCCAAAAGTTTTTAGTAGTGGTAGTTGAACTGCTAGTTGAGCTAGTAGTTGTTGTGGTGGAAGTAGTTGTGGATGTTGTAGTCGTTGGAGTTTTTGGTTCTTTCATAATCTCGATAGTATCTTCCAATTTAAACTGAAGCAGCATTTGTTTTTTTATCACCGACTTTAATGTCTTATCTACTGAGCGGTTAATTTCTAATAAATCATCTACCGTAGGCGTTGTTTTCATTTTATGTTCTTTAAGGGTTCCAATAACAAACTGGATTTTTTCTGCTTCAGCATTAATCATATGAGCTAAACCAAGTTCTTCAGAAGCTATTGATCCTAGCATTAGATTAATAACTTCTTCCCTATCGAGGTCGATATCTGGGGTTATATCCGGAATGTTTGGAAACGACATATACCTCCCTCCTTTGCTAAATTAATATTTATAATTTCATCATTATATTACTCCTAATTGCATAGAAATAAAAAAAGTAAAAGGAGCAGAGAAAGGGTTATATTTACCCTCTCTCTGCTCCTTTTAGACCTAAAAATTTAGCCAGGCTTATAAATTGTTTATGATGGTTGTTGTCCTTGATTGTTGTTGTTTGGCATTTCTAAAGTATCTTCTAACTTGAATTGAAGCAACATTTCTTTCTTAATTGTAGATCTCAATGTTTTTTCTACTGATCGGTTAATTTCCATTAAATCATTATTATTTTGTGCAAAACCTAGAGCAGTTTGGATTTTTTCTCCTTCTGCATTAATAATATGCGCCAAACCAAGTTCTTCAAAGGCAATTGAGGCCAGGAGAAGATTAATCATATCTTCTCTTTCAAGATTAATGTTTGGGTCTACATCAGGAATGTTAGGAAATGACATAGTTTTTCCTCCTTTTTGTATTTTGTACTGTATAATATTCATAATACTTTTGTTGTGTGAACTGAAAAACACTAGAGCATTATACCTGTAAAAGATATGCTTAATCATTATGACTAACTTCCCATGTTTTGCCTTTAAGACCACAACCAGTTGAAAATAACTGATTTATTTCACTGCTGCAGTATATGGAGATAATTTTAAGTTTTTATTATTAATACATCTTGAAGAGGAGCAAAAGATATGAAATTTGAGGATTCCCTTAATTACTTATTAAATTCTATTGCACATGAAGAAGAAAGTTTATCTAAGATGTTGGATGCTCAAACCAAAAAACTTTTGTATGTTTTAGATGAATACAAGCTTGATAAGTTTTCAACACAAGATATAAAGGATATTAACAAAAGTGTTAACGAGACCATAGTAAATATGATTAAACTTCAGATGCTGTTGCAATATAAAATGGACAATATCAAGGAACTACTATCTACAAACACTACTACAAACACCACCACAAAAACTACTACAAGAACAACAACAAGTACTACTACAAGAACTACAACAAGTACTACTACTAGCACTACATCAAATATAACAACTACAACCGAACCAACTTTTTCCACTACTATAACAACAACACATACTTCCACTAGTAGTACTTCAACAAGTGCAACTACAACTAGTGATAAAAAAGAGGATAAGCTGGTTTGGACTTATTCCCTAGAATAAAGCAATTTTTTTAAGCAGAAGATGCTACCGCAAATTGAAAGCCATTAGATGGTGTCTTACAAAATTCCAATATATATTGAAATTTAATACAGTTCATGGCAGAATGGTGATTAATAGAAGTAGTAATAAAATAAACCGGTTATTTTCATTACTGGCTCTTGCGGCGCAATCTGCTTTTTTTTTGGCCTCTTGCCTGGGCGGTAGCCAGGAAACTTGAAACTATCAAATTTAGATTGGTGGAGTTTTATATGAAAGACATAAAAAAAGAACTGAGAGAAAAACTTAAAGTGTTACCAGACATTTCATATACTGCAGCCGCAGATTATGAAAAAAATAAAGAAGCAATTATAGCAGAAGTAAATGAAATAATGAGTAGTCAAGAAGATGTTAATCAACTCACTGGTAATAATCCTAATTATTTGATGGAAGAGAATCATCAAAACCACGCCGAGTTTATGACTAACTTATTCAAAATGAATAATTTAGAATTATTATCAACTGTAGTTCCATGGGTTTATCGTACTTACCATAATCAAGGATTTAATTTTAAGTATTTTCCCCGGGCTTTTAAGGCTTGGAAAGAAGCAGTAAAAAAATATTTGGAGCCTGAAAATACCTACCCCATTTTAGAGGTATATCAGTGGTTTGAAGAAAGCCATGAGAAAATGATAGAACTTTCTAAGTTAGAAGAAAACCCGCCCGTTGAGATATCTCCTAACTGGAAAAAGACAAACGAAGATTTTTATTTAGCCCTTATGGAGGGAGATCATAAAAAGTGTATGGACATAGGTGATAAGGCTGTAAACTCCCCTGAAGACTTACAGAACTTTTACCTTCAGGTAGTACAATCCTGCATGTACAACATCGGTTTTAGATGGGAAAGGGGAGAAGTATCAGCTGCCCACGAACATTTGGCTACGGCCATTGTTTCTAGAGTTATGGCAAATCTTTATCCTAAATTTATACTCATTGAGCACACAAAAGAAAGGGCAGTGATCACTGCAAGCCCTAATGAATATCACGAACTTGGAGCCAGAATGATAGCAGATCTTTTAGAAGTAGAAGGATGGGATATAGATTATTTAGGTGCCAATGTCCCTGGTGAGGAATTAATTGAATTACTGCTTGAAGAACCTCCTTTCCTACTAGGAATTTCAGTATCTATGCCATTTAATATCGATAAAACCTCAGAATTAATACAAAAAATCAAAGCCAATGAAAAATTAAAGGACGTCAAAGTCATGGTAGGAGGAAAAGTCTTTGCGGAATATACTGAACTTTGGAAAGTAACAGGTGCCGACGGGTTTGCAACAAATGGCAAAGAAGCCATCGCTCTGGCGGCAAAATGGTGGGAAGATTGGAGGTAAAAATACGATGATAGTGGACTTTTTAATAAATCAAAATACTGAAATTTTAAGAAAATATCTACAGGAAATTAGTACCACATTTATAATTTCAACAGATAAGGACTTTAATATTTTGGACTGCAATGAAGAATTTTTGCGGCTGTTCAACCTAAAAGAAAAACCTACCTCCACCCCTTTAAGTAATTATATTAAAAGTGAAAAGAAAAATATACTAAAAGAATTAAAGGAAGAAATTCAGGAAAACCCTCATAAAACCAGAGTTAACTTTTACGATGAACATGAGAACAGCTATCTGATAGACTGCACCATATTTGAAGATAAGGAATATTATATAATATTTGGTGAAAAACACTTCTTTACAGGAGAGGAAATCATAGCTAAAATGTCGGTGTTAAACTACGAGCTCTCCAACATGACCAGGGATTTGAATAAAAAGAATATTGAACTAAAGAAAGCTAATAACACTATTAATAATTTATTAAGAACTGACCCCCTTACTGAAATTTCCAACAGAAGATGCTTTATAGAGGCATTAGAAAAATCTTTATCTTCCCTGCGCCGTCACAAAACTCCATGTTCCCTTGTAATGATAGACATCGACAGATTCAAGTATATCAATGATTACTGGGGACACAGCATAGGAGATCAGGTTCTCATTGATCTTGGCAAAATATTAGAAGAACATTCTAGAAAAGAAGATCTCCCAGCCAGGCTGGGCGGAGAAGAATTTGTGATTTTATTACCCCATACCAGCTGTAAAGATGGAACAGCCTATGCTGAAAAAATTAGGCAAGCTCTAGAAAAGCAAAAATTTAATTCACTAGATAAAACCATAACTGCCAGTTTTGGAGTCACAGAACTCAAAGAAAAAGATTCATCAGATTCCGCACTTAATAGAGCTGATACTGCCATGTACAAAGCAAAAGAAAAAGGACGCAATAGGGTAGAAAAAAGCTGCTAATCCCTTTGTCTTTTGAGCCTATTAATGACTTTCCCATATATAACCGTTCACTAATTATATAATAAAATATATAATTATATAAGTCCAATATAAAGGGCTAGACCTGGTTTTTACATATAAAGTAAAAGAAATATAAGTAAATATTTTCAGAAAATTTGCAGGAAATTGACGCTGGTGCTAGAAAAAAATAACAAGGAGGCTTGCTAACGGTGAAGATGGTAGTAAAGTTTTTATAATGATACTAAATGTAAACAATCTGAGTTATACTTGAAAAATAGTATTTAGGTGGAGGAAATCATGAGAAGGAGCTGCTTGGTATGCAAAAACTAAAGATAGACGAGTTAGCTCCTGGGATGCTATTAAATGAATTTATATACAATAAAAGCGGGGCAGTGGTTTTGCCCAAAGGTACTAGACTTACAAATGAACATATAGAGTTACTAAAATCCTGGGGCGTAGTTTATACGATAAAGAAACCTGGTGTTGATGTAGTGTTAAAAGATAAAAATAGTATTCAAGATGCTAAAAAAAAGGAACTAGAGCAAAAAGAAGTTTTGAAAGAAAAATATACTGCTACAAAAGAAAAAATTACAAGCTTTATGGAAGAAGTGAAAAAATCAGATAACTTTAATAACGAAAGAGTGAAGGAAATAGAGGAAGTAACAGAGGAACTTTTGACATATACTCTTTCTGCTACAGATTATGCAAGCTTAATAAATCAAATGAAGAATAAAGATACATATACTTATCAACACAGTGTAAATGTGGCTATCTACTCTTCTTTAATGGGAAAATGGTTAAATTATGATGTAGAAGCTATTCAAAAGCTTAGCCTGTCAGCAACGCTGCATGATATAGGTAAGATGAAAGTACCAGAAGAGATATTAAACAAACCAGGTAAATTGACTGATAATGAATTTGAAGAAATAAAAAATCATTCAAAATATGGTTATAAAATAGTAAATAATTCCTCGAACCTCGACCAATATGTAGCTTTAGCTGTACTTCAGCATCATGAAAGAACTGATGGGAGTGGGTATCCTTTTGGAGTAGGGGAGGATAGAATTTATAGTTTTGCAAAAATAATAGCAATAGCTGATATTTTTGATGCTATAACTTCCGAGAGATGTTATGAAGGAAGGTTTTCTCCTTTTGATGCTTTAAAAGAGATTAGACACGAAGCTTTTAAATCTTTGGATCCCAGGATAGCTTTATTGTTTTTAAATAATGTAACAACATTTTTTATAGGGGCAGAGGTTTTATTAAGCAATGGTAAAAAAGGTGAGATAGTTTATTTCAATGAAAGGGATTTATATAACCCTTTAGTGAAAATAGATGATGATGTGATAGATTTGACTAAGGAGGAAAGCATAGAGTTAAAAGATATTCTTGTATTTTGAAATCTGTATCGATACGGGTTATGTCCCGCAGTATGTAAGGATTTAACTTCATCTGTCGAGCCTGTACTGGCGGCAAATTCAAAGGTGCCGACACGGAGATGGCTGGCTGCTACCGCGTTAGGATGGCCCCGGGTAAATCCGTGTTGCGAATCACAGGCTCTCCTGTGATGACCACAGGCAGGCTGCGAGTAGTCGGGATACCCAGTGCATGCATCGCTTCGCTAATGATATATTCGCGCAGCATGGGACCCAGGACCGCACGACCACCTCCACTCCGGGAGTCGGCTGTTGATTGTAGACATGCTAATAGTAGCTTTTAATACTTTTTTCATGGGCACTTTTAGCCCATATAAGAAATAATATAATAAAACCTATTAATACGAAATAGCAAAGATATATATTTGTTGTAATTGTCAATCCGAATGACCAACGAAATAATTCAACTGCATAAGTTAGGGGAGAGATTAATGAAATCGTCCTGGCCCATTCTGGCATATTAGCAAGTGGAATGAAAATTCCGCTGAGAAATAATAACGGAAATCGGATTAAATTTGACAGCATCATTATATTTGACGGTTGTTCTGTTGGCAAAGAAGACATGAGAGATCAGTTGAAAAACAAAAACTTGTCAATAAAAGTGCAATTATAAAAGGCAATATGTTAATAAGTTGCATTTCAAATAATACTAATCCTATAGTTAGGGGGACCAATGCTATTATTATCCCAAAAACAAAGCCAGAAAATATATCTCCTAATATAATATTCC